>NZ_JAHBCX010000017.1:0-99175 GCF_019955895.1 Pseudomonas sp. GL-B-12
CCGTGTCGTTGCCGGCACCGGCGAGCTCGGTCACCACGTCCCCAAGGTCGGTGACTTCGTAGACATCGTCGCCAACACCGCCGGCCATCGTGTCGGCACCCGTACCCCCGATGAGAATGTCATTGCCTGCGTCACCATTGAGGATGTCGTTGCCGCCCAAGCCGTTCAGGATGTCGTTGCCATCACCTCCGCTGGCCAAGTCGTCGCCTATCGTGCCGGTCCATATGTCGACACCCGCGGTACCGACAAACAGTTCGCCGACCACTGTCGTTGCGGCAGAAGTGACCCGCTCGAGTGTGCCGAGGTCATCGACGTAACTCGCGACGACACGCAGTTGCTGACCGGTCTGCGCCGAGCTGGGCGTGAAGGTCGTGCCCGTCTCGCCGGCGATGTCGGTAAAAATCGCACCGCTCCCCACCTGCCACTGATGGGTAATCACCGAAGTCGTGGTCCCGTTGGCGTCGGTGAACGCATCCGTGGCGGTCAAGGCAAAGCCTGGCGTCGGAGTCGTATCGCTGATCAGCACCGCTCCAACCGGCAGGACATTGACGGTGCCGGTACCGGCCGGCGTGATCGGTGCGGTCGGCGCCGAGAACACCTCCTCCAGCACGCCATTGGCGTCCTTGTAGACTGCCCTGACGCGCAGAGCCAGTCCGGTTGGCACGACGAGTTGCGGGATAGCCGGCACGGCACCGATGAGGGTCGCCGGTGGTGGGACCCTGAGTTCCGTGCCCACCGTGACGGTCGTACCCTCCGCGCGCGCGACCTCCCCGGCGGCAAAGAAGGTGATGTCTTCGAAGACGCCCGAGCCCGGGCTCGGTTCGAACTGCCAGAAGAAACTGATGGGACTGGTGATCGCGCCGCCGGTCGCGGTATTGTCGGCATCAGAGATGTCTGCCGCCGATACCGTCAGCACCTGGCCGACGGCAGGCGTAGGATCGTCGATCCTCAGCGAACCGACTGGCGCCGAGTTCAAACCGCCAAGCACGATCGCCTGATCGGAGAACTGCACCCGCTCGATATTGCTGAGGGTGTCGGTCCCGTCCCTGCCAGCGACACTGTCGATGACCGTATAGGTGCCGTTGACGTTTTCAATCACGGTGTAATCCGCCAAATTGCCGGAGAACAGCGCCGTGTCGAAGTCGGGACCGGTCGCCGTCAGAATTTCACGGACGACCTGGAGCTGGCCGGGGTTATAGGTACCGTTCAACATCAGCGGAACCAGAGGCGTCATGTTGTCGAAACTGGCGATTTCCGGCCCGGTGCCATCGATGTTCTGCCGCACGCTGATGCGCACGTTGAGCCACTTGTCGCCATCGATGAGGTCATCGCCGGCACGGCCTTCGATGACGTCGCTGCCGGCACCACCCAGGATAATGTTGCCCCCGTCGAACTTATCGTCTGCAGTACCCACGATGCCATCGGTGCCAGCAGCAGCGGCGCCGACGAACGCCCGCAGACCACTGATGAGGTCGAAGTTGGTGAGCACGCTGCCCGTGGCGCCAGCGATAGCGAGCGTTACCGCGGTGGAATCATCGCCGCTGAGGAAATCGGCGTGTGCCGATCCCGACAGCCCTTCCACCAGGTCCAACCGGGCAAGGATCGACGCGGTGGAACCGGGCACCGCCGGCTGATCGAAGAAGCGCTGACTGGAGTTGAGGCCAATGGTCACGCCGACCGGATCGTCCTTGTAGGTCGCCCAGTCGTAACCGGAGAACCCGATGAAACGGTCCGCCTCGCTGGGGCTGCCGACCATGATGTCATCACCGCCTTCCCCATCGAAGTTATCCGGTCCGCCATCGCCCATGAAGACATCGTTGCCAATGATCGGATCGTTGCCGAATGGGTCGAAGTTGTCGCCGGCAACGCCATCGGCGGATCCGCCCTGGATCCAGTCGTCGCCTTCACCGCCGCGCGCGAACTCGTTCGCCTTGCTGCCGAGGATGAAGTCGTTGCCCAGGCCGCCACTGCTGTCGGCCGCGTCCTCGCCAGTGATGATGAAGTCCTGGCCGGCCTGGCCGAGGATCAGGTTCAGGCCGTTGCCGCCCTGGATGACGTCGTTGCCGTCCTCGCCGTGGATGACGTCGTCGCCGCCGATGTCGGTGATGATGTCGTCACCGGTACCGCCAAGGAGTTGGTCGTTACCGTAGCCGCCATCGATCCGGTCGTTACCGGCATCGCCATAGACAGTGTCATCGTCCGAGTCGCCGGCAATGAGGATATCGTTGCCGGGCGTGCCGCCGAGCACGACCGTATCAGCGCCGGTGTAGTGCAGGTAGTTGGTATCCGGGCCCACTGTGCCGGGGTTGTCGCGGATCACCAGCGGCGTGAGAAAATCAGTGCGCGGTGAGCCAATCGGGTGGACCGACGGACCAAACGGATCGGCGGTGACTGGCAGATCATCGATCGTGCCGACGATGCCGTCGGGCCCGGCCACCACACTCGGGTTGTACTGGTTCGCCTGGTTGACCTCCAGAGTGTAAGCCGGCGTCAGGAAAACCCTGGCCGAGAGGTGTGTTGCGTCGGTATTGGCCATGACCAGCGCGGAGAACGTGTTGTTCTCAAGCTCCGCGCCAAAGTCCATCGAGGCGGTGCGCTCCAGATAGTAGAAGCGGTCTCCGTCCTGGAGTTTCTCCATCTGGTTCTCGAAGACGAAGTTGAAGGTCGAGCCGAGCATGCCGCCAAAGGGCATTTTCTCCTCGGCCAGCCCGCCAACCCAGAAGTCGACGTTGTCCAGGCCGGTGATGGTCACGTCGTCTGCGGTGTTCAGAATACCGTCCGCACCGGCGGTGCTGGCCCAGGCTCCCGTGCTGTTCAGGAAGTCGACACGGTCGGCCGGTGCAGTCGCGCCGCCTAACACCAGGTCCGCAGCCGCTGCGCGCTTGTCCGCCAGCGTGATGGCGCCGGTGATGGTCGAGTGCGTGCCGTAGGCGGCGATGAAGTTGATCAGCGATTCCGGATGTTTTATGTGCTGCACGAAATCGGCCCAACTGGTGTAAGGCTTCAGCTCTGCGTCGCCAGTAGGCAGATAGAACTCCCGCCGCGCCGCGTTCAGCGACGGAATGCCGGTATCGCGGCCGCGCGCCAGGTTGATGGCAGGCAGATCGAGCGGCAGGCCGAGCAGATTGTTGCGCAGGGCTTCAGTGACGAACTCGTCAATCTCGTTGCCTACCTGGCGGGTCACGCCGCGCACGATGGCACCGGCCGCCTGTTCCGGGGTCGGACCGCTGCCCGCGAACGCGATCGGGTTGAGGAAGGCCTGAATCAGCCCGATATCGCTTGAGGCGAAGTTCGGATCCAGCCGGTCGACCTGCTCCAGCAGCATCGAGTGCCCGAAGCGATAGACGGTGTGCGCGAACTCGGCAACGATGCTCGGATCGATCGCGGTGTCGTACACCTGGCCCGGGGCGAAGAAGGGATCGACCATCGGCTGGATCGTGCGCGCGAACTCCTCGAACACCAGGTGCTGGTACTGCATCTCGGTGCCGAACTTCGCGGTCTGGAACAGGCGCTCGCCGTTCCAGTCGAGGGTCGAGGTGTCGGCAGGAACGGCAGTGACGGGCGTCAGCAGCCACTCGTTCAGGAACGACACATCGCCACTTGCCGCTGTCGCCAGGACCACCGCCATGGTGTGATCGACCAGGCGGTTGTGCTCATGGTGGAAGATGGAATGGACGGTGGTCAGGCCAATGTTCTCGTTGACCCGGCCGTCGCCAGCGATGTAGTGCGCATCCAGCAGTTCGTTGTCGTAGAAGCCGGCGGCTACCGGCCCGCCGACGACGGTGTCTACATCAGGCAGGAGCGCTGCGCCGGTCTGGCCGTCCACCGGAACGGCAGTGTGCGCAATGTCGTTGAGGAAGGCATGACCGGTGCGCACGGCATCGACCAGGCTGATGGGCGCCAGCGGATTACCTTCGACGAGCACATCGTCGGCCGTGCCGGCAATGCCATCCGCCCCCTTCATCACGACCTGCGGAAAGCCGTTGGGGCCCTTGATGAAATTGCCGTAGGCGTCGGTCGCGAGCAACGGCACGTTGTCGAAATCGGCATCGGTGAGATTGATGCCGAGCAGATCATGGGCTTGCGCCTTGACTACCTTCCAGGTGGCCATGCCACCGATCCCGACGTCGTCGGCCGTACCGAACACGCCATCGGCGCCCAGATCACGATTCTCGATCAACTTGCCGGTGGCCACCGGATCACCGGCAGCGTTGAACTCGTACGCGCGCAGGAACACCTGATGCGAGGGATGCGAGCTGTAGGTCTGGTTCTGGTCGACAAACGGCGAGGTGGTGTTGGTGTTCTCGTGGATGTCGTCGGCCGTGCCCAGAATGCCATCGGGACCGGGCTGATTGGTGGCACGCGTCAGCACCATGAAGTTGGTCGGGCTACCGGGCACGAACAGCGGGTCATCCGGCTGCAGCGGAACGAACACGGTGCCCGAGCCGCCCTTGGTGACGAGGTCCAGTCCATGGTCGAAAAACTGGCCGAAGAAGGTCATCCATTGGTTGAAGGGCGCGGTCAGGCCCGCGTCGGGGCTCACGTTCGGGTCGAAGAAGGTCTGGAACGTCGTGCCATCGGTGCGGGTACCGGTAACCACCTGTGCACCGACCTTCAAGACATCGTCAGCCGTGCCAAGGATGCCATCCAGACCCGGATCGAAGGTGGCCGCGACCGCCGCCGGGTTGTTGGCGGTCTGGTCGACGATCAGGTTGCTGATGGTGCGCGGCTGCGAATCGATCACCAGGCCGCTGGTCTGGGTGTAGCTCGTGCCGGCGTCGGCCGTGCGGAAGTCCGGCGTGGTCAGGCGCGGGAATACGTTATCGGCAGCACCGAACTCGGGATGAAGCAGGTTGTTTTCCGTCCCTTCGACCGTGCGCAAACCGAACGGCATCCGTATATTCGGCAGCAGAGAAACCAGGTTCTCACCCGCCGCGTTGTGTTCCGCGATCTTGATCTGGTCAAGGATGAACGCCAGGTCGGATTGCGTGTAACGCACACCGTTGCTGGGGGCAGTGGTCTGCGGATCGATCAGCGAAGGCGCCGGTGCGGGGGCCGGCGCCGCGGCCACTATTGCCGTGGTCGGTGCCGAGAATACCTGCTCGGTCACGCCATTATCGTCCGCATAGATGCCTTTGACGCGCACTGCCAGGCCGGCAAGATCCGACGTCACCGTGAGAGTGGGCGCGTCCGCTCTTGTAAATCCGAGACCGATGCGGCCTGGCCCGAGGATGATGTCCTCGAAGACGCCCGAGCCCGGTGCCGCTTCAACCTGCCATATGTAACTGATGGAATTGTTGATCCCCCCGCCCGCGTTGTCGTCATCGGTGATGCCTGCCGCCGACACGGTCAGCGTCTGGCCAACGGTCGGTGCGGTGTTATCGACCGTCAGTGCACCCACAGGCTCGGCGTTGACCCCCTGCACGAGGACCACTGCCTGATCGGAGAACTGCAGCCGCTCGATGTGGGTGAGACGGTCGGTTTCTTCCTTGCCTACATTGTCGGTCACGGTGACGATGTCGGTGCCGGCGATATCGAGGGGAATGGCGGGATCGACGACGATGCCGTTGACGGCGATCGTGTAGTTCGCCAGAGGGCCCAGGAAGTTGACGGTGTCAAACGCAGCCCCGCCTGCGGATGTACCGGGCAGGATTTCGCGCACGGCGACGAGCTGGCCGGGGTTGTAGGTACCGTTCAGCATGAGCGGGATCATCGGCGTCATGCTGTCGAAGCTGGCGATCTCCGGCCCGGTGCCATCCACGTTCTGACGCACGCTGATGCGCACGTTGAGCCAACTGTCGCCGTCGATGAGGTCGCTACCGCCACGGCCTTCGATGATGTCGCTGCCATCGCCGCCGAGGATGATGTTGCCCGCGCCGAACTGATCGTCGGCCGTCCCCCCGATACCGTCGGCACCGAATCCGGCGCTGCCGACGAAGGCCCGCAGGCCGCTGACGAGATCGAAGTTGGTGAGGATGCTGCCCCTGGCCGTGATGTTGGCGATGATGGCTGCGTTTTGTTCATCGCCGCGCAGGAAGTCGGCGAAGGCCGACCCCGACAGGCCCTCCACTTCCGCGAACCGGTCATAGACCGCATCGGGCGATTGCGCCACCGCACCCACGATATTGCCCGCGGCATCGGCCACCGGGTGATAGGGACTGAAGAACGGGGTGACCATGTCGACGGTCACGCCGAACTTGTCATTTTTGTAGGTGGTCCAGTCGAACCCGGACATGCCGTCCATCTTGTCCTGAGCGTCGCTGGCGACGAAGGTGTCGTCGCCGCCCTCGCCGATCATTTCATCGAATCCGCCGGTGCCGATGAAGATGTCGTTGCCGGGCACATCGTCGGACAAGGTCGGGCTCATGTTATCGCCGGGCGCACCGTCCTGGGTGCCGCCCTCGATCCAGTCGTCGCCTTCGTTGCCGGTCGGCGCGAGGTTGACCTTGGCGCCGAGGATGAAATCGTCGCCCGCGCCGGCGAAGGTCATGGTGATGTCTTCGGTGGTGATGATGAAGTCTTTGCCAGCGCCGCCGAAGACCAGGTTGTTGAGGCCGAGGGTCGAGTTGCCGGCCTGGATGACGTCGTTGCCGTCCTCGCCGCGCAGGGTGTCGCTGCCGCCGATGTCGGTGATGATGTCGTCGCCGGCACCGCCAAAGACGTTGTCGTTGCCGTAGCCGCCGTCGAGCCGGTCGTTGCCGGCGTCGCCATAGACGGTGTCGTCGTCCGAGTCGCCGGCAATGAGGATATCGTTGCCGACCGTGCCACCCAGCACGACCGTATCGCCGCCGGTGTAGTGCAGGTAGTTGGTATCCGGGCCCACTGTGGCGGGGTTGTCGCGGATCACCAGCGGCGTGAAATGGTCAATCCGTGGTGAGCCGATCGGGTGCTCCGACGGGCCAAAGGGGTCGGCGTTGGCGGGCAGATCGTCGAGCGTGCCGACGATGCCGTCCGGGCCGGCCACCACACTCTGATTGAACTGGTGCGTCGGGTCGGTCTCCAGGATGAAGGCCGGCGTCAGGAATATGTTAGCCGACAGGTGTGTTGCGTCGCTGTTGAGCATCACCAGATTGGCGAACGAATTGTTCTCAAGCTCGGTGCCGAAGTTGAGTCCTGCGGTGCGGGCCAAGTAGTAGAAGCGGTCGCCATTCTGCAGGTTTTCCAACTGGGTTTCGAAGACGAAGTTGAAGCTCGAACCCAGCAGGCCGCCAAAGGGCATCTTCTCCTCGGCCAGGCCGCCGATCCAGAAGTCGACGGAGTCCAGGCCGGTGGTGGTCACGTCGTCTGCGGTGTTCAGAATACCGTCCGCACCCGCGGTGCTGGCCCAGGCGCCGGTACTGTGCAGGAAGTCCAGGCGATCAGCCGGCGCCGTGGCGCTACCGAGCACCAGATCCGCAGCCGCGGCGCGTTTGCCCGCCAGCGTCGTAGCGCTAGTGATGGTTGAATGCGTGCCGTAGGCGGCGATGAAGTTGATCAGCGATTCCGGGTGTTTCATGTGCTGCACGAAATCGGCCCAGCTCGTGTAGGGGGTCAACTGGCTGTCGCCGGTCATGTGGTAGAACTCGCGCCGCGCCTCATTCAGCGACGGGATGCCGGTGTCGCGGCCGCGCGCCAGGTTGAGGGCGGCCAGGTCCAGCGGCAGACCGACCAGGTTGTTGCGCACCGCGTCGGTCACGAACTCGTCGATCTCGTTGCCGACCTGACGGGTCAGGCCGCGTACGATGGCGCCTGCCGCCTGCTCATGAGTGGGGCCGCTCGCAGCAAATGCCAGCGGGTTGAGGAAGGCCGCGATCAGGCCGGTCTGTTGATTGCCCGGGGCAATCGGATTGCCGTCACCGACGACGTTGAAATTGGCATCGAAACGATCGACCGTCTCCACCAGCATCGAGTGACCGAAGCGAAAAACCGTGTGCGCGAACTCGGCGACGATCGACGGGTCGATCGTGGTGTCGTTGCCCATGGGTGCCAGGAAGACGTCCACTTGCGGCTGGATGGTGCGCGCGAACTCTTCGAACACCAGGTGCTGGTACTGCATCTCGGTGCCGAACTTGGCCGCCTGGAACAACCGCTCGCCGTTCCAGTGCAGGGCCGCGATGTCGGCCGCCGTCACCGGCAACGCTGCCAGTTGGGCGTCGGGCATCAGCCACTTGTTCAGGAAGTCGAGGTCGGCGGAGGCCAGCACCGTCGCCTTGGTCTGGTCAACCAGCCGGTTGTGCTCGCTGTGGAAGATGGAATGCACCGTGGTCAGGCCGATGTTCTCGTTGACGCGGCCATCGCCGGCGATGTAGTGCGCATCCAGCAACTCGTTGTCGTAGGTGCCGGGCGCTTGCAGGCCGCCAATGACGGTGTCCGCGTCAGCCGTCAAGCCGCCGGTCGGATCGGCGCTGTGGGCGATGTCGATGAGGAACTGGTGGCCGGTGCGCACGGCGTTCGTCAGGCTGATGGGTGCGGCCAGATTACCCTCGACGAGCACGTCGTCGGCCGTGCCGGCAATGCCATCCGCGCCCTTCATCACGACTTGCGGAAGGCCGTTGGGCCCCTTGATGAAGTTGCCATAGGCGTCGGTCGCCAGCAGCGGCACGTTGTCGAAATCGGCATCGGTGAGGTTGATGCCCAGAAGCGCGTTCGCCTGCGCCTTGACCACCTTCCAGGTGGCCATGCCACCCGTCAAACTGTCGTCACCGGTAAACAGGATGCCGTCGACACCGGCAGTCCGGTTCTCGATCAGCTTGCCGGTGGCCACCGGATCGCCGGCGGCGTTGAGCTCATAGGCGCGCAGGAATACCTGGTGCGAAGGATGCGAGCTGTAGGTCTGGTTCTGGTCGACAAACGGCGAGGTGGTGTTGCTCTGCTCGTGGATGTCATCGGCGGTGCCGAGGATGCCGTCGGGACCGGGCAGATTGGTGGCTCGCGTCAATACCATGAAGTTAGTCGGGCTGCCAGGCACGAACAGTGGATCGTCGGGCTGCAGCGGAATGAACACCGTGCCGCTGCCGCCCTTGGTGACCAGGTCCAGGCCGTGGTCGAAGAACTGGCCGAAGAAGGTCATCCAGGCGTTGAAGGGCGCGGTCAGGCCCGCGTCCGGCGTGATATTGGGGATCTGGAAGACGGAAATGTCATCGGCGGTGCCGAACAGGCCATCCAGCCCGGGGCTGGTGACCACCTGTGAATCCGGATTGGCCGCTGCGGCCGCGACCGCCGCCGGATTGTTGGCGGTCTGGTCGACGATCAGGTTGCTGATGGTGCGCGGCTGCGAGTCGAAGACGAAACCGCTGGTCTGCAGGTAGGAGGTCGGCGTGGTTCCGCCAGGATCGGCGGGACCGAAGAAGCCGACCGGCTGGACCTGCGCGGTATTGAACACCGGCGTCGTCATGCGCGGAAAGAAATTGTCGGCGGCACCGAACTGGGGATTGGCCAGGTTGTTGTCGATGCCGGAGACGGTGCGCAGGCCGAAGGGTACCTCTACGTTCGGCAGCATGTCAGCCAGACTCGCGCCTGCCGCATTCCGTTCAGCGATGAAAATTTGTTCGAGAATGAACTCAAGATCGGACTTGATGAAGCTGGCCATGGCTGTTTCCTCGATGCTTGACTAGTCAGGAAACCACACGCATAAAACACGGCTGCAAACGCGTGGTTTAGTGTTGAACCCCATAAACAAAAAACAGAAATTGAACGACGGGACCTGATTTCACGGCCGCACCGAGCCCTTACTGAATCGCGTGCGATCAGCAGTGCTCAACTGAGGATCAATGCCCCATGGCAACCGTATTTACAGGCTGGTGTTGCGCATCAAGGAGGCGACGGCCCATGAATGCAGGTTGAATAGAAGGTGCAACTTACTAAAGGCCTCGTCACGTATCGGGGCTCTATGCATTTGTCCATGTAGCTCTCTCAGGCATAAGGGGCTTGTCACAGATGCCACACATCCAGCGATCAGAGTCATTGGCCGGAATATGCTCGCGAAGATCGCCATAGTCCGGGACTTCCTGAGGGGTGATGGCACGGTTCTGCCTCCATGCGGCTTCGTCAACAAGCCTTTTATCCATGAGCAAACGGGCATCGACCACGAATTGACTAGTATGTATTGGAGACGGGTTCCACACGCCTGGTGGCGGAGTCAGGAAATCATTAGAACCATGGGTTTGGTTCTGATTGAGTGGAACACCCACACTGTCGTACTGAAAATTGTACTGGAACGTTTTCTCAACAGAGATTTCAAGTGAACTGAGTTCGACTTGAATGCCCAGCGGGCAGACATCCTGGCCTGTATGGCCGTAAGGTGACAGTACAGGGCGCGAATGGCCGGCCACACTATTGGTAATAACCCCCGGCCGTTGTTGCCGGAAATAGCGATGATCCAGATTGATCGAGAATCTTTTTGAACTATTCATCGCGCCTCCCGCCTTCAACCTCAAACGCTAGCTCTACACTCCATTAAAAATGAGTATTGAGGGGCTACCCGGATGTGTACAGAGACGAAAGCCCAATCAAATTCTGAGACCTTGGTCAATGATTCGGATCAGACCTTGGTCGAATCAGACACTGGCCAAACGTCCAGTAGCGGAGTGCCCGGGAGCCAGGGCCCCCGTGCGAAATTGCGCCATTTGAGCCGCTCAACCCAGTTCGTAATCTGCGCCACAATAATTCTGGGTTTGACCATGACGTTCGTTGGAAACCTCGTAAGCCAGAGTATCGAAGAAGCAACGGTTCAAACGGCGGCAGAGACGGGCGCGCGTTATATGCAGAACTTCCTCGAACCTTTCGTCCAAGGATTAACCACTGCCAAAGAACTCCCCGATGGAACTATTCAGACCATTGATCAGCTGCTGTCCAGCACCTCGTTCAGTACCCATGTTGTCTCGGTGAAGATCTGGCTTCCAGACGGCACGATTGTCTACAGCGCCGACAAATCCGCGGTCCAAAAACATTTTCCGACAGAGGAGATCTCACAGGCGCTGACAGGCAAGATCTATACAGAGCTGGACAATGATTTTGAGGATGATACTGAGGATGCTTTTGAGCGAAGCCTGAATATTCCGTTCTATGAAATTTTTGCTCCACTGCGCGAAGCGGGTACTGGAAAGATTATTGCGGTGGGTGAGTTCTACGAAACCGCGGAAGCGTTACAGCGCGAAATAAATAACGTTCGCAAGAAAGTATGGGCGATTGTTGGTACAGCAACGATGGCCATGCTTTTACTGTTATTTTTTATCGTTCGGCGTGACGACAAGATTATAAAGCAGCATGAAACAGCACTTGAATGGCGAATGCATGAGCAAGCAAAGTTGCACTCAAATAATGCCGCCCTTCAGCGCAAAGTCACTACAGCTAATCGCGAATTCTCCAGAATCAATGAGCTCACTCTTCGTCGGATCGGGGCAGATCTTCATGATGGTCCTGCTCAGCTGTTGTCTCTTATTCTCCTTCGCCTTGAAGAGCTCGAAGATTCGCAAGGCGCCTCAGATGGGGAAGTCCTCGAAATGATCAGACGTGCCGGTAAGGATGCTTTAAACGAAGTGCGGGAAATATCACTCGGCCTGGCACTTCCGGAAGTCAATGATCTGACCCTGCACGATGCGCTGGTATTGCTTGCCGAGCGGCACGAAGAGCGAACCGAGACGCGAGTCGAACTGGAGCTTGATACTCTTCCAGAGGATGTACCGATAGCGCATAAAATTTGTATTTACCGCTTCGCCCAGGAAGCATTGAACAATGCCTATATTCACGCCGGTGGAAAAGGCCAAAAACTCAGTGCCTCTTACTGCGAAGGGCTACTGGAAGTGCAAGTCGAGGATGCGGGAGTGGGTATTTCAACCGAAAAACCGAGTGTACCAGGTCGAGGTAGAACTCATCTGGGCCTTGTCGGCATGCGCTATCGCGTCGAATCCCTCGGCGGAATATTCATCATTGAATCGGCGCCCCATGCCGGTACCAAAGCCAGGGCGCAGTTCAAAATCTGATCACCGTGCCAAAATGATCGTTGCACCCAAGTAACCGCAAGCGCTTATCGCCCGTTACTTGTCTTACCGTTGTCATTCAAGTCGCGGCGTTGAAGAACACCACATAAGCCAGGTATATGGTCACTCTCCCAATGCCGTCTCACTGCTGCGACTGCCTGCGTCCGGTTACGAACCCGTAGCTTGTACATGACATTCGTCATGTAGTGCTTGATGGTCTTCTCGCAGAGTTCAAGCTTGATCGCGACCTCGCGGTTAGTCAGGCCCTTCGATACCTCCCGGATAACTTGTTCTTCGCGATGGGTCAGCTCGACCTTTTGCTTATCACCGGCGTGCTTTCTGAAATTGCTTAACAGCTTGCTGGCCAGCTTGGGTGTAATGAAGGTTTCACCACCGGCAACATTTCTGATGGCTTGTACAAGCTCATGACCGCTTATGCCTTTCAACACATATCCTTGCGCGCCCGCTTCGAGGGCGGAATAGGCGTCCTCGATGGACTCAGATACCGTCAGCATCAAAATTTTGACTGCCGGCGAAGAAGCTGAGATCGCTCGCACGGCAGCAAAGCTATCGCCCGGCATGTTTAGATCCATCAGCAAAACATCCGGAGCAGAACGAGCGGCAATTTCCAGGGCATCATCGGCAGACTCGCCCTGTCCGACCACCTGAAAGTCAGCTATTTTCTTCAGCGCCATTGTGACCCCATCCCTTAACAGCGGGTGATCATCAACGATACCAATCTTGATCATGGAACTCATAGGAAGCTCCTCATAAGAGGCGATGGAGTTGCATGGTGGTGTCCGCGTTTCAATTTTCACCCCTCGCGTCATGCCGAATCGGCAAACCCAGTCATCTCCAGGATGTCCGGGACGACAGCGGTTGTGGGTACGAGGGGGGGTGCAACTAATGAGCCATTTCAATAGCGCGGAAAAAAATCCAAATGAATTAACCAGCTATTTCTGAGTGTTTGAAGCGAGAGAAAAGGTGAGGGGGGGAGTATTCCTCAAATCAGGTGGTAAACGCCCGGTTGGGTGGGTGAAATGCCCCATTTATGGAGACAGTAGCGGCCCTGTTTCACCGACCGCTTTTGGTCGGGGCTGCTTGCCCTGAGAGCGGGTTGATCGGACATTTTTAGCGAGTTGACGCGCCAGTCCTTTTTGCATCATGTCGTATCATGGATCATCCGTACGCCCAGGAGAGCCAATGCCCATATCAAATACAGGAATCCGCGCCCAGCAAGCGGACTTGACCCGTGCGCGTATTCTGAAGGCCGCCATACGTGTTTTCAGCCAGGACGGTTTCTCGGGAGGGCGCATCGAGAAAATCTCGAGACTGGCAAAATCCAATGACCGGATGATCTACTACTACTTCAAAAGCAAGGAGCAATTGTTCATCCGCGTACTGGAAAGTATCTACTGCAGCTTCAACGAAGCGCAGGGTCGCCAGCGTTTCGATCTCAGTGACCCGGTTGCCGCACTGCAGCAATTGATTGGTTTCGTGTGGAATTACTACATTCAACACCCGGAGTTCATCAGCATCCTCAACACCGAGAACCTGCACAAGGCGAGCCACTCCAGAAAGTCACCCGTGCTCAAGGCCCTTTCCGGAGAAGCGCTGGGTAATCTTGCGCCGATCATCGAATCTGGCCAGTCACAGGGCCTGTTTCGTCGAGACGTCACAATCAATCATGTCTACCTGCTCATTTCCTCGCTTTGTTATTTCTATAACTCCAACCTCCACACCCTGGGCGCGTTCCTGGACACCGACCTGACCCGCCCGAATGCCAGGGACCAATGGTTGAGCTATGCGTGCGACCAGGTGTTACGGGGCCTTCGTAAAACACCGGAGATTGATCACTAGGCGTCTGTCTCAATGGCTGCCCGGATTGGCACGCAGCCACGCAACCTGTTTGGTCAGTTCTGGCCAGGCAGACTTCTGCGGGGCGAACTCTGCCCGCAGGTACGCCACCAGATCCGCTACCTGAGTGTCGGAAAAACTCGCCTTGAACGCCGGCATGTACCCCAGGTCACCGTTCGCCGGGCTTTCAATTCCCTGCAAAATCACCTGGATCAGGTTGTTGGGCCGCTCACTGTGCACGCTGGTGTTGGCCGCCATGGACGGGCTGACACCGAACAGAACCGGGCCGCCTTGCGCGGCACTGTGACAGCCCAGGCACGCGCCTTCGAAAATCCTCCGTCCTGCCGCCAGATCGGCCACCCGCAGGCTCACATTGACCTTGGCCGGCGTGCGCTGCGCGGCAAGTTTTTCACCCGGCAGCGATATCAGGTAATTGGCAATCGCCCGAACATCCGCTTCAGGCAGCGTCGCCAACCCGGACACCACCGGTCCCATGGGACCGGCTGCCACGCCATGCTCATTGGAGAAGCCCGTGCGCATGTACTCGACCAACTGCTCTTCGCTCCAGGGCACCGATGCTGTAGCCATGCCCGCCAGCGGTGGCGCTTCCCAGCCGTCGACAACCGCGCCCGCCAGAAACGCACGCCCCCCCTTCTCTGCCCCCATCAGGTTGCGCGGCGAATGGCAGGCCGCGCAGTGCCCCAGTCCATTGACCAGGTAGTTGCCGCGGTTCCACTGCTCGCTCTGCCCGGGAACGTCCTGATACTCACCCCGGCCGAGAAACAAACTGTTCCAGCCAGCCATCAACGGGCGAACATTGAACGGAAAGCTCATGCTATTGGCCGGCGGCGTGCTCGATACCGCCGGTTGGGACATCAGGTAGGCGTAGAGCGCCTGCATGTCGGCCTCTTTCATGTTGCGAAAGGCCGTGTAGGGAAAAGCCGGATACAGGTGTTTTCCATCACGGCTGACCCCCTGGCGCATGGCTCGATCAAAAGCACTGAATGACCAGTTGCCAATACCCGTCGCCGGATCCGGAGTGATATTGCTGCTATAGAGCTTGCCGAACGGTGTGTCCATGGCCAGCCCACCGGCATTGACAGTGCCGTTGGGGCCGGTGTGGCAGACCGCACAATCACCCGTTTCAGCCAGCAGCCGGCCACGCTCCAGCGTGGCGGCGCTCCAGGTTCCCGCAGCGGGCGCTGCAACCCTGGGAATTTCCAGGCGCCACGGCATCGCCGTCAGGCCAATGCCCATGGCTGCGCCGAACAGGCCCGCGACCCCGCCGAATAGCCATTTACGCCGCTTCGATTTGACCGGGGCAGCGTAAGGCAAACCAATCGGGTCTTGAGGATCAGCTGGTTCTTTGAGCTTGAGCGCTGCCAGCACTCGCTCGGGCGTAATCGGCAGCTCACGAAAACGAATGCCCGTGGCATCGAAAATCGCGTTGGCGATAGCAGCTGCGCTGGGTACCGACGCGGACTCACCGGCCCCGAGGGGTGGCTCACTCTGACGTGGCATCATCATCACATCGACAGCCGGCAACTCGGGAAAGGTCAGAATCGGGTAACCGCCCCACTCCTTGCTCGACACCCGCGATTCCTCGAATGTCACCTGTTCCTTGAGCACCCGGCTGGTGGACTGTATGACATTACCGTGGATCTGATGCTGCACACCGGCCGGGTTGATCATCATTCCGGCATCATGCCCCACCACCACCCGGGTCACCGCCACCTCGCCAGTGGCCTTGTCGATCGCCACATCCGCCACCCACGCAGCCCATGCCGCACCGAAGCCCGGGAACTTGCTGTGGACGTAACGCGCATAGGCAAACCCGCGCCCACGCAGCACGCCATCTTCGGCCGGCGTCTGGCAGGGCTCGGTGCGCGGGGTCCAGGCCGCCCGCTGGGCAGTGGAGCGCACCAGCTCGGCAGCGCGCTCGTCCGGCAGGTAACGCAGGCGGTACTCTACCGGGTCAACCCCGGCCTCGAAGGCCAGCTCGTCGATATACGACTCATGGGCAAACACGTTCGGCAGCGCCGAGACCCCGCGCAACCAGGACGCCCGGACGATAGGCGCCATATCATTGATGCGCACGCGCAGCTCGGGGTACTCATAGTGGGGAATGGAGGTGCGGTCGCCCATTTCATAAATAACGGGTACAGGTTCTATACGGCCCGTCAGCAGCAATGCGAGGTTCGGCGCACCATTGGAGGGATAGCTGGTGCGAAAGTCATAGACCGCCAGATCGCCGGCAGCATCGATGCCGCCGTCCACCTCCATCAACTGGGCCGTGCCCTTGGGCTCCCAGACGTGCTCCTGTGCACGCGTCAATTGCACGCGCACCGGCTTGCCGACCGCCCGCGAAAGCAACAACGCATCGGCACACACGTCATCCGCGCAGTTGCGCCCATAACAGCCAGAGGCTTCCATGCGGATGATTTCGATCAGTTGTTCGTCACACTCCAGCAGCCAGGCCAGATCCGCCCGCAACAGGTGCGGGTTCTGCGTGCCAGACCACAGGAGCGTGCCCTCGGCATGGTAATCGGCTACCGCGCAGGACGGCCCGATGGAGGCGTGCAGTTGGTAGGGCCACAGATAGTTGCGAGTCAATCGACGGTTGACCGAGGCGAGCGCAGCATCGACATTGCCGGTGTCGTGCACGACCCTTTCGATGTGCGGATTGTCACGAATCGCCTGTTCGACATTCTGCAGATCCGGCAGGTGATGCTGCCAGGGTTTCCAGCTGACCTTGAGCTCATTCGCCGCCTTGATCGCCTGCTCCTCGCGCTCGGCGACCACGCCGACAAAATCGCCGATAACCACCACCGCCACAATGCCGGGCAGGTGCGCGATCGAAGACTCATCGACGCCGAGCAAACTGGTGCCGACAAAAGGGCCGGTGTCGTAGCCATCATAGGGCGGCCGAACCATGCGCCCATGCAGCATTCCGGGCACGCGCATGTCATGGACAAACGTGCACTCACCGGTGGCCTTGGCTGGGATGTCGATCCGGGAAGAACTCTGCCCGACCAGTCGATAGTCTTCGACTGCCTTGAGTGGCGCATTACCCGAAATGCTCAGCTCAACGTGCAGTCCCTTGATCAACGCCTCGAACGGAATCTGCCGGGCCTGCGGCCCCAGAATGCAGCCTGCCTCGATGCGCAAACTGGCGACTTCCACACCCCAGCGCTGCGCCGCCGCTTCCAGCAGCCAGCGGCGCGCCTCCGCCGCCGCATTGCGCAATGGAATCGCCGAGATCTGCAAGGTGGCGCTGGCAATGGTTGCACCCTGGTTAGGCGCCCGCGAAGTATCGCCGAGCACCATGCGCAATTGGTCCATGCGCAGGTCAAGCTCTTCTGCCACGATTTGCGCCAATGAAGTCTGTATACCGGTGCCCAGGTCTACGTGACCGTTGAAGGCATAGAACTTGCCGTTGTCGCACAAGGCAATAAACAGCCCAAGCTCCATGGGTTTGAGCACCGGCTGTTGGCCCTTGGGCACAGGCCCTGAGGGCGGCTGAATCTGATTGACCACCAGTAAAACGCCATCGCGTGCGCGCAGTTGCGCCTGGGTAGGAACAGTAGAAATTGCATCAGTCACAGTGAGGGCACTCCCGGCAAAGCTGAACGGCGCGCTGCACCGCCTTGAGAATTTCGAGGTGAGTGCCGCAGCGGCACAGGTTGGCCGCCAGCGCCCGCCGTATCTCTTCATCACTGGGAGCGGGGTTACGATCAAGCAGGGCCTTGGTGGTCATGATCATGCCATTGAGGCAATAGCCGCATTGGGCCGCCTGCTCCTCGATGAACGCCTGCTGAACCGGATGCAACAGCGTTCGGGAACCCAGCCCTTCGAGCGTGGTGATGTTGCGACCGGACATGCCGGCCCACGGCAACACACAGGAGCGCCCGGCCTTGCCATCGACAATGACGGTGCAGGCGCCGCATTCACCCAGCCCACAACCGTACTTGGGGCCGTTCAGCAGCAGGTCATTGCGAAGAATCAACAATAGCGGCGTGTCCGCCATGGCTGTGCAGCTCACGGCTTGCCCGTTGACCGTGCACGCAATACTGACCGGCGTTGTCGCAGAAACTTCCTTATTCATCATGTTACCAACCAACTCATGAAGTGCTTACTACATGAAAAGGCAAAATCGGTGCCAAGACCTGAATAGGAAGAAATTTACGAGGGTACTTATGCCTGGCTGTCTTGCTCTTGCGGATCGTCAATCATTTTGCGCAACAGAAACATCAGGGCCACGCGCTCACCCGGGTTGAGGTTGCTCATGGTCAGCTCGCTGATCTCCTGAGCACAGGGAACCGTCTGCTCCACGGCCGCAAGGCCTGCCTCGGACAGGCTGACAATCACCTTGCGCTTATCCTGCTCATCGTGCCCCAGCACCACCAGGTCCCGGGCCTTCAAGCGCTCGATGATGCCACGTATGGTCGCCTGGTCGACCGCCGTCATCTTCACCAGCTCACTCAGGGAGCTGGGACCGTTATCGCGGATGGCACACAACGTAATGAACTGAACCGCCGTCAACTGCGACTCGCCGACGTTTTGCTGGAAGATCGCCATATGACGCTGGTAGGCCTTGCGCAGCCAGTGACCGACCTGATCGGTGTAGGAGTAATCGGTAGAACGCATTGTGGGGAGATGTCCAAGGAAACAGGAAGGGGAGCTACGATAGCTCAACCCAAGCCTCGATGCGCGTTCAGACAGCCCCGCACGCCGTATCGAAGCCGGGTTCGAGCCTGGTTCAACGAGCCCTGGAAGCTTCGGGCGCAACCACATCGCCCTGCAGCACCACGGCCTGATCATCAAGATAGATATCGCAATTGCGCAGCGGGATATCCAGATGGCAAGGGGTTTTGCGCTTGCCGCCTACCTCGGTGTTGGGGCCAGTGGAGAACAGGAAGTTGCCATAGAACGCGCGGGCGTCCATACACATCCCGTCGTTCTTGTCGTGCAGGCCCATCGCAGTCCATTGGGCGCGCGGCTGCAGGCCCCAACCGATGTGCGAGATGCCATACACCTCGGGATCCTTGAAATAGGCCATGTACTCACGCAGGTACTGGGCCTCGAAGCCGCCGTGAATACCGGTGATAAATCCCTTTTCGATTTCCAGGGTGATGCGCTCGCGACAGTAGTTCTTGAACGGCAATACGATGTCGCCAATGTCCAGCACCAGCACGCCTTCGGCGGTTTCCTCGTTGGGCCAGGAGAACAGAAAACCACTGGGCCAGTGATCCCAACGCCCCGGCTCGTCGGCAAAGCCGTACTCGGTCACCGCCGGATACTGACCCAGCGCCGCGCGAAAATCGCTGCCGGCACCAGAGCGCACAGTGATCGAGCGCGCGGCCTTGAGCATCTCTTCGGCCGCCAGTACCCGCACCTTGTCCGCTTCGCTCGGCAACATCCGCGCCAGCACTTCCGGGGGCTCCACCGCCAGCAGAATCCGCGTGCCGGTCTTGAGAATCTGCTCCTGCTCGGGGGAATGCAGCAGCATCATGGTGTCGATAATCAGGTCCGCTGCCTCCAGCGCCCGCTGGGCCGCCAGGTTGCCGGTCAACGCGGTATCCCCGCAATACGCGGTCATGTCATTGCCCATCGCCACCGGCGCATTGAAAGCCGGCAACTCCACGGCATACACCTTGGCGCCCAGCCGTTGCGCGGCCTCGGTGGCGGCCCGCACGGTACGCTGGTTGGAGTAGTGGCTTTTAAGCACGGCAACGCTTTGACTCGAGTCGACTCGCGAAAGCTTGAGCACGTGCTCGAACATCTGAACCAACTCACCATCACTGACAGCCATTTCGCTTCTCCTCTCGCTGATTAAACGCACCAAATCCGCGCGACCGGCGCTGAACTGGTGCAAATTTATAATGTACACATTGATTATTGGCAAATATTAATCGATTTTATCTGTGACACAAGCCATTCATAACAATGGGAACATCGGTAACACAGTCCAGCTATACATGGTCAAAATGAAACACGAGCGCAAAAAAAGGCTGGCCGTAGAATTTTTGAACATCCACTTCCAAAAAAAATAAAAGAGTGCATACACTGTAATTGCGATCCGATCCCGCTCCCGGGTGATCGGCTTTGGAAGAGATGAGCGTTATGCGCACAACACAACGAATTGCCATCATTGGCGCCGGCCTCGGTGGCGCGGCCGCCGCTACTTCGCTGCAACAGGCCGGTTTTGAAGTGAATGTCTACGAACAGGCCCCAGCGTTCTCCCGGTTGGGTGCCGGCATCCATATGGGCCCGAACGTGATGAAGATCTTTCGGCGCATGGGCATTGAAAAGCAGCTGGAAAACATGGGCTCGCATCCCGACTTCTGGTTCAGCCGAAGTGCCGATGGCGAATACCTGTCCCGCATTCCCCTGGGCGAGTTCGCCCGCAAGGAATACGACGCGGCCTACATCACCGTGCACCGCGGCGATCTGCACGCACTGCAAATGTCGACCTTGAAACCGGGAAGCGTGCATTTCGGCAAACACCTGGCCAGTATCGAAGACACCGGCAGTGAAGTGCGCCTGCAATTCGCCGACGGCACACACGCCCAGGCCGACATCGTGATTGGTGCCGACGGCATCAATTCCAAAGTCCGTGAACATCTGCTGGGCGTCGAGGCTCCGACCTACAGCGGCTGGGTCGGACATCGCGCCCTGATCCCGAGCAGCAAACTGGCGAAGTACGACTTCAATTTCGAAGATTGCGTGAAGTGGTGGTCGGGGGACCGTCATCTGATGGTCTATTACACGACCGGCAAACGCGACGAGTACTACTTCGTCAGCGGGGTGCCCCAGGCTGAATGGGAAGGTGGCAACGCCAGCTTCATCGGCAGCTCCAAGGAAGAAATGTTCAACACCTTCAAGGGCTACCACCCTTCGGTACAGGCGCTGATCGAAAACGCCGAATCCATCACCAAATGGCCGCTGCTCAACCGCCAGCCCCTGCCCGTCTGGAGCAAAGGCCGGCTGGTGCTGCTGGGCGATGCCTGCCACCCGATGAAGCCACACATGGCCCAAGGCGCAGCCATGGCCATCGAAGACGGCGCGATGCTCGCACGCTGCCTGCAGGAAACCGGCCTGAACGACTACAGCACCGGCTTCCGGCTATATGAGGCCAACCGCAAGGAACGCGCCTCACGCGTGCAGACGATTTCCAATGCCAACACCTGGTTGCGCACCCAGGAAGATCCAGCCTGGGTCTTCGGCTACGACCTGTATTCCCACCCCCTCAAATCGGAATCGGCGGCATGAGCAACTTCCTCCATGGCGGCAACGTTCAGGCCAACGGCATTCGTCAGCACTATCTACGCTACGGCGGCAAAGGCCAGCCACTGCTGTTGATTCCGGGCATTACCAGCCCGGCCATCACCTGGGGGTTTGTGGCTGAACGCCTTGCCGAGCACTTCGATACCTACGTGCTCGACGCGCGAGGCCGCGGGCTATCGTCCACCGGGGAGCAACTGGCTTATGACACCGACACCTGTGCTGACGACATCCCGGCATTTGCCCAAGCGCTCGGACTGACCGACTACCACCTGCTTGGCCACTCCATGGGCGCGCGTTTTATTCTGCGTGCTGCAACTCGCCACCCACAGGCCCCGATCAGCCGCCTGGTACTGGTCGACCCACCTGTGTCAGGGCCCGGCCGACGCGAATACCCCGGCAAGCTGCCGTGGTACGTCGATTCGATTCGCCAGTCACTCAACGGCATGAACAGCGAGGACATGCGCACGTTCTGCCCGACCTGGACCGAAGAGCAGCGAACCCTGCGCGCCGAATGGCTGCACACCTGCCATGAGCCCGCCATCGTGAAGGCCTACGAGGACTTCCATACGGTCGATATCCATCAGGATTTCCCCTTGCTGACACGCCCCGCACTGTTGATGGTCGCTGGCAAGGGCGGGGTGATTCAGCCCGAAGACGAAGCCGAGATTCGCGCCTTGCAACCAGCCCTGCAGGTCAGCCACGTGAGGGACGCCGGGCACATGATCCCGTGGGACGATTTCGGCGGGTTTTTCGATGCTCTTGGCGACTTCCTCGACCCTTCATTCAACTGATACGGAGACACTCATGAACAAGCATTATCGCATCGGCCAGATTGTCCCCAGCTCCAACACCACGATGGAGACCGAAATCCCGGCCATGCTGACGGCCCGTCAGTTGATCCGCCCGGAGCGCTTCACCTTTCACTCTTCCCGCATGCGCATGAAGCACGTGAAAAAAGAAGAGCTGGCGGCCATGGATGCCCAGTCTGACCGTTGCGCGCTGGAGCTCTCCGATGCTCGAGTCGACGTGCTCGGTTACGCCTGCCTGGTGGCGATCATGGCCATGGGGCGCGGCTATCATCGCGAATCACAACAGCGCCTGGGGCAAGTGGTGCGCGACAACGAATCTGACGCATCAGTCATCACCAGTGCCGGCGCGCTGGTAGACGGGTTGAAGGTTCTGGGCGCCAAGCGTATCGCCCTGGTCGCCCCGTACATGAAGCCGCTGACTGAACTCGTGGTCGACTACATCGAGCATGAAGGCATCGAAGTCAAGGTCTGGCACGCCCTGGAAATCCCGGACAACCTGGCCGTGGCACGCCATGACCCGGCCAACCTGCCAGGGATAGTGGCCGACCTCGACCTGGAGGGTGTGGATGTAATCGTGCTTTCCGCCTGTGTGCAGATGCCTTCCCTGAGCGCCGTGGCCAAGGTCGAAGCCCAAACCGGCAAACCGGTGCTGACCGCTGCCATCGCCACCACTTACGCAATGCTCAAGGCGCTGGATCTGGAGCCGATCGTACCCGGCGCGGGCGCCCTGCTGTCGGGCGCTTACTGAGGATCTTGACATGGCCAGTGCACAGGACAACTACCAAGGCGTATGGGGCAATCGCATCGGTTTCGGCGACCGCCCCGCGCTGCTGATGATCGACTTCATGCAGGGGTACACCACCCGGGGCGCGCCCCTTTATGCACCCGGCGTTGTCGACGCTGTGGCCGAAAGCGTTGCGTTGCTGGCCAAGGCTCGTCAGGCAGGCATCCCGGTGATTCACACCAACATTCGCTATCATCCCGGCCATTTCGCCGATGGTGGCATGTGGGTGAAAAAGGCCCCGGTGATGAAGGACATGGTCGAGGGGAACCCTTTGGCCGCGTTCTGCCCCGAAGTACTGCCCCTGGCGGAAGAAGTAGTGCTGAGCAAGCAATACGCCAGCGCATTCTTCGGCACCTCCCTGGCACCGATGTTGCTGGCCAGCGGAATCGACACACTGATCCTTGCCGGCTGCTCTACCAGTGGCTGCATCCGGGCGACGGCCGTCGATGGCGTGCAACATGGTTTTCGAACCATCGTCGTGCGCCAGTGCGTCGGGGATCGGCACGAGGCGCCCCACGAGGCAAACCTGTTCGATATCGACAACAAGTACGGCGACGTCATCAACAAGCAGGAGGCACTGGATTACCTGAGCCGCCTCTGACGCACCGATGGTAACAACGACGCGGGCGCTGCATGGCTGCGCCTCGCTCGTGCACTGCCATCACACGGACGATGAAGAGCAAACCGCCTCTTGAGGTGGACACACAATAAAAAAGGCCGTCCAGAAGCCTATTTTCCTGAACTGCCCCCTATGAATCGCTTTGCGCCGCTGTGTTTTCGCGGCAGATCCAGGAGATCCATCATGTCATTCAGCGACGCCCCCACCGTGAGCCTGGCCCAGGCCACCACCACCGACACCTATCGCAAGATCGTCTGGCGACTGATTCCGTTTTTGTGCTTTTGCTACCTGGCGTCCTACTTGGACCGAATCAATGTCGGCTTCGCCAAGCTGCAGATGCTCGACACGCTACACATGAGCGAAACCGCCTATGGCCTGGGTGCCGGGCTGTTTTTCGTCGGCTATATCCTGTTTGAAGTGCCGAGTAATCTGGTGCTGGAAAAAGTCGGAGCGCGGCTCTGGATCGCACGCATCATGATCAGCTGGGGCCTGCTGTCGGGCCTTACCATGTTCGTCACCACCGAGTGGCAGTTCTACACCCTGCGCTTTTTGCTTGGCGCCGCCGAAGCCGGTTTTCTGCCAGGCGTGCTGTACTACCTGAGCCAATGGTTTCCCTCGTACCGCCGCAGCCGCATCATCGCCCTGTTCATGATCGGCCTGCCGCTTTCGAGCATGCTCGGCAGCCCGATTTCCGGCTGGATCATGGGCAACTTCAATGGCGTCGGCGGCCTGCACAGCTGGCAGTGGCTGTTCCTGCTCGAAGCCATCCCGACCGTGGTGCTGGGTCTTTTGTGCTTTGCCGTACTGCCCAATGGAATCCGCCAGGCCAAATGGCTGAGCGACAGCGAAAAAAGCGAGCTGGAAGCCGTATTGGCCAAGGACGAAAGCGAGAACACCGGCGGACATTCGTTCCGAGACGGCTTCTTCAACCTCAAGGTGTGGATGCTCGGCGGTATCGATTTCTCGATTCTGCTCAGCGCCTATGCCATGGGTTTCTGGTTACCGACGTTCATCAAGAACGCGGGCGTCTCCAACCCCGGCGACATTGGCTTGCTGGTGGCCATTCCGAGCCTGGCCGGGCTGATCGGCATGCTGGCCATCGGCGCCAGTTCCGACAAGCATCGCGAGCGCCGCTGGCACATCATCGTACCGTTTATCATCGGTGCGGCCTCGATGTTCATGGCGACGTTCTACACCCAGAATGTCGCGATCACCGTCCTGCTGTTCTCCCTGGCGTCGCTGACCATCATTGGTGCGGTGCCGGTATTCTTCAGCTTGCCGGCCACCTTCCTCAAAGGCACCGCGGCTGCCACCGGCTTCGCCCTGGCCTGCTCGGTTGCGAACATCGCCGGTCTGGTCAGCAACTCGCTGATGGGAGCGGTGATGGACCATTTCCACAGCCCACAGGTTGCCCTATGGTTCTTCGCCGCCTGCCTGCTTGCCAGCTCGCTGCTGGTGCTGGCGTTACCGGCCAGGATCGTCAATCGCTGAACTGTCCCGGCAGGGCACTACCTTGCCGCACCGGATAACCCGGCATTTCTGCAGCGGTCATCAGCGCGGCTTCCCGAGCAATCGGGAAGCCTTTCTCGTTGTATTGGTTTGCCCGTTATCAGGAAAGCTTCGCCCACTCGTCGCGCTGCATCACCTCGACAATGATGGGTACCGGCGTCATCAGGTGGGTGCGCATCATGGTTGTCGCTCGAAGGGTGTCGCGGGCCAGAATGGCTTCGACCAGCGCGGCATGTTCCTTGCGCTTCAACGCCAGGGCCTCTTCGGAGAACACCGTTTGCGTCAACCACAAGTGACGATAGCGCTCGGCCTGGTCGAACAGGTAAGTACGCGCCTGAAGTAATTGCCTGGAACCGCAACCCGCCGCGATGGCGCTGTGGAAGGCCTTGTGCCGCTCATCCCAAACGTCGAGCACCTTCTCACGGGTTGTCACGTCCATGACCTTTGACAAGGTATGAGACTGCGCCAGGATCTGGGCTTCCCAGGCGTCATCACCCCGCTCGATGGCCAGGCCCACGATCATGGCTTCAAGATTGGCGCGAGCATCATAGATGTCCTGCATCTCTGACAGCGACATGGGGGCTACGCGGTAGCCTTTCTGACTGATGACCACCACCAGGTGTTCTGCCACCAACTGCGAAAGTGCTTCGCGCAGCGGGCCGACACCCAGGTCATAGCGCTCCTTGAGCCCGCTCATGAGGAGTTTTTCACCGGGCTTGAATGTGCCACGGATGATGTCCAGCTTGAGCCGTTCATACCCGCTGAATGCAGAGTTGAGCCTGGGGGTGACGCTATCCAAGGTGCTGCTCCAGAACTTGCCAAACCCCAATCATACCCAAACATCTATCAGACGAAAAACATTCGACAAATTAAGATTTTGTCGCCTAATTATAAAAATGTAGACATTTTAGTTTTATGGCGATACTTTTCTTCTGCCAGATCCAGACCACTGCTGGAAGGCGCCAACCACTACCTTCGCCCGGGAGTTGCCATGAACGCCTTTACTCAAATTCAGGACCTTGTGATGCCTCTGCCATCGCAGAGCAAGGGCTTCACCCTTACCCCTTCCAACCAGTCGCCGCGCCTGCTTGAGCTGAAATTCGCCAAGGAAACCGTCGACGCGTTCGTCAAGGCGGTGGCCGAGTGGCCGGTCCAGGCACTGGAGTACAAGTCGTTCCTGCGTTTCCGCATCGCCCAGATCCTTGACGAGCTGTGCGAAGGCACCCTGCGCCCGGTGTTGGTCAACAACATCCTGGACCGCGCCACCGGTGGCATGCTGATCACGCCTGAAGGTTTGAACGACGTGTCCCAGGCCGATGACATGGTCAAGTTCTCCTCTGCAGTCGCCCACCTGATCGGTCGCTCCAACTTCGATGCCATGAGCGGCCAGTTCTACGCTCGCTTTGTGGTGCTCAACACCGACAACTCCGACAGCTACCTGCGTCAGCCACACCGGGTCATGGAACTGCACAACGACGGCACTTTCGTCCAGGAGCGCACCGACTACGTGATGATGATGAAGATCGACGAGCAGAACATGGAAGGCGGCAACTCCCTGTTGCTGCACCTGGATGACTGGGAAGATCTGCACCACTACTACACTCACCCACTGGCTCGCCGTGAAATGCGCTTCACCGCACCACCCAGCAAGAACGTGCGCGAAGACGTGTTCCACGCAGTGTTCGACAACGACGCCGAAGGTCGCCCGACCATGCGCTACATCGACCAGTTCGTGCAGCCCAAAGACTTCGAGGAAGGTATCTGGCTGAACGCCCTGAGCGAATCGCTGGAAGGCAGCCCGCAGAAACTGTCGGTACCGGTGCCGGTCGGCAGCTTCGTGCTGGTCAACAACATGTTCTGGCTGCACGGCCGTGACCGCTTTATCGCCCACCAGGGCCTGCGTCGTGAGCTGATGCGCCAGCGTGGCTACATCAGTTACCAGAAAACCCTGTACCAGCGCGGCCAATAAGGTTTGCCAAGGGTTGAACCGGCGAGGGCCGCCACGCGTGGTGGTGTTTCCAACAAGAACGTAATTCAGGTGGGTGCAGGCTAATGGCTGTGTACGACTTCATCATCATCGGTGCCGGCATCGTGGGCATGTCCACGGCCATGCAACTGGCCCAGGTTTACCCGGACGCCAAAATCCTCCTGCTGGAGAAAGAGTCCGGCCCGGCCAGGCACCAGACCGGCCACAATAGTGGCGTGATCCACGCCGGTGTCTACTACACCCCGGGCAGCCTGAAGGCGCGTTTCTGTCTGGAAGGCAATAAGGCCACCAAGGCCTTCTGCACCAAGCACAGCATCCCTTATGACGAGTGCGGCAAGCTGCTGGTGGCCACCAACGAGCTGGAAATGGAGCGCATGCGCGCGCTGTGGGAACGCACTGCAGCCAATGGCATCAAGCGTGACTGGTTGACGGCCGCCGAGCTGCGCGAGCGCGAGCCGAACATCGTCGGCCTGGGCGGTATCTTCGTGCCTTCAAGCGGCATCGTGAACTACGCCCAGGTCACTGCGGCCATGGGCGGCGAATTCGCAGCCGCCGGTGGCGAGATCCGCTACAACAGCGAAGTAGTCGCCATCGATGAGCGTCCCGATGAAGTGGTGGTGCGCTGCAGCGACCAGGAGCACCACGGGCGCTTCCTGATCACCTGCTCGGGCCTGATGGCCGACCGCGTTGTGCGCATGCTCGGAATGAAGCCGAACTTCATCATCTGCCCGTTCCGGGGCGAGTACTACCTGCTGCCCAAGCAGCACAACCAGATCGTCAACCACCTGATCTACCCGATCCCGGACCCGTCCATGCCGTTCCTCGGCGTACACCTGACCCGCATGATCGACGGCACCGTCACCGTCGGCCCCAACGCGGTGCTGGCGATGAAGCGCGAAGGTTATCGCAAGACCGATGTCTCGCTGTCCGATATGTTCGAAACCCTGACCACCCCGGGCATTCTCAAGGTGCTGAAGAAGAACCTGCGCCCCGGACTGATCGAGATGAAAAACTCGTTGTTCAAGGGCGGCTACCTCAAGCAAGTGCAGAAGTACTGCCCGAGCCTCACCAAGAGCGATCTCACCGCCTACCCGGCCGGTGTCCGAGCCCAGGCTGTCTCGCTGGACGGCAAGCTGATCGACGACTTCCTGTTCGTCAACACCGCTCGCAGCGTCAGCGTCTGCAACGCTCCGTCACCTGCCGCGACCTCCGCCATCCCGATCGGTGCGTACATCGTCGACAAGGTCCGCGAACAGCTCACAAGTTCTGGCGTCAGTTTTGTCAAACCCGCCCCTGTGGCGGCATCCATCGCAGCCCCCCATTAACGATAACCCAGCAGCGAGGAATCACGCGTGCAACTCAACGATCCGAAACTGTTCCGCCAGCAAGCCTATATCGACGGTGTATGGGTAGATGCCGACAACGGCCAGACCCTCAAGGTCAACAACCCGGCCACCGGTGAAATCATCGGCAGCGTACCGAAGATGGGCGCTACCGAGACCCGGCGCGCCATCGAGGCCGCCGACAAGGCATTACCGGCCTGGCGCGCCCTGACCGCCAAGGAACGCGCCAACAAACTGCGCAAGTGGTTCGACCTGATGATGGCCAACCAGGAAGACCTGGCCCGCTTGATGACCCTCGAACAAGGCAAGCCGCTGACCGAGTCCCGTGGCGAAATCGCTTACGCCGCCTCCTTCCTGGAGTGGTTCGGCGAAGAAGCCAAGCGCGTCTATGGCGACATGATCCCCGGTCACCAGGTCGACAAGCGCCTGATGGTGCTCAAGCAACCGATCGGTGTCACTGCGGCCATCACTCCGTGGAACTTCCCTTCGGCGATGATCACCCGCAAGGCCGGTCCGGCCCTGGCCGCCGGTTGCACCATGGTCCTCAAGCCTGCCTCGCAAACCCCCTACTCGGCCCTGGCCCTGGCGGAGCTGGCCGAGCGCGCCGGTATTCCGAAAGGCGTGTTCAGCGTGGTCACCGGCAGTGCCGGCGAAGTCGGCGCCGAGCTGACCGGTAACCCGATCGTGCGCAAGCTGACCTTCACCGGCTCCACCGAAATCGGCCGCCAGCTGATGGTCGAGTGCGCCAAGGACATCAAGAAAGTCTCGCTGGAACTGGGCGGCAATGCACCCTTCATCGTGTTCGATGACGCCGACCTGGACGCCGCCGTCGAGGGCGCGCTGATCTCCAAGTATCGCAACAACGGCCAGACCTGCGTCTGCGCCAACCGCCTGTACATCCAGGACGGTATCTACGATGCCTTCGTCGAAAAACTCACCGCCGCCGTGGCCAGGCTGAACATCGGCAACGGCCTGGAAAACGGCATCACCACAGGTCCCCTGATCGACGCCAAGGCCATGGCCAAGGTCCAGGAGCACATTGACGATGCCGTGAGCAAAGGGGCTCGTGTGGTCGCCGGCGGCAAGCCGCACGCCCTGGGCGGGACCTTCTTCGAGCCGACCGTGCTGGTCGATGTGCCGCGCAATGCTGCCGTCGCCAAGGAAGAAACCTTCGGCCCGCTGGCACCGCTGTTCCGCTTCAAGGATGAAGCCGAGGTGATCGCCATGGCCAATGACACCGAATTCGGCCTGGCCTCGTACTTCTATGCTCGCGACTTGAGCCGTGTGTTCCGTGTGGGCGAAGCGCTGGAATACGGCATCGTCGGCGTCAACACCGGGATCATCTCCAACGAAGTGGCGCCGTTCGGTGGCATCAAGGCCTCGGGCCTGGGCCGCGAAGGTTCCAAGTACGGCATCGAGGACTACCTGGAAATCAAATACCTGTGCATCGGTATCTGAGCCTCCACGCCGCCTGCGCTGCGTAACACCTGACGCCCCGCTTGCGGGGCGTCGCTTTGTTCGCGGTTCAAGGGCTCGGGTCAGTCAACATTGCGTGCAGCATGCGCGCCATCAACTTGGGCGTGTCCTCGTCAGTGAGGTAGCCCGGTCTTTCCAACAGCATGGCCCGAGGTAGCACCGACCAGGTCTGGTAAACCAGAAACTCTGCTTTTTCCCGGTCCTTGACCCGGATTTCGCTGGCGAAGCGTTTCATCAAGGCCGAACTCGCGGTGGCGGTCCAAAGCTGCTTGGCCTTGACCACATCCAGTCGCACCAGCTCGTCATAATGAGTGGAGCGCACGCTGAACCCAGGATCGTAGAGGGTTTTCTTGTGATGGGCGGCCAGTACGGCCCGCAAGGCCAGCAAAATCCCGTCTAACAGCGTGGTGCCAGACGGCAGCGCCATAATGTCGGCGTACAGTCCGATGCGGGCTTCAGTCCGGTAATCATCAAACACTGCAGCGATCAACGACTCCATCGTCGGGAAGTACTCGTAGATCGAACTGATCGCCACCCCTGAGTCTTCGGCCAGGCGCATGGCGTTCAAGGCTTCCCGCCCTTCGCTTTCGAGAATCTGCCGGCCGGCCTGTTTGACGGCCGTGACCAGCGCGATCGAGCGTGCCTGCCGCGGTTCCTTGCGCGGCTGGGCAGGAATTTCGACCTGCACGCCCGGCTTGTCAGGGGTTGGTTTGGTCATGGTGTCCTCTCCAGAATGCCGCTCATTGCCACCGTGGCAAAACCGACAAGCAGCAAACTGGAGTATGACCGAGCCGACTCGCTTAGTCAGCGAGTCTCGCGAGTACACAACGCACCGTTTCCGGGATGGGCACCGAGGTGTTGCTGGCGCGGTCGACGTACACATAGACGATATGGGCTGCTGCGGCCGCTTCATGCTCATCGTTGCGAAACAGTGCCAGCTCGTAGCGTGCGCTGCTGTTACCCAGGTGGGATATTTTCATTGCGACATTGACCTGATCGGGGAAGCCGATGGACGCAAAGTAGGTGCAACCGGAATTGACGATCAACCCGATCACCGGGCTGTTGGCAATGTCCAGGGTGCCCTGTTCGACCAGGAACGCCGTGATCGCCGACTCACAGTACGAGTAGTAGACCACGTTGTTCACATGCCCAAAGGAGTCATTGTCACCAAAGCGCGTCGGCACTTTGGTGAAATGGCGAAACTCGTCCCGGCACGGCCGTTTGAGTTTGTTGCTCATAGGATTTCCCTGTAGATCGAGCGCACATCTTCCAGGCACAGCTGCCGCGGATTGTTGCCGAGCAGGCGCTGCTGCTTCATCGCATCGATAGCCAGCGCCTCGATGTCGGACTCGACGATGCCCAGGTCACGCAAGCGGGTCGACAGGCCCAGTTCACCGGCCAGGGTGCCAAGGTAGTTGGCCAGCGTAGCGGCTTTTTCTGTATCGGTACCCAGGATGCCAGGCAGGACGATATCGGCCAGTTGCGCATACAGCGGCGCCACCGCCTCGAGATTGAAGCGCATCACCGGCCCCAGCACCAGCGCATTGGAAAGGCCGTGCGGTATATGGAAACGTGCGCCGAGGGGATACGCCAGGGCATGCACCGCCGCCACCGGTGCGTTGGCGAACGCCATACCCGCCAGGCAGGCACCCAGCAACATGTTCTCCCGCGCTTGCAGGTTGCTGCCATCCAGGCAGGCCTGGAACAGACTGCCGGACAATAGACGCAGCGCCTCTCGTGCCAGGCAATCGGAAATCGGATTCTTCAGGTTCCTGGTGGTATAGGCCTCGATGGCATGGACCATGGCATCGATACCGGTCGCTGCAGTGACGTGGGGCGGCAGGCCAAGGGTCAGCTCCGCATCCAGCACCGCCAGGTCGGGCAACAGCATTGGCGAGTAAACCACGTTCTTCTCACCGGCACCGGTGGTCACGACCGAGACCGAAGTCACCTCCGAACCGGTCCCTGCCGTGGTCGGCACCAGAATCAGCGGCAGGCGCGGGCCCTTGGTCTGGTTGATGCCATAGACTTGACTCAACGACTCGCCACTGCTCGCCAACAGCGCGGCCAGCTTGGCGGCATCCAGCGAACTGCCGCCGCCCAGCCCCACCACGCAATCGGCGCCACAGGTTTTCGCGGCATCCACCGCAGCCAGGATCACCGACTCCGGCGGGTCGGCCTGTACCTGGGAAAACACGCTGACGGCTATGTCCTGGCCCTCGAAACCGGCGAGCACCGCATCCAGTAGCCGAGCCGCAATAACCCCCGCATCGGTCACCAGCAAAACCGATTTGCAGCCCCTGGCGCGAACATGATCGGCGAGCCGGGTCGCAGCACCGCGTTCGATGATCATTGATGGAGTGGTTTGAAATACCATTTTCAACATGGAAGCCTCACGAATAGGTGTGTGTTGCGTTGAGTTTTCATGGCGATTGCAAAGCCCATACGCCAACCGGAAACCCCTCACGAATAGCCGTCTGAGTGGCAGCGCTCCCCTCATTGACAGGAGTGAGCGAGACAGAGTGTATGCCAGCCCACTTCCTGATCCCGCCTGAAATCCGGTCACCCACCCCGAATCCGGAACGGCCTGCACGGGCATCTCGACACGCTTACTTTTTTCCTTGTTTTTCAGTTACTTGAGCGACATCGACCGGCACATGAATCCGGAACAAATTCCGAGGCGGCATCCCCATACTTGAGCCGCACCCTTCCCCGGCCTCGCCGGTTCCCACTAGTCGAGTAGCGAGCCAGAAAATGCCCACTGCACAACTGTCGATAGAACAAAAAACCCAGCAGCTGCTGAACAACCCGGCAGAATTGGTCAACTATTCCCAGCAAGCCTGGAACCATTTGCCCCGCGCCGAAATCGACGCGCTACAACTCAACGCCCTGAAGCAACGCTTCGAAGAACTCCGCGAGCGCATACCGGTACTGAAGAAACTCGCCGACGCCCAAGGCGTGGAAAAGATCGAGCAACTCGACGACGTAGTGCCGCTGCTGTTCGAACACACCGTTTACAAGTCCTACCCGCCATCGTTGCTGGAGAAGCGCAGCTTCGGCCAGATCAACAAATGGCTGGGCAAACTGGTGACGCCAGAGGTTGCCGAAGCCATCGCCGCGGTCAACGTCAGCGATTGCCAAGGCCTGGATGACTGGTTCGAAACCATGGACGAAGGCGTGCCGCAGCTGCGCATCAGTCACACCTCGGGCACTTCCGGCACCCTGTCGTTCCTGCCCCAGGGCGTACATGAGTGGGAAAAATTCGCTCAACTGCGCAAGATGATGGTGTGGAACATGGAGGGTCCGGACACCCCGGAGCCCAACTTGCACACGATCTACCCTTACTACCGCAAGGGTTACCTGAGCCATGTGCGCGTCCATGCCGCCATGATTCCAGCACTGTTGCCGGACGAATCGCATTTCCATGCCGCTTACCCGACCACCCTCAGCACCGACGTGCTGCACCTGGGGGCCAAGCTGCGCGCGGCACAGTCCAAAGGCACCCTCGATCGCCTGGTGATCAGCCCGGAACTGTTGGAAAAGAAGAAGGCCTTCGACCAGCTGCAGGCCGAGATGCCACAGCACCTGGCGACCTTCTTCGATCATATGTCCACCAAGCTCAAGGGCCAGCGCGTGTACATCGGCGCGACCTGGAACCTGCTGCACAGCATGGCCAAGGCCGGCCTTGCGCGTGGCCTGGAAGGTGTCTTCCACCCTGACTCGTTCGTGCACACCGCCGGTGGCGGCAAGGGTGTCGTTCAACCCGAAGGCTGGCGCGAAGACGTGCTGCGCTTCACCGGCGCCAGGACGCTCAACGAATCCTACGCCATGTCCGAAATCGTCGGCGGCGCCCACGCGCGCTGCGAAGCGGGCCACTTCCACTTCGCCCCCACCGTCGTCCCCTACCTGCTCGATCCAGAGACCAGCAAGCCGCTGCCGCGCAAAGGCCGCGTGACCGGTCGTGCAGCCTTCTTCGACCTCGGCGCCGAGATCCGCTGGGGCGGCTTTATTACCGGCGATGAAATCACCGTCGAATGGGACAAGCCTTGCGCATGCGGCCGGCCGAGTTGCTACGTCGTCGGGCCGATCCAGCGCTACAGCGAACTCAATGGTGGCGACGACAAGATCACTTGTGCAGCAACAGAAGACTCCCATCGCCAGGCGATGGATTTCCTGAACACATTAGAGGGCTAACCCCATGAGCAAACCTATTGCGCCAATGATCATCCGCGGCAAAGTCATCACCGACAACCTGATCGACGTGGGTGGCCGCGGCGGTGACCTGGTGTTCCAGACCCCGGATGCGCACAAGTATATCGACCAGTTGCCACTGGGTAACCCGGCCAGGCTGGCCGACCTGTACACCCTCAGTTTCAACGACATCCTCGACTATGCCGAAGCCCTCGGTGAACGTCTTGAATTCGACAAAAACCCCTACTTGCAGGAAGCCTGCGAGCTGTCGTACCTGACTGCGCCGGTCACTCCGAGCATGGTCAAGGGCAGCTACATGGGGCTGCGCCACATGCTCACCCGTGAGTCGGTCACCGAACAGGTGGAGAACTCAGTGGGCGTCAAGTACCTGGAAGGCTGGGTCAAGCAACGCTTGATCGACGGCACCGAACTGGACGTGCGCTGCTTCGGCGCCCGCACCCTGCATATCGTCGCCGGCAACGCGACCGGGTTGTCCCTGCTGACCATCCTGCGCAACATGGTGCTGCGCAGCGACGCGATCATCAAGGCGCCGTCCAACGACCCGTTCACGGCCCTGGCCATCGCCCGCACCATGGTTGAGATGGCGCCGGACCATCCGCTGACCAAACACCTCAGCGTCGCCTACTGGAAAGGTGGCGACCAGGCCTTCGAAGAACGCCTGTACCAGCCGCAGAACCTGGAGAAGATCGTTGCCTGGGGTGGTTTCAATTCGATGAAGCATGTCACCCGCTACATCCAGCCGGGTCTGGAGCTGATCTCCCTCGACCCGAAACGCAGCGCCAGCATCATCGGCAAGGGTGCCTTCGACAGTGAAGCGACCATGCGCGAGGCCGCCCTGCGCCTGGCCAGCGACATTGGCGCACTGAACCAGAAGGCCTGTGTGTGCGCCCGGGTGGTCTATGTGCAGAGCGGCACCGATGAGGCCGGCCTGGCGAATCTGAACACCTTCGGCCGTTATGTCTACGACGCCATGCAGACCCTGCCCAACACCCTCAGCACCGTGCCCAAACGCTACGACCAGGGCCTCAAGGCCGAAGTCGACGCGCTGCGCCTGGATGATGAGTGGTACCAGGTGATTGGCGGCCAGGACGGTGAAGGCGCCGTCATCTGCTCACAGATTCCGGAGTCGGTGTCGTTTGCCACCCGGCTCGACGACCGCACCGCCAACCTGGTGCCGGTCGATGACCTGACCGAGATGATGGATGCCGTGGATGCCTACACCCAGACCGTCGGCGTCTATCCGGAAAGCATCAAGGAAGATCTCAAGGACATTCTGCCCCTGTATGGCGCTCAGCGAATCGTCTCGCTGGGCTACGCGGCGGGGCTGAAATGGGCGGGTCCGCAAGATTCCATCGAGCCACTGCGGCGCATGGGCAAGTGGATCGTCAACCAGATCGCCTCGCCGGAAACGACCCCGGCGCCATGGTTGCGCCCGTCGATCTAACCCCTCCTGTACCCCTGGCCATTGCCGGGGGTACGCGTTGATTCTTACAGGACTTACCCATGACCACTTGCCTGGGATTTGCCGCCTTCGAGCCCCACTCCGCCCTCACGCCGTTTCGTTTCGAGCGTCGCGACTTGCGTGCCGATGACGTTGCTATCGATATCGCCTATTGCGGCGTCTGCCACTCCGACGCCCATCAGGTGCACAATGACTGGAACAACACGGTCTACCCCATCGTGCCAGGCCATGAGATCGTCGGGCATGTCACTGCCGTCGGCAGTAACGTCAGCCGCTTCAAAGTCGGCGACCGGGTCGCCGTCGGTTGCCAGGTCGATAGCTGCCTGCAGTGCGCCCCCTGCCACGAGCATCAGGAACAACTCTGTGCCCATGGTCCGACGCCCACCTATAACGGCAAGGATCGTCACACCGGCGAGATCACCTATGGCGGTTACTCCGAGCATATTGTCGTGCGTGAACAGTTCGTACTGCGCATGCCCGAAAGCCTCGATCCGCGTTTCGCCGCACCGTTGCTATGCGCCGGCATTACCGTGTGGAACCCGATGCGCCGCTACGGCGTGGGCGAGGACTCGAAAGTCGCGGTGGTCGGCCTCGGCGGGCTCGGGCACATGGCCGTGAAACTGGCCGTGGCGCTCGGTGCCGAGGTGACCGTGATTACCACCTCACCGGGCAAGGCCGACGATGCCCGCGCCCTGGGTGCCAAACACGTACTGCTGTCCAACGATTCGCCGGCCATGACGGCGGCGGCCAATGCCTTCGAATTCATCATCGACACCATTCCCAGCCGGCACAACGTCAACCCCTACCTTATGCTGCTGGGTCGCGAAGGCGTACTGGTGCTGGTCGGCGCCATCGAACCGCTGGAGCCCATCCATGGTGGCTTGCTGATTCGCAACAACCGCAGCATCGCCGGCTCGCTCATCGGTGGCATCCAGGCGATCCAGGAACTGCTGGATTTCTGCGCCGAGCATCAGGTATTGCCCAGCTGCGAAATGATTGATATCAAAGACATCAACACGGCCTTTGACCGCCTGCAGCGCAACGACGTGAAGTACCGCTTCGTGATCGACATGAACAGCATGCGTGACGTTATGCGCTAATCAAGCTCAGGCTGCGGTGCGCATCGCCGCAGCCTCCCCTTGAGGCAAGGTGCTGTAGGTGGGTACGGTTGTCGCAGACGAACAAATTCCAATCCTCCCGTCGCACGGACTGACTCAAGGACCATCATGAAAGCCATTCAACTCCAACACCCCGCTGGCCTGGACAACCTGCGCCTGGTCGACATGGCCGCCCCCGGTGCACCCGCAGCCGGCGAGATCCAGGTACGCATCCATGCCAGCTCGCTCAACTACCACGACCTGGGTGTGGTCACCGGCCACGCCCGTGCAGAGGATGGCCGCATTCCCATGTCCGACGGCGCCGGCGTCGTCACTGCCGTGGGCGAAGGCGTGACGGAATTTGCCGTGGGTGATTGCGTCGTGTCGTGCTTCTTCCCCCACTGGCAATCCGGCCGCGCCGTGCCCACCACCTTCCAGACCGTGCCGGGCGATGGCGTGGACGGATTTGCCCGCGAACGGGTCAACCTGCCCACCGAGGCCTTCACCCTGGCGCCCAAGGGCTACACCCATGAAGAAGCCGCCACGCTGACCACCGCCGGTTTGACTGCCTGGCGTGCATTGGTAGTCGATGGTCACATCCAGGCCGGCGATACCGTACTGATACTGGGCACCGGCGGCGTGTCGATCTTTGCCTTGCAAATGGCCAAGGCGATGGGCGCACGGGTGATTGCCACGACGTCGTCCGAGTCCAAGAAAGAGCGTCTGCTGGCATTGGGGGCCGATCAGGTCATCAACTACAAAGACCAGCCCGAATGGGGCGATGCGGTTCTGGCCGCCACCGATGGCCGCGGTGCCGACATCGTGGTGGAAGTGGGTGGCCCGGGCACGCTGCCGCAGTCCATCCGCGCCTGCGCAGCGGGTGGCCACATTGCGCTGATCGGCGTGCTCACCGGGTTTGCCGGCAGCGTGCCGACCCTGGAGTTGATGCGCAAACAGCAAACCCTGCGCGGTCTGATCGTCGGCAGCCGTGAGCAGCAGCAGGACATGGTGCGTGCGCTGGAGAACTTCAGCTGGCGCCCGGTCATCGACAGCCGCTATCCGCTGGAACAGATTGCCGAGGCCTTTGCCCATCAGCAGACTGCCGGGCATTTTGGCAAGATCTGCCTGCACTATTAACCCTGTAGGAGCGAGCTTGCTCGCGATGGTCTTCAACGATAACGCGTGTTTACTGGTAAAACGCGGCGCTCTTGAGTCCATCGCGAGCAGGGCTCGCTCCTACAGATGCGCCGCTGGCAGGCAGATACTTCAGCGCGAGGTTTTGCGCGGGCTGCGTTCTTCGAGGATGTCGCCCATGCGCACCTCGATCAGGCTCTTGATCTTTTGATGCGGCAAAATGTAGAAGCGGTTTTCCTTCACCGCATCAAGGGTGATGCGCGCGATATCGTTCGCACTGAGCTTGCCGGCCTGGGTCGCCTTGCGCGTCTGTTCTTCGTACTTCTCTTTCAGCGGGTTGGCGACAGCCAATTCGGCCGGCCTATTGCGTCCGGCATCGGCGATGCCCGTCGCTACGAAGGCCGGGCACAGCACCGACACACCGATCGATGCGTTTTCCTCCTGCAATTCAAGCTGCAGGCATTCAGACATCGTCACCACCGCATGCTTGGTCGCACAGTAGATGCCGTTACCCGGCACCGACAGCAAGCCGGCGACCGAGGCGGTATTGACGATGTGGCATCGATCCTTTTGCGCCAGCATCCGCGGCACAAAACTGCGGATGCCATGGGCGACGCCCATCACGTTGATGCCGAACATCCACGCCCAATCCTGTTCGGTCGTGGTCCACAGCGGGCCGCCGACCAGTACGCCGGCGTTGTTGAACAGCAGGTGCGCGGCGCCGAAGCGCGCGTAGGTGGCAACCGCCAGCCGCTCGATTTGCTCGGCCTGGGCGACATCACAGGTCATCGTCAGCACCTGCGTGCCCGCCGGCAGTAGCTCAACCGTGCCTTGCAGGTTCTTCTCATCGATATCGGTCAACGCCAGGCGCATGCCTTCGTTGGCGCAGGCTATCGCCAGTTCGCGACCGAAGCCGCTGGCGGCCCCGGTGATCACCGCGACTTTTTCGTGCAGTGGGTTCATGTTGGTTTTCCAGTCCTATCAGTTCAAGGCGTGCGGCATTCGTTAAAAATCCCGCTATAACGTGCTACACAAATGCCCTGCATCCACGACAATTTCACTGCCCGTCATGCCACGGCTGGCATCAGAGGCAAGCAGTAGCAAGGCACCGTCCAGATCGGCCGGCGTGCAAAAACGCCGGGTGGGAATACGGGCGCGCAACTTTTCGCCTGCCTCACTGCGCAGGAAATCGCTGTTGAGTTCAGTCATCACATAGCCGGGGGCGATGGCATTGACCCGGATCTCGTGACGCGCCAGTTCCAGGGCCAGGGAGCGGGTCAAATGGCTCAAGCCGGCCTTCGCCGCGACATAGGGGCTCAGGCTGCCGGCAACGCGGCTGGCCAGGATCGACGTCACGTTGATCAGACTGCCGCCGCGCTGCGCCTCGACCATGCGCCGCGCCACTTCCTGGGCGACGATCCAGGCCCCCTTGAGGTTGGTGCCGACCACTCGGTCCCAATCATCATCGGTGTACTCAAGCACGTGGAGGCTGTCGCTGACGCCGGCGTTATTCACCAGAATGTCCAACGGACCCAGTTCCTCGGCAATCCGCGCCAGGCAGCTGTTGACCGAGGTCCGGTCGGTCACGTCCAGGGGGAACGCACGGGCGCGCCCGCCCTCGCCTTCGATTTCTTCGACCAGGGTCTGCAACTGCTCGACCCGGCGCGCCGCCACCGCCACTTCGGCACCCGCCGCCGCCAGCGTCCGGGCGAAATGCCGGCCAAGCCCGCTGGAGGCGCCAGTGACCAAGGCTCGACGGCCAGTCAGATCGAAAAGCTGAGTGTTTGCAGGTTTCATCAGGAAAACTCCTTGTGTCCTTCGAGGATTTTTTTCGCCAGGCTCATGCGGTGCACCTCGCTTGGGCCGTCGTAGATACGGAACGGGCGGATGTCGCGGAAGATGCGCTCGACCACGGTTTCCCCGGTCACACCGCGTCCCCCCAGAATCTGTACGCAGCGATCGACCACGTGCCACAAGGCTTCAGCACTCAGCACCTTGGTCATGCTCGACTCGACATTGCCCCGACCGCCTTCGTCCAGGACCCAGGCGCAATGCCAGATGGCCAGGCGGGTGCTGTGCAGCGCCATCTGGTTGTCCGCCAGCATGAAGCCGACACCCTGGTGCTCTCCCAGGGTTTTACCGAACGAATCGCGGGTCCTCGCGTAGTCGCAGGCGATATCGTGGGCACGGCGGGCAGCGCCCAGCCAGCGCATGCAGTGGGTCAGCCGCGCAGGCGCCAGGCGCACTTGCGCATAACGAAAACCCTTGCCGATTTCGCCCAGCACATCGGTGGCCGGAATCCGCACATTTTCAAATCGCAGTATTGAATGGCCGCCTGCGAAACAGCTGTCCAGGGTCTTGAGTTGCCGTTCATGGATAATTCCGTGCGTGTTCATGTCCACCAGGAACATGGTTGCCGAGCCATCCTCCATGCGCGCCATGATGATTGCGAACCCGGCCCCGTCGGCCCCGGTAATCAGCCATTTACGACCGTTGATGACGTAGTGGTCGCCGTCGCGCACGGCGACAGTCTGCATCATCGACGGATCGGAACCTGCACCCGGCGCTGGCTCGGTCATGGCAAAACAGGAGCGGATCCGGCCACTGACCAAGGGACGCAACCAGCGGTCTTTCTGCGCCGCGGTGGCCACCTCGTCCATCAGGTGAATGTTGCCTTCGTCCGGTGCATGGATGTTCAACGCAATCGGACCTAGCGGCGAATAACCGGCTTCTTCGAAGACGATTGCCTTGGCAAAGTGGCTCAAGCCTGCACCGCCCATTTCACGACTGGCGTGCGGGCACAACAGACCGGCGCGACGGGCCATGTCCAGCAGCTCCTGGCGCAACGCTTCGCTGGGACCGTGTGCTGTGAGGCGCGGATCGGTCTCCATGGGGATCACCTGTTCGGCGATAAAGGCGCGAGTCTTTTCGCGCAGGTCCAGCAACTCTTGGGGGATGGTGAAGTTCATGGTGGTCCTGGTTTCTGTTCGACTAGGGTCGTTGTTCGGCAAGAGGCGCAAGCTGCGCGTAGATGCGCTCCATCACGGTTTGTCGCTGGCGGGTCTTGGGGAGGTCGTAGGGCGTCAGGTTCACGACACGCACGTAGCAGCGCAGGACGCGACCGGCCTGCATGTCGATATCGATGATGTTCAGGCAGGCGTTGTCCTGTTCCAGGGCCGCGGCGCAACCGCTCGGGCCACCCAGAGCCCAACCCAGCAGCAGGCGATTGACGGCGTCATGACTGACCAGCAGCAAGCTCTGCCAGTCGGGCTCGGCCAGGACCTCTTCGAAGCGGGCCATGATGCGGCGGTCGAAATCGCTCCAGCGCTCCCCACCCATGAAGCTGCCCTCAGGATCGGCAAAGCTGTCGTAGGCGTAGCTGACCTGCTGTCGCAGTTGCTGCGGGGCAATCTCGCGCAGACGGCCGGCACGCACTTCCCGTAGCTGCGCGCACGCCTGCAGTTCGATCTGGCGATCGCCCAGCAGCCCTTCAGCGGTCTGCCGCGCACGTGGGTAATCGGAGCACAGCGCACGGTCGAAACTGATCGACTTCATCACCTGCGCCAGCTGCCGCACCTGATCTTCTCCCAGGTCGGAAAGCGGCACGCTGCGCGGATCCAGCGGCTGGCCTTCGGGGGAGAAATAATCCACATGGCCATGGCGTACCAGGTAGCAACGACGTCGCAAAACCGCTGGAGCACTCATTGGCCAAGCGCCTTCGGATTGCTGATGGACAGCCGTGCACGGGTGATCGCCGAGAGCGCCAATAACAGGTGATCCTGTTCACTCCCGGGCTCATCGAAACGGCCCAGGCGAATAGCCCGGCACAGCGCCTGGCGGGCATCCGTCAGTGACGCCTGGTCATCGTCCAGCAGTCCCGCGAGCAGTCGAGCCTCGGTAGCCTGCGCGGTCTCGCCCTCAAGGTATTCGCGCCCGGCAATGGCCATGGCATTGGCGACCATCAGCGCCTGGTAGCGCAGCCTGCCTGGTAGCTGCGGCAACAACTCGTCGAGCAGGGTCTGGCGGGCTATCGCCAACAGTTCATTCGCGTCGGGCCGGATATTCATCAGCGCAGCCCTCCGGTCAACCGCAATATGTCCAGTTCCAGTTCGGGGACCCGCGTTCCCGTCAGGGCCAGTTCCAGCGAAGGCTCCTCACCGGACAAATGCCGCTGGGCCTGCTGCTGGGCGATGATCGCCCAACGCAACGTGGCCATGACCTGCCAGAAGACCAATTCTTCAGGCTCGATATTGAGGGGAGACACCTCGGTGTAACCGCGCATGAAGTGCTCCAGCGTGCCGATGCCGCCGGCCTCCAGGTCAGGCCGGGCGAACCGCCAGCAGCGGGCGGTGAACCAGCCAATGTCCTGGCGCGGATCGCCCCAGCCGGTGAATTCCCAATCCAGTACCGCCTGCAACCTGCCGGATTCGGCCAGGTAATTGCCGGTGCGGAAGTCACCATGGAGCAAACACCGGGCGGTGCTTTTTGGCGCGTTGGACTCACACCAACGCAGGCCCCACTCCAGCACAGGCTGAACCGCCCCGAGGCGGTCCAATACGGCACGCAGGGCATCAATCGACGCTTGCACCGAGACCCGCTGCGGATCACCAAGGAAATCCAGGCCGGCCTCGCCAGGCGCGATGCAATGGATACGTGCCAGGTTGGCGCCCAGGTCGGACACCAACTGCATATCGCCTTGCGCTCCCAGCTGACTGGTGAGCCGATGGCCGGCCGTGATACCGGACACCCACTCCATGATGAAAAAGGCCCGCCCATGCACCGCGGTGTCTTCACACAACCAGAGTGGTCTGGGCACCTTCACCCCGACACGGTGGACCGTGCTCAACACCGCGAATTCCTGGGCGCGGCTCAGGCTCTCCTGCACGGCCGATTGAGCGTCGCTGCGCAGGACCCAGCGCTGGCGGCCGGCATACGCGCCGCCCTCCACATTCACGTCGAGCAACCAGTTTTCCTGGATGGCGCCACCAGACAGGCGCTGCTGATTGTCGACGGTCACCCGTTGCGCGCCGGCCTGGGCGCACAGGAAGGTTTCAAGCCTGGTTTTTTTCAGTTGTGCTTCGGGCTGCGGCACTGTCACCGCTGCTACGTTCGGATCACTCATTAGACGCCGCACCTGACCTGTTGGAATTGTTGTTGAAGAGGATGGCTTCACTGCAATCATTGACGGAGCAATTGCCGGGCCAGCTTTTGCTGCATGTCCTGATCGTCTGCTGGACGCCAGGCAGCGCAGGCGCTGCAGCCATTTCAGCGGGCGGCGGCGAGGCTTTATAGCGCCGACAAACGTTGCATTTCTGCAACATCTGCATTCAACTATGAAACCCTCTTGAAACACTCATCAGAGCTCGCTCGCCATGCAGCCCCGCCAACCCCAGATCATCGTTCTCATCAGCCACCTGGAACGCCCGCTGCAACAAAGCCGCCTGGCGCGCGTGGTGAACAGCGTGATGGCTGACTATTCGGCCGAAACCAGCATCCGCGTGCTGGACACCACCGTCGCCGAGTCATTGCAACTGGCCCGCGAGCTGGAGCAGAACAACGAAGTCGAAGTCTTTATTTGCGCAGGCGCTACCGCTGCCTACCTGCGCAGGCACCTGACCCGCCCGGTGCTGTCGATGCGCGTGGGCGGCGCCGATCTCCTGCGCGCCCTGGAACAAGCACGCCTGCGTTCACCGCACATCGCCGTCATCAGTTATGCGCGAATCAACGCCGACCTCGAGTCGATGGCAGCGCTGTTCACGGTGCAGATCCACCAGGCGTGCTACCTCACGCTCGAAGAGGCTCGACAGGCGGTGGAGCACGCCCGCAGCCTGGGTTACCGGACGGTGATTGGCTCATCGACCGTGGTTGAACTGGCGGAACGTGTCGGCTTGCACGGCGTGCTTTCATTGAGCCAGGACACCGTGCGCAAAGCGCTGGAAGAAGCGCTGGGCATCTTGCACAGCCAGCGCATGGAAATTGCCAAACGCCGGCATCTGAACGGTGTGTTGCAGCACATTCCGACAGGCGTTGCAGCCGTGGACAACCGGGGAATCGTGCAATCGGCGAACCCGGCACTGGAAGCCCTGTTGGGCATGCCGGCAAACCTCATGCTGGGCCGTCCCCTGCAGGAGCTCTGTCCGGAACTGGCGCTGGACGAAGTGCTGCGCAGTGGAGTCGGCGAAGAGAACACCGTCATCCGCCTGGGCCAGAACCTGGTCGTCAGCAATATCCTGCCGATTCTGGAAGACGGCCAACGCACCGGGCTGGTGTTGACTTGCCAGGATACGTCCGCGGTACAGCGCGCCGACCAGCGCATCCGCTCGACGCACCGCCCTGGCGGGTTCTTGGCCAAATACCGCCTGGAGCAAATCAACGGCAAAAGCCTGGCGACCCGACAGCTGCTGAAACTGGCCGAACGCTATGCAGCCACCTCCTCTACCGTGCTGATCACCGGCGAAAGCGGTACCGGCAAGGAGTTGCTGGCGCAAGGCATGCACAATGTCAGCAACCGCCAGCGCGGTCCTTTCGTCGCGATCAACTGCGCGGCGTTTCCCGAATCGCTGCTGGAGAGCGAACTGTTCGGCTATCAGGAAGGTGCCTTCAGCGGCTCACGCAAAGGCGGTAAACCCGGGCTGATCGAAGCCGCCCATCGCGGCACGTTGTTCCTCGACGAAATCGGCGACATGCCGGTGTCACTGCAGACCCGCCTGTTGCGCGTCTTGCAAGAGCGTGAAGTCCTGCGCCTGGGCGCAACAGAACCGATCAGCATCGACATCCGAATCATCGCCGCCACCCATCAGGACCTCTCCCGATCCATCGAGGCCGGAGAATTTCGCAGCGACCTTTACTATCGCCTGAACATCCTGCGTCTGCAGACGGTGCCTTTGCGGGAACGCGGTGAAGACATCGCAGACATCGCCCGCGCCATTCTGCTGCGTCTGAATGCAGACAAACGCCCGCCGCGATTGCAGGAACGACTGCTGGATGCATTGCTGCCCAAGCTCATGGCGTATGCCTGGCCAGGTAACATCCGTGAACTGGAAAACATCGTTGAACGTGCGGCGCTTTCGGCACAGGACCTGCTGCAAGGCGCCGCGATCGATGAGTTGAGCCTCGCCCTGGTGATCCCCGAACTGCTGAAAAGCCAAGCCTTGCCCCAGGCACCAGGTCAGGCAACACCGGCAGTCAGTGACTTGAAAAACATCGCCAAGGAAAAGGAAAAGCAATACATACGCGAAACGCTTCTGGCCTGTAACGGCAATCTGGCGCAAACGGCTATTGAACTGGGTATCAGTCGCTCCACGCTGTGGCGGCGCCTGCAATAAAGACACTGCGCACAGGGTGTGAGCCGTGTGCGCAGTGATTGGATTTACCGTCGGCGTTGCCGCGGGCCTGGCACCCAGGTGCTTACTGGAACACCTCGAAGAGTCCCGCCGCGCCCATGCCGCCGCCAACGCACATGGTCACCACCACATACTTCACGCCGCGTCGGCGGCCTTCCAGCAAAGCGTGCCCGACCATACGTGCGCCACTCATGCCGTAAGGGTGGCCGATGGCAATGGAGCCGCCATTGACGTTCAATCGGGCGTCGTCGATGCCCAAGGTGTCGCGGCAATAAAGCACCTGGCAGGCAAACGCCTCGTTGAGCTCCCACAGGCCGATATCGTCGACCTTCAGGCCGTGTTGCTTGAGTAGCTTGGGAACCGCCAGCACCGGGCCGATGCCCATCTCTTCCGGAGCCAGGCCGGCGACCGCGATGCCGCGGTACAGGCCCAGCGGCTTGAGGTTGCGCTGCTCGGCCAGACGCGCATCCATCAGCACGCAGGCGCTGGCGCCGTCCGACAGCTGACTGGCGTTACCGGCAGTGATGCAGCCGCCCTCGATCACCGGCTTGAGGTTGATCAGGTCTTCCAACCGGGTCTGCGGACGGTTGCCTTCATCCTGACGCAGGGTGACTTCCTCCAGGCGCGCCTCGCCAGTGGCTTTGTCGATCACCTGCCGAATGCTGCTGACCGGAACGATTTCGCCGTCGAACAGCCCGGCCTGCTGCGCCGCTGCGGTGCGTTGCTGCGATTGCAGGGCGTAGGCGTCCTGCGCCTCGCGACTGATGCCATAGCGTTGAGCAACCAGCTCGGCGGTTTGCAGCATGGGCATGTAGGCGTGGATGGCGTTGCGCTCCACCTGCGGGTCGCGCTCGGCGTAGGCCCATTCCATGTTGCGGTTCTGCACCGCGCTGATGTTTTCTTGACCAGCACCGATCGTGGCCGGCATGCCGTCGACGATAATCTGCTTGGCGGCCGTGGCGATGGCCATCAGGCCCGACGCGCACTGGCGATCCAGGGTCTGCCCGCTGACCGACAACGGCAGGCCCGAGGCCAGTGCCGCCATGCGTGCGAGGTTCAAACCGGCAGTGCCGCTGGTCAGTGCGGTGCCCATGACCAGGTCTTCGATCTCCCCGGCTTCGATACCGGCACGTTCGACCGCCGCACGGATCGCGTGGCTGGCCATGGTCGGTGACTTGATGGTGTTGAACGCGCCGCGGAAAGCCTTGGCGATGGGGGTACGGGCGGTGGAGAGAATGACGGCTTCTTTCATGTTGCAATTCCTTGCGTGACGGGTCGGGGCGGCCAATGTGCAGTGGCCGCCGAAAAGTCAGATGCGTTCGATGCGGGTCTTGCCGCTGGTCACCAGGCGCTCAAGCAGTGCTGCCGGCTGGAACCACATCGCTCCGTATGCGCCGAGTGTCTGGCGGTAATGGCCGATACGTTCCAGCGCCTGTGCCAACCCCAGCCCTTCGGCGTAGTGCAGCGGGCCACCGCGCCAGGCCGGGAAGCCGTAGCCGTTGATCCAGACCAGGTCGATATCGCTGCTGCGCCGGGCGATGCCTTCGTCGAGCAACTGGATGCCTTCGTTGATCAGCATCAACAGGCAACGGTCGTGAATTTCCTGATCGCTGATGACGCGGCGCTGAATGCCCAGTTCGCCTGCGATGCGCTCGGCCAAGGCAACCACTTCAGGGTCATCCTTGCGCTCACGGCCTTCGTAGCGGTAATAGCCGCGACTGCTCTTCTGGCCAAAACGGCCCAGTGCGTAAAGCGCATCGGCAAGCTTGCAGTAGCCGGGATCGTGGGCGATGACGTCACGGCGCGATTCGCGCACCAGGAAACTGACATCGATGCCCGCCAGATCGTGCATGGCCATGACCCCCATCGCCAAACCAAGACCGGTGAGCACCTTGTCAATCTGCGCAGGCGTGGCGCCTTCCAGCAGCAGACGGTGCGCTTCGCGGGAATAGGGTTCGAGCATGCGGTTGCCGATGAAGCCGAAGCACACCCCGGACACCACCGGGATCTTGCCGATGCGCTTGGCGACCTTCAGCGTGGTGGCCAGGACATCAGCGGCCGTGGCCGTGCCGCGCACCACTTCGAGCAGGCGCATGACGTTGGCCGGGCTGAAGAAATGCAGGCCGACGACGTCCTGCGGCCGGCGCGTGACGGCGGCAATGGCGTCGACATCCAGAGTGGAGGTATTGCTGGCGAGAATCGCCCCGACCTTGCACACCTCGTCCAAGGTTCGGAACACCTGCTGCTTGATCGACAGGTTCTCGAAAACGGCTTCGATCACCAGGTCCGAGTCGGCGATATCGGCGTAGTCCAGGGTGCCGTGGATCAGCGCCAGGCGCTCGTCCATCTGCCCGGCCGTGAGCTTGCCGCGCTGGACACTGGTTTCGTAGTTTTTGCGAATCAGCTCAAGGCCACGTGCCAGGGCATCGGCCTTGAGCTCCAGTAGCGTCACCGCCATGCCCGCATTGGCGAAGTTCATGGCAATCCCGCCGCCCATGGTGCCGGCGCCGATCACCGCAACCTGAGTGACAGGACGGATCGGCGTACCAGCATCCAGACCCGGCAATTTGCCGACTTCACGCTCGGCGAAAAACACATGGCGCAGGGCCTCGGACTCGCTGGAAGCCTCGGCCTCCTTGAACAGCTCGCCCTCCCTGGCCAAGCCCTCGGCCAACGGCAGGTTGCAGGCTGCTTCGATCGCCGTCACCACTCGCTGCGGCGCGCTCTGGCCTTTCCAGCGAGACTGATTGGCGGCGCGATAGTCGGCGAAATAATTCACCGGCAGGGCTGCGCCCGGACTCGCCTGCGGCCAGGTCGGACGCGCCGGTGCCTGTGCGGCAATCAGTTCTGCGGCCAACGCCTTGGCCGTGTCGAGCAAGCTGTCAGCGCTTTGTGCCACGCGATCAAGCAGTCCCAGCGCCAGTGCCCGATTAGCATTGATCGGCTGACCGGAGGCAATCATATCCAGCGCCGCCTCGGCACCGATCAGGCGCGGCAGGCGCTGAGTGCCACCGGCACCTGGCAGTAAACCAAGCTTGATTTCCGGCAAGCCCAGGCGCGCCCCGGCTTCAGCCACGCGATAGCCGCAGGCCAGGGCGAGTTCCAGCCCACCACCCAATGCCAGGCCACCAATGGCGGCAATCAGCGGCTTGTCCAATTCAGTCAGACGGGTCAGCAGCCCTGGCAGGTCCGGCCTGGCGAACGACGCGGCGCTACCGAACTCGGAGATGTCCGCACCAGCGCTGAACACCAAGCCCTCGCCGTAGAGCACAATCGCTTTCACGCTGGCATCGGTGGCGGCGCGGTCACAGGCCTCCAGCAATTGTTCGCGCAAAGCCTGGCCCAGGGCGTTGACGGGGGCACGGGCGAGGCCGATCAGGGCCAGAGGACCTTCGTTTTGATAATGGATCAAGTCATTCATGGATGTTTTCTCGTTCGGAAAAAGGAGTGGGTGCCGTGGAATAGCTCGATTCCCTCAGCTCAACTCGCTTTCCCGAATCAGTTTCTTGTTGATCTTGCCGACGCTGGTCTTGGGAATTTCCGCGACGAACTTGAACTGCTTGGGGATTGCCCATTTGTTGATGCGGCCACAGGCCACGAACTGTTGCAGGTGGGCTTCGAGCATCTGTTTGTCGACGAACTGCCCCGGTTCACACACCACCAGAGCCATGGGCCGTTCGCCCCATTGCTCATCGGCAATGCCCACCACGGCAACAGAAGTGACCGACGCGTGCTCGCTGATCAGGTTCTCCAGGTCCAGTGAACTGATCCACTCGCCACCCGTCTTGATCACGTCCTTGATGCGGTCCTTGATTTCCACCCTGCCTTGCGAATCGATGGAAGCCAGGTCGCCGGTGTGCAGCCAGCCGCCGTGCCACAGTTCTGCACCCTTTTCCGGGGCCTTCAGATAGCCTTGGGTCAGCCATGGCGCGCGGACGACAATTTCGCCCAGGGACTCGCCGTCATGGGCGACCGCATGGCCGTTGGCATCAATGATGTTCATGTCGACCATGGGTATCGGCATACCGGTCTTGATGCGAGTGGGTAACTGCGCCGGCATGGACTGTTCAAGTTCCTCGCCCCGCAGGAAGCTCAGGCAAAGCATCGGACAGGTCTCGGACAGGCCGTAGCCACTGTGGACCTGAATGCCTTTGGCACTTGCCTGACTGGCGATGCCCAACGTCAACGCACTGCCGCCCAGGAGCATTTTCCAGCCGTCGAACCGGGTCGCCTTGCCTTCCTCACAGTTGAGGACCATTTGCAGGACGGTCGGTACGCAATGAGAAAAGGTGACCTTCTCTTCACGAAAAAGCCGCACCAGGCTATTGGGCTCGTAACGGCCGGGGTACACCTGCTTGATGCCCATCAGGGTCGCGACATAGGGCACGCCCCAGGCATGCACGTGGAACATCGGCGTGATCGGCATGTACACATCATTCGAACGCAGCAATGGCAGGCTTTGGTAAACGCCCAGGGTACCCACGGCATTCAAGGTATGCAGCACCAACTGACGGTGAGTGAAATACACCCCTTTCGGCGTGCCGGTGGTCCCCGTGGTGTAAAACAGGGTCGCCACCGAGTTTTCATCAAAGTCGGGGAAGTCGTAATGGTCCGATGCCTGGGCCAGCAGTTGCTCGTATTCGCCCAGCACTGCCAGCGACGTGCTGGCTGCGGTGTCATCAGTGAGCTGGAGGAAGCCTTTGACGGTGGTGAGTTGCCCCTGAATCTGCTCGATCATGGGCACGAAATCATCATGCACCAGCACCAGGTCATCCTCGGCGTGGTTCATGGTGTAGAGCACCTGCTCCTGCGACAGGCGAATATTCACCGTGTGCAGCACCGCGCCGATCATTGGCACGGCGAAGAAACATTCCAGGTAGCGATGGCTGTCCCAGTCGAGCATGGCCACCGTGTCCCCGGCCTTGACCCCGGCCGCCGTCAGCGCATTGGCCAGCCGATGGATTCGTTCGATGAGGGTCCTGTAGCTATATCGGAGCTTGTCGGCGTAGATGATTTCATTGGCAGGTTCGTATCGCACCCCTGACAGCAACAAGCTCTTGATCAACAGCGGGTAGGTGTATGCGCCTTGTGCCGGTGGAATTATTTTTGTCTTCAGCATGGTTATACCTTCCTGATTCAGAACTGCGCCGCATCCAGCGAGTAGAGGCTGTCGCTACCGGCTTTGACCGAAGTGCTCAGTGAGTGGATGCGCGGTAGCAGGCGGGCGAAGTAGAAGCGTGCGGTGCCCAGTTTGCTGGCGTAAAAGTCATCGTCGGTCTGTTTGCCCAGGGCCGCTTTGGCCATCAGGGCCCACATGTAGGCATAGGTGGTGTAGCCGAATACCTGCAGGTACTCGACTGAGGCCGCGCCGATTTCATTCGGGTTGCCCTGGGCCCGGTCGAGCAGCCACGCCGTCAGTTCGTCGAGGGTGTCCATGGCGGCGTTCAACGGTTGGGTGAACTCGCCAAGCTCTGCGCTGGCGTTGGCGGTGAAGTGGCGAACTTCAGCGGCAAACAAACGGTAGAGCGCCCCGCCGCTGCCGACGATCTTGCGCCCGGCCAGGTCCAGGGACTGGATACCATTGGTGCCTTCGTAAATCTGGGTAATGCGCACATCGCGCACCAACTGCTCCTGGCCCCACTCGCGGATGTAGCCATGGCCGCCGAAAATCATCTGCCCGTGCAGGGTGGTTTCCAGGCCCATGTCGGTAAGAAACGCCTTGGCGATCGGGGTCAGCAAGGCCACCAACTCTTGGGCGCGGGTACGCGCCGTCGGGTCTTCACTGTACTTGGCGGTGTCCAGTTGCAGGGCCACGTAGCTGGAAAACGCCCGCCCGCCCTCGTTCAAGGCTTTCATGGTCAACAGCATGCGCCGCACGTCCGGATGCACGATGATCGGGTCGGCGGCCTGATCCTGGTGCTGCGCACCGGTTGGCGCACGGCTCTGCAGACGATCACGGGCATACTCGACGGCGCTCTGGTACGAGCGTTCGCCCTGCGCCAGGCCCTGGATACCCACGCCCAGGCGTTCGTAGTTCATCATGGTGAACATCGCCGCCAGGCCCTTGTTCGGTGCGTCGACGATCCAGCCCGTCGCCCCGTCAAAGTTCATCACGCAGGTGGCGGACGCCTTGATGCCCATCTTGTGTTCGATGGAACCGCAGGACAGCGAATTACGCTCGCCCAGCGAACCGTCGTCATTGACCAGCACTTTCGGCACCAGGAACAGCGAAATGCCTTTGGGCCCCGCGGGTGCATCCGGCAGTCGCGCCAGCACCAGGTGGATGATGTTCCCGGTCAGATCGTGTTCGCCACCGGTGATGAAAATCTTGCTCCCGCTGACCTTGTAGCTACCGTCGGACTGGGGCTCGGCCCGGGTGCGAATCAGCCCCAGGTCAGTGCCGGCATGGGCCTCGGTCAGGCACATGGAGCCGCTCCAGACCCCGGCATACATATTGGGCAGGTACTTCTTTTTCAGGCCTTCGCTGGCATGCGCATCGAGCGACAGGCAGGCACCGGCGGTCAGCATCGGGTACTGGCCGAACGACAGGTTGGCCGAGGTGACCATTTCCTCGACCTGGGCGCAGATCACCTTGGGCATGCCCATGCCACCGAACTGCAGGTTGCCACCGACACCGACCCAACCGCCGTCGGCGAAGGCTTGATAGGCCTCGGCAAAACCCTCCGGGACTTTCACTGTGCCATTGTTCCAGGAGCAACCTTGCTCGTCGCCACTGCGGCGCAGCGGTGCGATGCTGCCAGCACTGATCTTGCCGGCCTCTTCGAGGATGGCGGCAGCCGTTGCTTCGTCGACTGCCTCGGCCAGACCGGGCAGTTGTGCCCAGAGCCTGGACACCTCGAGGACTTCATTGAGTACGAAGCGCATGTCGCGCAATGGGGCTTTGTAATCAGACATGGTGGGCTTGCTCGGTCAATGTGAGGGCATGAGGCATGCCTGTTTTTTGCGGATGGCCGGTCTCACTGACGGGCAGCAGCGACTCATGCACCACTGGCTCATCCGAGGCCGTACGACGGTTCAGCGAGGGCCCGCGCAACAGGAAGTACGACAGAGCGGGAATGAGGATCAGCGCGCCGAGCATGTTCCACAGGAACATGAAGGTCAGCAGGATACCCATGTCGGCCTGGAACTTGATCGGCGACCAGACCCAGCACACCACCCCGGCAGCCAGGGTGATGCCCACCAGCCCGACCACCCGACCGGTGAACGACACCGCTTTTCGGTAGGCATCCGCCAGCGACAGACCCTGGCGCTGGTGGTACAGCTGAACGCTGAGCAAATACAGCGCGTAATCCACACCGATCCCGACGCCGAGGGCGATCACCGGCAGGGTCGCGACTTTCACGCCGATGCCCATCACCACCATCAAGGCTTCGCAGAGGATCGAGGTCAGCACCAGCGGCAACAGGGCCACCAGCGTGGCGCGCCAGCTACGGAAGGTGATCAGGCAGAACAGCGTCACCGCGGCATACACGTAAAACAGCATGGTGCGGTTGGCTTCGCGCACCACGATGTTGGTCGCGGCCTCGATGCCGGCACTACCGGCGGCCAGCAGAAACTGACGATCCTTGGTGCTGTTTTCCTTGGCGAACTTGTCGGCAATCGCCACCACCGCGTCCAGCGTCTCAGCCTTGTGGTCAGTGAGAAAGGCAATCACCGGCATCAGCGAGCAGTCGTTGTTGAACAACTCAGGCGAGTTGACCGAGGCTTGTTGCGCGGCATAGTTCAGCACGTCCTGGTTGCGCTGGATGCTGTTGAGCTTGGGATTGCCTTCATAGGTGCCGGCCGTAATCTGGCGCACCGCGTTGACCAGCGAAGACGTCGCCTGCACGCCCGGATACTGTTGCAGCTCCCAGGCCAGACGGTCGGCGAGGACCAGTGTCTGGTAGTTCAGGCAGCCTTCCGGCGCCGTCTTGATCATCACCGCGAACATATCGCTGGACAGTGCGTAGTGGCTGGTGATGTAGGCGTTGTCGCGGTTATAGCGCGAATCGGCACGCAACTCCGGCGCCCCGCTGTCGAGGTCGCCGATTTTCAGTTGCAGGCTGATCATGAAGCCGCCGATGCCCATCAGCGTGGCCACCAATACCGCCCCCGTGGCCCACTTGCGCGTGGTGAAGCGATCGAGCGCGTCCCACAGTTTGCCGAAGCCTTTGTGCTTCTCTGCACGAGTGTCGATTTTCAGCGCACGCTCGGCGGCCTTGGCGCCGACACCGATGTAAGACAGCGCCACCGGCATCAGCAGCAAGGAGGTAAAAATCAGCACCGCGACGCCAATGCTGGCGGTGATCGCCAGATCCTGGATCACCGGGATATCGATCAGCATCAGCACGGCGAAACCCACGGCGTCGGCCAGCAGCGCGGTGACGCCGGCAATGAACAGGCGGCGAAAGGTGTAGCGCGCGGCAATCAGTTTATGGGTGCCACGGGCGATGTCCTGCATGATGCCGTTCATCTTCTGTGCGGCGTGGGACACGCCGATGGCGAAGATCAGGAACGGCACCAGCACCGAGTACGGATCGATGGCATAACCCAGCCAGGCGACGATGCCCAATTGCCAGACCACCGCGATCAGCGAGCAGCCGACCACCAGCAGGGTGCTGCGCACGCAACGGGTGTAGGCATAGATAATCAACAGCGACGTGACGACCGCCAGACCGAAGAACATCATCACCTGGATCAGGCCGTCGATCAGGTCGCCCATCAGTTTGGCGAAACCGATCACCCGCACCTTGTACTGGCCCGTGCCCTCTGCCCCGGCCTTGCGCGCCGCACTGTCACCGGCGAACTCGATCTTGTCGCGCAGCTGTTCTTCGAGTAACCGCGAGAACTGGTGGTAGTTGATGCTCTGGCCAGTGGCCGAGGCCTTGTCCAGCAATGGCACGATCAGCATGCTCGACTTGTAGTCGCTGGCCACCAGGCTGCCGACGATGCCGGCGCGAGAAATGTTCTGGCGCAACTGTTCGATTTGCTCAGGCTTGCCCTGGTAGGCGTCGGGCATCACCGGCCCACCCTGGAAGCCTTCCTGAGTGACTTCGGTCCAGCGCACCCCTGGGCTCCATAGCGACTTCATCCAGGAGCGGTCGACTCCTTCAGTGAGGAACAACTGGTCGTTGACCTGCTTGAGTACGTCCAGGTAACCGGGGTCGAAAATATCGCCCTGGGTGTTTTCGACCACCACCCGCACCGAGTTGCCCAGGCCGCGCAGCGACTGGCGGTTCTCCAGGAAATTCTGGATGTACGGCTGGCTCTGCGGAATCATCTTCTCGAAGCTGGGCCGCAGTTCCAGACGGGTCAGCGCCATGTAGCCCAGCACCACGGTGGCCAGCGCCATCAGCAGCATGAACAGCGGGCGGAAGTTGAACACCAGCCGCTCCAGCCGGTTGCCAGAGCACCGATCGAAGTCACGCAGCTCGCGGATCACCGGCATGGCGTCTTGTTTGATATTGCCCATGTCTGGGTTCTCGCTCTTAAGGTTCGAGGGCTGGGTCGACGGACAACGTCCGCGCACCACGGCTGCCGGCCAGCACCAAGGCACCAGCGGCGGACTGGGTGGCGCCGGCTATCGGCGTCGGTGCCGGTTGCTGCACCAGATGCAGTTGCGCGCCAGTGCCCTGGCTGACCAGCATCTGCCCACCCTGGGTGAACAGGCGGTAATGACCACGGGCATCAATCAGGCCGGCGGTGATGCTGACGTGCAGGCTGGTGTCCAGCGCGGTCCAGTTCTGGCCGCCATCGGTGCTGCGCAGCACATTGCCGCGCAAGCCGTAGACCAGCACTTCGCCAGGCTTGCCGAGCACGCCGAAGAAGCTGCCCTGATAAGGCGTTGGCACGGCGGCGAAGCGTTGGGCGCTGTCGTCCCATTTGAGCAACAGGCCTTGCTCGCCGGCGATGTACAAACCGTCGCCGGTGGAGGCGATGGCGTTGAGGTGGAAACCCTGGGGGTTGTCGGTGCGGTCCTGGAATGGGGTCCAGGTCAGGCCACCATCGTCGGTGCGCAGGATCAGGTTGAACACCCCGACCACATAGCCGGTTTTGTCGTTGGCGAACCACACATCGAGGAACGGCTTGTCGGCGCCCTGCTCGACCAGGCGCTGACCCTCGGCGACCAGCAACGGCCACTGCTCGTTGGCCGGCTGGGCACTGGCCAGCGCTTCATAATGCTTGACCAGCAAGGCGCCGATCTGACGACCATCGAGCTGCTTGTGCCAGGTGGTGCCGGCATCGCTGCTGTGCAGCACGACACCGTCGTTACCGACCGCCCAGCCCTGTTTCGCGGAAGGAAAAAACACCGCTGTCAGATCGCTGCTCAGCGGAACGCTGGCCTGCAGCCACTGCTTGCCAGCGTCATCGGAGTAAAGAATATGGCCACGCTGGCCAACGGTGACCAGGCGCTCACCGGCGCGAGCGATGCCGATCAAGGGGCTACGCACGGCCAAGGGACTCGGCTTGGCTGGCAGATCCAGCACATCGGCATAACCGGCCGCCTGAGCGACACCCTGCGATAACGCCAGCATCGAGCACAGCAGCGCCAGCACGAAATTTTTCAAGGAACCCATACCGCACCTTCTAGGAAAACGGCACCGGAAAGCACACGAGGTACAGCCCGGCGTCGGAGTCGGCAACCCAGGACGAACGACGCTCAGGCCGTCCATCTTCCAGTCACTCTGCCGGGGGATCTCTACCGATCGCCCCGGACTGTTATCGCCTGACGCTTAGCGGATGCCGGACGCTGCCAGCGCATCCGGAGCCCACTGCGCCTTCGACAGAGACTCGATGTACTTGATGCCGCCGTACGCGCCCGTGATGCCGTTGATGTTGTAGGAACCGCCCACCAGGTCGTAGATCATGAAAGGCGAGACATCGGGGATGTTTTTGTCGTAACTCTGGCTGAGGAAGGCGAAGGAGCCACGGTAGAGCTTGCCGCTGGAGTCATACTGGTCAGAAGCCAAAGCGATCCAGCTGTCTTCATCCAGGTACATGCGGCGCTTCTGGTAGATGTGCCGCGCGCCGGATTTGAGCGTGCCTTCCACCACCCAGACGCGGTGTTTCTCCCAGCGCACAAAGTCAGATGCGATGTGGTTGGGGGTCGTCAGTTGCTTGGCGTCCACAGCGTAAGTCAGCTTGTAGGTGTTGTAGGGCACGACCATTTCCTGCTTGCCCACCAGCTTCCAGTCGAAGCGGTCCAACGCGCCGTTGAACACGAACACGTCGTCGTAAGTACCGGCACCGCCCGTACCAGGGTTAGGCGTGTCATAGGCCAAGTCCGGCGCCAGCTTCACTCGACGCTGGCCAGGCAGGTACTGCCAGCTGCGGCGTGGCTGCTCCAATGGGTTGGCAGTGTCCTTGAGCATGATTGCCTCTCCCGCACGGCGCGCGGGACCGGTGTAATACAGCTTCATCTGAAAGAACACGTCAGTGCTCTTGAACGGCTTCGACATGTCGTCGTAGATCGGATAGTTCGAGAACGACAGCGCCGTGGTGGACAGTGTCGGTACACCCGCCGAGTCAACATTCCAGGAGTCATATTTGACATTGCGATTGCCCCCTACGCGCAGCAGGTGGTTCCACATGGCTTCACTGCCCGAGGTCGGGATCGGGAACGGCACGCCGGGCAGCAAGTTATCGATGGACAGACCGCCATTGATGGACTGGGTACCGGTGGCATTTTTCACGCTGTTGTCCAGCACTGCCTGAGGCAGGGCGACAGTGCGATGGGTCGGATACACATTGATGTGGTAAGTGGGATAGCGCCTGGCAAGCTCTGCCGTGGTGGCGGTCAACTGGCTCTTGTACTGGTCAACGTTCTTGCCATCGATGACCAACAGCGGCTTCTCGTCGGCAAACGGGTCCGGACGCATGCCGTCGCCCGCCTTGAAGCCGGCTGGCGGGGTGGTCAGGCCGCCTTTGTAGGCAGGAATCGAACCATCGGCATTAGCTGCCATCTCGGCGCCCACATTGGTCAGGCTGGTGCCCAACCTGGCTGCTTCCTGAGCCGATACAGCCGCTTGGGCCTGACCGGCAATGACAGCCGCCAGGGAAGCTGCCAACACGCTATTTAGCAATTTCATCTGAATTCTCTCCACTTGTTTTTGTGATCTGAGCGTCAATCAGAAGGTGGTTTTGAACGAGGCCGTGAGCATCCCGCGATCCTTCAGCAGCGGCGCCAGGCCTGCCTGCGAAGTGATCTGGCCGGGAATGCAGCGGTACTGCCCACTACTGCCGGGGGTGTTGTTATCGAGCCCGGTTTCACAGGTATTGAAAGGACCAAAAGAATCCACGTACTTCAGGTCGAATTTGTACTTTTGATAGACGTCCGCGGCGATGCCTACGGAGTAGCTGCCGGCGTTCTCGCTGCCACCCAACTGGACAGCCGAGTTGCCCTTGAGGCCGACGTTGTAGGAGACGGGCATGGACATATCGACACCCGGGAATACCTGGAACCAGGTCGGGGTGAAGTTGGTCGCGATGGAGTAGGCATTGGTGTCGACTTTGTCGATGCCCCGGTAGCTGGAATTGCCCTTGAAGGACTGCTCGCCCTTGTCGACGCTGACCAGATGAGTCATGGAACCTTCTACAGCCAGCGAGGACGAGTCCCACAACGGGGTATTGCCGAAACTCACCAGGCCATTGAGTACCACGTGGAAAGTCTTGCCACGGGCCGTTCCGGTGTCACCTCTGCCCGGCACGGCACCGATAAGGTTGTCGCCGTTGACCAGCCCCTGCGCAGCCTGTGCACTCAAGGTCGGGTTGATGGTGGTGAAATTGCTCAGCAGCGGCATGTTCTCGCGATAGTTCACATCAAGCCCGACGCTGACCGGACCCACATTTTTCGACAGGCTGATGCCGTAGATGTCGATGTCATCGGCATAAGCGGCCAGGTATTCGGCACCCGCGAGCCCCGGCAGACCTGGCTGTTGCAGGTTGGGCGCATTGACCAGCACCACTGGCATCGGGTCCGAGGTGTTGCGGTAGTAGAAGCCCAAGGTGCCGTCCAGCCACTCCGGACTCCACTTGGCCATCAGCCCGAAGTCGCCGGAGTTGTTTGGCTTGACGTCATGCCCGCGCGGCGTACCGAAAAAAGCACCGGCCCCGTTCAGCGCCGTCGGTACCGGCAGCCAGAACACCTCCCCACCTTCGCCGAACATGTCGTAGCCGCCCATATAGGTCCCACCCTCAGGCAGACGGGTGTTGCGGAACTCCAGGAAGTACTGCGCGCCCAGGGTCAGTTCTGGATTGACGGTGAACGACATGGAAAGCTGGTTGCGCGGGAGGAACAGTTCCTTGGTTTCGGTGCCCGGCACGTTGTACAACTTGGCCAGGTCCAGGGCCGACTGACCGTAGTTGATGCCGTTGGCCGCGTTGAACAGGGTCTCGCCCCAGAACATGTTGTGCCTGCCGAGCTTGCTGCTGAACATCGACTCCTCGCCGACCTCGGTGCTGTAGAACACAAAGGCATCAAGGATCTCACCGGAGGGGCCGTTGTAATAACGGTCGCTGTAGTTGCTCAGCCCATGCTTGCGTGCAACGTGGCCGTTCAGCGAGTCGCCAGGCTGAATAGAGCCGGACTGACGAGCCGCAACCAGGTTACCCGCATTGCCCGCCTGCCCTGGAAAAGGGTTGGAGTTGGAACCGACATCGTCATAGGCATGGTCATACCAGCTCGCGGCGCTGACACGAAAACCCATCTTCCGTTGGTAGACCACATCGAGCTCGGTCAGCAGATCGACCCGCTGGGTCACAGCACTGCCGACGCTGAAGTTTTTGTCGCCGTCGTTATAGTTGGCGGCGTTGGCAATCTTCGAATTCTGACCTTGCACCCGTTGACCGTAACTGGCCTTGAGGGTGTTATCGAAGCGCACGGCCCAATCTTCACTGCCATTGTTCAGTTCAAAGGCATAGGCAGCCGGCATGGAAGCGAGCAGCGTGGCGGTAGCCAGCAGACTGCGACGCAGAGGGCTCTGCCCTGTCGTGGTGTGCATTACGTTGTCTCCGTTTTTTGTTGTTTTTGTTTTTTGGCTCTAACAACGGCCCACATCAGGTCCTGGCGGTGATGCGAGCTTCTTCAGGTGGTTTTATTCAGGTGCTTGCGTCTAGCGATCCAGCGTGCGGATAAAGTCTTCGGCCTGCGGCCACTCGCCGTATCCGGCTGCTGGATTGAGATGGCCTACGGCACCGAGGTTGACCAGTTCGCTGCCCCAGTGACGGGCCATTTGGGTCACCGACTCCAGGCTCGCAAGGTGGTCGTTGGTACTGGCCGCGACGATCGCAGGGAATGGCAGAGGCCCTTTTGGCAGCGGATCCCAGCCATTGGCCCGCAGGCTCTCGGAGGTCGGATAACCTATTGGCCATTTGGCCTCAAGGTCAGGCGGTGCGGCCAACAAGGCGCCCTTGATCGGGCGGTCATGACGGGCGGCCCAGTGCACCACCATCAGCACACCGGCACTGTGAGCCACCAGGATCACCGGGCCGGAAATCTTCTCCAGCTCGTGCTGGATCGCGTCCACTCGTGCCGCCAGACTGAGCTTGTTGTCTTCCAGTGGCGGTACTGAGCGAACCTTGTCCAACCTGGTTGCCAGCAGCGTTTGCCAATGTGCCGGCACATGATCGCGCAAGCCCGGAACTATCAAAATCGTGGTGTCATTCATCGCGCTATTCACCCTTGAACAATCCATCGAGCGGGTCCGCCAATATTTCGAACCCTGCCAGCAGCACAGTAGGATTCGCCTTGTCGGAGCGGGTTACATTTAGCGTCAGCCACTTCCCTTTTGATGACAGCGCCTCAGAATCGACCCGACAGCTTTACGACGCCAAGCGCTTTTCATTTCACGGCCAAGCCTCTATAACTGGCAGGCAACTGCGACAGCGAGATCTCATTTGTCACAACATGGAATGTATCCACGCCATGCCCGTACAAGCACGAACCGCCGTACTGACCAATTACCTGGATGTGGCTCGCCATCTACGGCTGAACGCGATCACCCTGTTAGCCGAAGTGGGCTTGAGCCCTGCGCTTTTGAGTGATCCGAGTCAACGCATCCCGGCCACCGCCAGCATCATCCTGCTGGAGAAGTCGGCGCGCCTGAGTGGTTGTGAAACCCTCGGCCTGCGCATGGCCGAGCTGCGTCAACTCGCGGACTTTGGTGAAGTGAGTCTGCTGCTCAGTCACCAGAACACGCTGCGCGATGCGCTGAATGTGATCGTGCACTATCGTCAGCAGATCAATGAGTCACTGGCGATCTACATTGAGGAAACTGGTAGTACGGTGATCATTCGCGAAGAACTGGTTACCGACATGGGCACCAACAATCGCCAATCCATCGAATTGGCCATCGCCGTGATGCACCGCTTTTGCGCAGCCCTGCTCGGCGCGCACTGGCACCCGATCAATGTCTGTTTCTCCCATGAAGCTCCGACAGACCTGTCCGTGCATCGACGGATCTTCGGCTGCAAGGTGGAGTTCGGCTGCGAGTTCAACGGCATCGTTTGTCATGCCGCCAACCTCGACACCGCCAACCCTCTGGCCAATGCGGCCATGGCCCGTCACGCGCAGCGCTACATGGATTCGCTGCTGGGCAAAAACGACCACTCCGTGGCATTCGACGTGCGCAAATCCATTTACATGTTGCTCCCCATGGGTCGCGCCACCATTGCGCAGATCGCCCAGAGCCTGGGTATGAACGTACGCACCCTGCAGCGCCGCCTGGACGAAGAAGGGGCCAGCTTCAGTGAGTTGATCAGTAGCGTGCGCCGCGACCTGGTGGTTCGCTACCTGGAGAACCCCGGGTACTCGCTGGGACGGATCGCCGACATGCTCGGCTACTCCATGCCCAATTCATTCACGCGCTGGTTCATTTCCCAGTTCAACATGCCGCCAGCCGCCTGGCGCAGTGAGCGCAAGATCGTGCCGCGCAAAGACAGCTGATGCGCCCCGCAGCAAAAAAAAACGGTCATCTGCTGGAACAGACGACCGTAAATGGAGCACTTGCGGGGTACGACACTTGACTCACGTTCGCGCTGTCCAGTGAGTCGCGCAATCCTCGATAGCGCGTAGGTTTACAAACCCCAGCGCATCAGTAACAGCACCAGAGCAATCAGGAAGACCGTCTCCCCCACCATCAGCAGGATGGGCTTGATACCCACCGCGGCAAGCTCCTTGAGCCGGGTCTTCATGCCCAGGGCGCTAATGGCGATGACCAGGCACCAGCGCGACAGTTCGTTGGTCAATCCCTGCACTGCCGGGACGACCCAGCCAGTACTGTTGACGCACGCGAGAATCAGGAAGCCCACGGCGAACCAGGGTAGCAACGGCGGTCGTTTACCCGTCGGATCGACGCCCTGCGTACGGGAAATCATCGCTGCGCAAACGATCACCGGCAGGAGCATGGCCACTCGCATCAACTTGACCACAGTGGCGGTATCGCCAGTCTCGGTAGACATGCTGTAGCCGGCACCCACCACCTGGGCAACGTCGTGAATGGTGGCGCCGAGGAACACCCCGGCCAACTGGGGATTCAGCTCGAGCCAGTTGGCGATCATCGGGTAGACGATCATGGCCAGGGTCGACAGTGCCGACACGCCAATTACGGTGAACAGCGTGGCGCGCTCTTTCTGCGGATGGTTGGGAAAAGACGCCGCCAGCGCTAGCGCCGCGGAGGCACCGCAAATGGCCGTAGCGCCACCGGTGAGCATGCCGAACAGACGCTGGAACCCCATGGCCTTGGCCGCCACCATCGAGACGAGGATGGTCACCACGACCGAGATCACCACCAGGGCCGCCGGTTTCCAGCCCAGCGCGGCGATCTGTTCGAGGGTGATACGCATGCCCAGCAACGCTACGCCGATGCGTAGCACGGTTCGTGAGGTGAACTCGATACCGGCCTTGCACTTGCCGTCGCTGGCGAGAAAATTCAGTGCCATACCGAGCAGCAGCGCGAACAGCATGACCGGCGCACCATAGTGCTCGGATAGAAAACTCGCCGCTGCAGCAACTATCAGGCTGACGATAAAACCGGGGAGCCGTTCTTGTACGCGGCCATGGACATAGGCCAGAGCAATGGCACTCATAACGCGGTCTCCCTGGAAGTGATGACAATGAACACTTGGCCGTCGACCACCTCGACCGGGTAGTTGGCAACCTTCACGCTGTTTGAATTGAGCAGGTAGCCGCTCGCCAGGTCGAAGCGCAGGCCATGGGCACAGCACTGGATCACCCGGCCCTCAAGTCGGCCACCGCACAGTGAAGCCCCCTGATGCGGACAGCTGTCGTCGATGGCGTAGAGCTGGCCGGCGACATTGAACAATGCCAGGCTGCTGCCCGCCGGCTCGAACAGCGTGCGCATGCCAAGTGCCGGGACTTTCTCGGGCGGCACCGCAATGCGCCGGCTCATGCCGATTGACTCCCGGTCACGTCTTGCGCAAGGGCTTGGTGCATGGCCTGCAACAGCACCTCGGCCGACTGCGCACCGGACACCACCTGGCGCCGGTTGAAGATGAAATAAGGCACCCCCCGGGCGCCCATCCCGTCATCATCGAAGGGGCAGCGAGCACCCAGCAGACAGTCGGCCAGGGCCGCGCGCGGATAGCCACAGGACTCGGCGATCGCCAACAGGGTGGCACTGTCTGCGAGGTCCTTGCCGCGATGAAAATAGGCGGCGAACAGCTGCTCCAGCAAGGCGTCACGCTGCGCCACGCTCCCCAGTTCAGTGGCGCACTCCAACAGCCGATGGGCATCGGCGGTATTGGGCATCGTCTTGATGCTACTGAAGTCGATGCTCAAGCCTACGGCGGCTGCGGCCTGCCGGACTTGCGCCTGGCGTGCTTGCACGGCCTCGGCACTGCCCAGGCGCTTTTGGTAGAACTCGACAAAAGGCACACCCTGCGCCGGCAGGTGCGGCAGCAACTGCACGCCATGCCAGACTAGCTCCAACTCGATCTCCGGGTGGCTGGCGCGCAACTTCGCGAGTGCGCGATTGAGCTGACGCTTGCCGATCAGGCACCAGGGGCAAATGAAGTCGAAGAACGCATCAACACGCAATACCCTCGTCACGGCGACACCTCCATCACCGCTTTAGCGGGCGCTTGATCGACCGCCTCACCCTGCACACGGGCCATGTCATCGAGATAGTGACAGCGGATATAGAAGAACACCGCCGCTGCCGCAATGCTCATCAGCGGTACCAGCTGGAAGGCCCCGTGCAGTCCGATAAGATCGGACACCCTGCCGGTGACGAAAGGCCCCGGGGCCAGGCCGAGCATATTATTGACCAGGGTCAGGGTGGCAAAAGCGGTGCCGTGCACCTTGTAGTGAGTCAGGTTCGCAATCGTGGCAATGGTCGGGCCGTTGGTGCCCGTCACGAACAACATGGCCAGGCCGATCAGCCCCAACTGGACAGGACCGACCGACTGAACCAAAGCCAGCGACATCAGCAGGCAACTGCCCAGGCAGAACACCATGGAAATCTCGATCTTGCGCAGCGGCGATTGACGGCACAGGCGATCACTGAGCATGCCGCAGAGAATCGCCCCGGTACCGCAGCACAGCACCATGACGCCTGCCATGGCACCGGCCTTGCCCTCGCTCATCCCGTAGTAGCGGTTGAAATAGCTCGGCATCCACACAATCATGCTACCGGCAACGAATGTCTGCAGGCCGCTGGCGATATACGCGGCAATAACCGAACGGGTGCCGTACAGGGTGCGCAGCGGACGCTTGACCGCCACTTTAGTCTTGCTCCCGACTTCGGCGAGGCGCTGCGGGGCAATTCGCGCTTCCTTGACGATGATCGGGTAAAGCGCCGCCAGCAGCAGGCCAAACAGCGCCATACTGGCGAACGACCAACGCCACCCCAGCTTGACGGCTACCGCCCCGCCGATGGATATGCCCAACACCGAGCCAAACATGGCGCCCGCCATGAAGGCACTGGCGAGGGTCGCACGCATGTTCTTGGGGAACACCGACACCACCACGGCAATGCCGACGCTACCGTAGGCAGCCTCGCCGACACCCACCATGAAGCGCGCAATCAACATCTCCTGATAGTTCTGTGCCAGGGCACAGCCCAGGGTGGCCAGGCTCCACAGCAAGGCCATCAGCGCCAGACTCTTGACCCGGCCAAAGCGGTCGGCCAGCATCGACAGGGGAATAGTGAGCAGGCCAACCATCAGGGCGACAATACCGCTCAGCAGACCGAGTTGGCCGTCGCTCAGCGTCCACTCGTTCTTGAGAATCGGGAACACGGCATTGAGTACCTGCCGTGACATGTAATCGGAAATCAACAAGCCAAAGGTCAGCACAAACACAATCCAGGCGTACCGTCGCGGAATGCCAATCGAAGTATCCATTTCATCGGCCACTGTACTGTGGTGAATCGCCATGCTGCCTCCTCGGTGTCTAGCACCCGTTTTGTTATTGTTTTTGGTCTTGCTCACGCGTTCAGGTGGGTAAGGGCAGAACGCCACTGGCTTCCTGCCCCGCCATCTGGATTACCCGCGCTGTGGTACGCCCTTCTGACTCGGCTTGCGGTTCGGTGCCATGCCGTTGGCCAACAGGGTTTCTTCAACAGTCTTGTATTGCACACCGATACGGTAGATGTCGCGCGCCTCTTTACCGGTGGCGATTTCACGCCCCAGCTCGTGAGCGATACGCACCGTCTGCTTGACCTGCTCTACGGAAGAGAAGCGCTTGCCGTGTTGATCGATAATGGTGTCTTCATTACCGAGCCGTGGGTGCAAGCCCATGGCCAGGGCAATGGTGTTAAGTGGCAGGACGTTCTTGAGCAGCGACTCGGCAGTCAAGGTACAACGATCCGGTACGCGATTGATGAAGTTCATCAGGTTCATCGGGTTCGGGCCGTCGAAACCACCGCCAATGCCGATCCAGGTCAGGTTCAAAGGGCCCTTGTAGATGCCCTTGCGCACCAGGCGCTCGAGGGTTTCGTAGGCATGAATGCCGGTCAGCTGGAAGTGCGGCTGGATATTGCTGGCTTGCAGGCGCTTGAGGTGTTCGGCGACCCAGGCAGGACCTGCCGGTACGGTCATTTCGCTATACGCGGCATTGGTCACCGGATCAAGCAGGGAGGTGCCTTCAATGCCTTGCGGGAACAGCAGCTCCGCGATATTCATCTGAATGGTGTTGATGGCGATGGTGACCTGATCCGGCTTCGGCGTCAGCTCCGCCAGCATGTGCCGGGTATCATCGGAGAGCCACAGGGCTTCCGCGCCTTCGCCTTCAGGGGCAAAGGAAATCGAGCCGCCGACCTGGATGATCATGTCCGGCACGGCTTCACGCACACCGGCGATCAACTCGTTGAACTTGGACAGGCGCTTGGAGCCTTTACCGTCCAGTTCGCGCACATGCAAGTGCAGCACAGTGGCGCCTGCTTCATAGCAGTCGACAGCCGCCTGCACGTGCTCGTCCATGGTCATCGGAATGTCTTCAGGGAAGTCTCCCGGCATCCACTGTGGGGCGTAAGGGGCGACAGTAATCACCACTTTTTCCATGTTTTCCGGGTGCAGGGAATCGTCGAAAAACTGCATGCTTATCTCCTGTTTTTATTGTGGCCCGCCCGACGGACTGTACGGAGCGAGCGCTGGCACGGGTGTCGGTGAGGTTGCTCAGTAGGTCTTTTCGCCAATGATCCCGGCACGCTCCATCTTGCGATGGCAGGGTGGGTAATCCATCACGGCGTAGTGCTGAGTGCTGCGGTTGTCCCAGATGGCGATGCTGTTAGGCTTCCAGCGCCAGCGCACCTGATACTCCGGAATGTGGGCCTGGCTGGTCAGGTGACGCAGTAGCTCGGACGAGCCCTGGGTGAAATCCTGGCCGACACGCACACGTTCGGCCGTGTGGAAGTTGGTGAAGTGAGTCGTGAAGGAATTGACGAACAGCACCTTCTCGCCAGTCTCTGGATGAGTGCGCACCACGGGGTGCTCAGCGTCCGGGTACTGGGCCTTGAGCGCCAGGCGCCGTTCGATCGGCATCGCCGCACCGAAGGTCGCCTCGATGCTATGACGGGCACGAAGGCCTTCGATCTTCGCTTTTATCTCGTCTGGCAGATGCTTGTAAGCCTCCACCATGTTGGCCCACATGGTGTCACCACCAACTGGTGGGCACTCCAGGCATCGCAGCACGCTGCCCATCGGCGGCGCCTCGCGCCAGGTGGCGTCGGTGTGCCAGGAGTTCTCGTAACGGTCGATCGGGCTGTCCGGACTCTTGTAGACCTGGACCAGGCCAGGATAATCCGGGTGGCTGCCGATGACCGGGTGATCCTCCAGTTCGCCGAAGCGTTGGGCAAAGGCCACATGCTCGGCGCGACCGATGTCCTGGTCGCGCAAAAACAGCACGCGATGCTTGAGCAACTGGACGCGGATCTCGGCGAACAGGCCGTCGTCATGGACGGCATCGGCAAGGTTGACGCCCGTCAGCTCTGCGCCAATGCTGCAGGTGAGTTGTTCGACTTGCATGGCGGCAGACCTCCTCAGATGACGAAAATCGATGAGCCAGTGGTCTTGCGCGACTCCAGATCACGGTGAGCCTGCACGGCGTCCTGCAAGCAGTAATGCTGGTTGATCCCGATCTTGATCTTGCCGCTCCCGACCAGGCCGAACAGCTCACCGGCCAGGTCAGCCTTTTCTGCCGGGTCGGCGATGTAATCTGCCAGTGCCGGACGCGTCATGAACAGCGAGCCTTTCATCGCCAGCTGCGCTGGACTGAAGGGAGGAATCGGACCGGATGCAGTACCGACGCAGACCATCAGGCCACGACGCTTGAGAGAGTCCAGCGAGCCCTCGAACGTGCTCTTGCCAACGCTATCGAACACCACGTTGACACCCACGCCGTCGGTCAACTCACGCACGCGCCTGGCCACATCCTCATGACTGTAATTGATCACATGGTCGCAACCATGGGCACGGGCGAGCTCAGCCTTGGCCTCGCTGGACACGGTGCCGATCACCTTCAGGCCTTGCAGCTTGGCCCACTGCGAGACGATCAGGCCGACACCACCGGCGGCAGCGTGCAGCAGGATGCTGTCACCGGCCTTGAAGTCATAGATGCGACGCATCAGATACGCCGAGGTAAGCCCGCGCATGGTCATGGCCGCCGCTGTCTCGAAAGAGATGTTTTCCGGCAGCTTGATCAACGGCGCAGCCGGGATCAGGCGCTCGGTGCTGTAGGCGCCGAGGGTGTTGGTAAAGCCGGTATAGGTGACCCGATCCCCGACCACCACATTGCTCACGCCCTCGCCCACCGTCTCCACCACACCGGCGGCTTCAACGCCGATGCCATTGGGCATCGGGATCGGGTAAGTGCCATTGCGAAAGTAGGTGTCGGCATAGTTGAGGCCGACCGCTACGTGGCGAAGTCGAACCTCACCAGGACCAGGGTCGCCAACCTCGACCTCTTCAAAACGAAGAACCTCGGGACCACCGGTTTCATAAAATCGTACGACTTGAGCCATGCTTTTTTTCTCCAATCAGCGTTCTGGGTGCACTGCGGCGATTACGTTGACTGGAATGTAAGCTGCAGGCTTTCCGAACGCGTCTCATCAAACGACAGCGCCGTCACATTTGATGACAAACGGCGTCATTGGGCACCTTCCTCCCCCGGTGACTTCCCTATCTGCATATTTGACTCAGGCGTGGCGCTCGACAGCGGCGGCTTCACCGACTGGAGGCTGGCCTGACCAGCCACCTGTACGCATGCCGCATCAGAACAGGTCGTCGTTCTCATCCAGGGGTGATGATTGACGCGCGCATTCTCGTAGCCAGTTCATGAAAACCAGCAATCGCTTGGGAACAGTACCGAGCGGTGGGTGAACCAGATAATAATCGTAGTGGCCTGAGCGGCTGAATTCAGCGAGCGGCAGAACGAGCTCGCCGCGATCAACTCGCTTCTGCACAAGCTGTTGACGGCCAATCGCAATGCCGGCGTGGTTCATGGCCGCTGTCACACTCAAATCAGAGCGATCGAAGGTCAAGCTACGCTTGGGAAGTGCCGCGAGCAGGTTGTGTTGCTCTGCCCAAAGCGTCCACTCGGCATCATAAGCCGCATGATCCCAGGCCAGGGAGTCATGCAAGGTTGTGCAGTACCTCAGGTTGTCCGGGTTCTCCTCCAGGCGATGGCGTCGCGCATAGTCAGGACTGCACACGGGGGCCAGCCGTTCGCGCATCAACCGATGGCTCGTCAGCCCGGGAAACTCGCCATTGGCGTAGTACAGGGCCAGGTCAATTTTACGGGTTCGAAAATCGACATTGTCATTGCCTGACCGCAGGTCCAGTGACACCAGAGGATAACGCTCAATAAAGTCAGCCAGCCTCGGAACCAGCCAGCATTGGGCGATGGAAGGCCTTACATAGAGCGCGATCGAGCCGGCAATTTCCGCCTGTGACGATTGCTCCAGTGCCTCGGACAACTCTCCCATCGCATTCTGGAGTATTTCGAAGATACGCTCGCCTTCGTCGGTCAGGCTGACCTGCCGGGTCAGACGCTGGAACAGTTTCATCGATAACGCGGCTTCCAGCCGACTTATACGGTGGCTCACGGCGCTTGCAGTCAAACACAGTTCCTGCGCCGCACGGGTGAAGCTCAGATGACGAGCGGCAACCAAAAAGGTGTGAAGGTTCGCGAACTGGCTGCTGTTGAGCCTGGAGCTGATACGAGGAGGAAGGTTGAGCACGACAGTTTCCCTCAAACCCAAAAGCCGCTTTGCGTTGTACGCCTTTGCAGCGGTCAAACGTACCGAATGTGGCAAGACGTTCATCTTGCCACATTCGGTTTACGCTTAAATCGGCGATAACTCTGTCGAGGCTTGGCCATTGCGCTCCATTCAGGCCCGATCAGCCGTTGGCGAGCAATTCACGACCCTTGGCCAGATAAGCGTCCATCTCGTCGCAAGGCACCATATTGCCGCCCGTTGCCCACACCAGATGGGTGGCTTGCGTCATGGCCTGGCTGTCCAGGTGCGCGCGAGCCAGGTAGCCCTGCCGGTCGGCATGGACTCTGGCAATGCCGGGCACACCGGCGAGCGCGGATGGCTCCAGGCGCACACCTTCGCTGCGCTCCATCAGTGCCAGCAAACTGTACATTTCCTCGTCGCTGACCGTGTAGAAACCGTCAAGCAAGCGCTGCATGGCCTTGCCGACAAAACCTGAAGCGCGTCCGACGGCGAGGCCGTCAGCAGCCGTCACGTTGTCAATGCCGAAGTCTTGCACGCTCACTTCGTCGTGCAGGCCGGTATAGACGCCCAGCATCATGCATGGCGAGTGTGTGGGCTCGGCGAAGATGCAATGGACAGCATCGCCAAAGGCCAGCTTCAGGCCGAAGGCCACGCCGCCAGGCGCGCCACCTACCCCACAGGGCAGATAGACAAACAATGGATGTTGCGCATCCACGGTGATGCCAGCCGCTGCCAATTGCTTTTTCAGGCGCTCGGCAGCCACCGAGTAGCCCAGGAACAGGTTGACCGAGTTTTCATCGTCCACAAAATGGCAGGCTGGATCGGACTCCGCTTGTTGGCGGCCTTGCGCAACGGCCACGCTGTAATCGGAGGAGTACTCAACAACGGTAACGCCGTGTGAGCGTAACTTGTCTTTCTTCCATTGCCGCGCATCCGCCGACATATGCACGGTCACCTGGAAACCCAATGCCGCCCCCATGATGCCGATGGACATGCCAAGGTTGCCGGTCGAGCCGACGGCTATTTTGTATTGGCCGAAAAAGGCCCGCGCCTTATCGCTGTCCAGCACCGCGTAGTCGTCGTCAAGCGACAACAGATTCGCGGCCAACGCCAGGTCTTCGGCATGCTTGAGCACCTCATAGATACCACCGCGCGCCTTGATCGAGCCCGAAATCGGCAGATGGCTGTCCCGCTTGAGCCACAGCGCCCCTTCCAGTGCCTGACCATAGCGCTCGCCAAGCAACTGCTGCAGTTGAGGCACGGGCAGAATGTCCGACTCGATAATGCCGCCACTGCATTGCGTTTCCGGAAACGCTCGCTGCAGGTAAGAAGCAAAACGCGCCAGTCGCGCGCTGGCATCGGCGACGTCTTCGGCCGTCAACCCCACATCGCCAATCGATTCCGCGACCGGCGCCACGGCAGGGTTGAACCAAGTGGTTTCTTGCAGCGCGACCAGATCGCGAATCAAAGGATAACTGGTGTACCAGCTTTCAAGGGGTCTTCCCAAAATCATGACGTGGTCCCTTTAAATAATCAGGATGAAAATACGGGTGAGATCAAACGAATTGCGACAGCAGCAGGGTCAGCCCCAGCGCAATCAATGAAGCCAGTACGGTGGCCGAGGTGAACTTCTTCAACGCATCGGCTAGCGAGACACCCAGGTACTCCTTGACCACCCAGAAGGCAGAGTCCGTCACATGGGTCCAGCCAATGGCGCCGGCACCGATGGCAATGCAGATAATTTCCTTACTCACGGTTGGATGAGCGCTCAGCATCGGCATCACCATGCCGGCGGCACTGATCATTGCCACCGTCGCTGAACCGACGGCGAAGTGCATCAAGCCTGCCACCAACCACGCCAGGACGATGGGATTCATGTTCAATTGCGTCAACGAACCGGACAGCGCGTTACCCACGCCGCTGTCGACCAGGATGCCGTTGAATGCCCCACCGGCACCGATGATCAGCAGAATGCTGGCCAGCGCAGGAAAGCTCTTCTGAGTGTGCTTGAGCAAGTCAGGCATGGATAAGCCGCGGCGCAAACCCAGTGCCCAGTAAGCGAACACCACAGCAATGGACAGTGCTATCAGCGGCGTCCCCAGGAACGAAACGATGCTGAAGAGCACGGAGTCATGGGGCAGTCCGGCTGCAAGACTTTTGCCGACCATCAGCAGAAGTGGCAACAGGATGGTCAGCAGCGTCAAGCCAAGGCCTGGCAAGTCCCGGGTCGCGCTGTCAACGCAATGTTCTTCCAGAAAAGCCTCTTGAGCGTCAGGCGCTTCACTCTTGCAGACCAACTTGATCCACAGCGGCCCGGCAATGATGGCGGTAGGCAGCGCGATAATGAGGCCATACACGATAACCTTGCCGACATCGGCTCCCAGCAGCCCGGTGATGGCCATGGCGGCAGGGTGCGGGGGCAACATGCAATGAACCGCCATCAGCGATACGGCCAAGGGCACGCCCAGGTACAGAAGGTTGATCCGGGTCTCTTTGGCGACCACATAGATCAGGGGAATCAGCAGAACGAATCCAACCTCGAAGAACACAGGTATGCCCGCGATAAACCCTACAAGCATCATGGCCCATGAGGCACGCTCTTTACCCAGGGCGCTCAATAGCGTCTGGGCAATGCGCTCCGCGCCACCGGACTCTTCAAGCATCTTGCCGAGTATGCCGCCAAGGCCAATGATCGTTGCCAGGAACCCGAGTGTTCCACCGACACCTTTTTCATATGAAGAGACAATTTGCGCCAGTGGCATGCCTGAACCGATGCCGACCACAAAGCTCGCTGCGGTCAAGGCCAGGAATGCATGGACACGAACTTTGACGATGAGAAAAACGATCAGAATGATGGCGCAAAACAACACCAGCAAAAGAGTGGGACCACTGTGCATACAATCTCCTGAAGAGCTTTTATTGTTGAAATGAGTGATCTGGGCCACTCAGCTTTTCGGCATTAGAGAGTGCGACACAGGGACCTGACAAAGGATGGATTTTCAAGGGATGGATGACATGAGGTCATCTATGGTGAGTGTGTGGCGTGAAGCGATGAAAGTTCGCGCCTCACCTTCCATGAAGTCGCTTGGGAGTCTTCAAAATGATGCCGTAATAGTGGCATCTCTCGCTAATAGCCAACGCAGACACGTACTCGCCCTCAAAACCCCTCCTGGCCAACGGGATAAGTAGCTAGCTATTTGTTAATGAAAGTCTGAAGTATTCATTTGAACTTTCAGATTCTTTCAGTGCGCGGCCTGTGCCTAACATCGGCTCCACAGCGAACCAGCCTCCTGGCAGCCTGGCGCCGTCGAAGTGCATTTGCAGTAGGCCTTGGGATTTTTGAGGATCACCGATGAAGCTGGAAATTTTCCGCACGCTGTGGGGTTACACCGCCAGTAAGGCTCAGGCGCTCGAGGAGTTGCTGCAAGCGGGCTTTGATGGCATGGAGGCACGCCTGCCACTGGACGCCCGTGAGCGGGCCGAGTTCGGCGCCTTTCTCCAGGCCAATCGCCTGGGCTATATCAGCACAGTCTTCACCGCGTACGACGTGCTGCCGGACCAGTCGGCAACGCCCGTCGTCCACCTCAATGACCTCGACCAGAAACTCGCCTGGGCCGCCGAACTCGGCCCGCGCTTCGTCAACGTGCTGGCGGGCAACGATCGCTGGTCCTTGCCACAACAAGTGGAGTTTTTCGGCCAGGCGCTGGATCTGGCGCGCAAGCACGGCCAGCTCTGCAGTTTCGAAACCCACCGTTCGCGTTCGCTGTTCAACCCCTGGGTGACCCTGGAGTTGATTCGGCAACTGCCCGAGCTGTTGTTTACCAGTGACATCAGCCATTGGGTGGTGACCTGCGAGCGCCTGTTGAATGACCCGGCCGATGATCTCAGCGCCTTCATCGAGAGGGTGCACCATATCCAGGCCCGGGTCGGTTATGACCAGGGGCCTCAGGTTCCGCACCCGGCGGCTCCCGAATATGCAAGGGAACTGGCCTTCCATCAGCAGCACTGGGAAAGCATCTGGCGCTCGCAGCAAGCCCGCGGTTACCGGGTCAGCACCCTGACCCCGGAGTTCGGTGCCGACGGCTACCTGCATCATTTGCCCTTCACCAATGTCCCGGTCGCCGACCTGTGGTCATTGAACGTGTGGATGGGCCAGACCGAGCGCGAACACTTCGAGCGTTTCAGCCACTCAAGCAATCCTTAGGGAGCCGATGCGTCATGCCTGACAACAAAAATAACAGCGCCAGCACTGACACACACAAAGCCAACTTCAATAGCATCCCGGTGGTCAACATCGCCGGTCTGTTCAACTTTGAACTGGAACACCGCCTGGCCGTAGCCGAACAATTGGGCCGCGCCGCCAGCGAGGTCGGGTTCCTCTACATCACCCATCACGGTATCGACCCGCAACTGATCGCCAACCTGCGCCAGGCTGCCAAGGACTTTTTCGACCAGCCCCTGGACGCCAAGATGCGCCACTACATCGGCACCTCGCAAACCCACAAGGGCTTTGTGCCCGAAGGCGAAGAGGTCTACTCCAAGGGCAAGCCGGACCACAAGGAAGCCTTCGACGTCGGCTTCGAAGTCCCGGCCGATGACCCGCTGGTGCTGGCCAACACCCCATTGCTGGGGCCCAACGACTGGCCGCAATTGCAAGGTTTCAAGGCGTCGGTACAGGCCTACTATGAAGCCATCTTTGCCTTGGGCCGGCGCTTGTTCGGTGGCTTCGCCCTGACCCTGGGCCTGGAAGAAAACTATTTCGACAGCCTGGTCACCCGTCCGCCGTCCAAGCTGCGCCTTATCCACTACCCCTTCGACGGCGCCGCCCATGACGCACCGGGTCTTGGCGCCCATACTGATTACGAGTGCTTCACCATCCTTTTGGCCGACAAACCGGGCCTTGAGGTGATGAACAATCTTGGCCAATGGATCGATGCACCACCGATTGCCGATGCCTTTGTCGTCAACATCGGCGACATGCTGGAAGTGATGACGGCAGGCGCTTTCGTTGCCACCGCGCACCGGGTGCGTAGCGTGAAGGAGGAGCGCTATTCCTTTCCGCTGTTTTATGCCTGCGACTATCACACCCAGATCAGACCGCTGCCCGGGTTCGCCCAGGCAGGCAACGACTACGAAGAAATCACCATCGGCGAACACATGTATGGCCAGGCGCTGCAGACCTATCAGTATCTGCGCCAAAGGGTGGCCAATGGGGAAGTTCAACTGCCAGGCAAGGCACGCAAGCCCGCCAGTTTCGGACATTTGAAAAATCAGGCTCAACCGTCCTGATTGAAGTTTTCAACTAAACCCCTACCTACGCCGGAGTCAGCACATCATGAAAAACAACAAGAAAAACCTTTTGAGCCTGGCTGTATTGGCAGCCGGTATGTTCGGTGCCTCGGTGAGCATGGCCGCGCCAGACACGCTCAAGGTCGGCATGGAAATCACTTACCCTCCCTTCGAGTCCTATGACAAGGACAAGAATGTGGTGGGTTCGGACCCCGAGCTGGCAGCGGCACTGGCCAAACACATGAACGCCAAGGTGGAGTTCGTCGACACCAAATTCCCGAGCCTGATCCTCGGCTTGAACTCCGGCAAGTACGACGCGGTCATTTCCGGCATGTACATCACGCCGGAGCGCCAGACCCAGGCCCAGACCATCGCGTATGCCAACACTGGTGCCGCGGTCATGGTGCCCAAGGGCAGCGAGATCAATGCAAAGAAGCCTGAAGACCTGTGCGGCTTGAAACTGGGCCTGGAACAGGGCACTACCTGGGTCAAGGAATTCCGCAAGCTGTCCGATGAATACTGCGTGCCGAACAACAAAGGCGCGATCACCGTCAGCGAATACCCCTCGGCACCCGAAGTGACCCAGGCCCTGCTGTCCAAAAACATCCAGGCCCAGGTCGAAATCGCTGGCGCGGCAAAAATGATCGCGGAAAAGACCAACGGCCGGGTAGTGATCACCACCGAGCATCCGATTTATCAGCAAACCCTGGGCATCTTCGTCAAGAAAGGTAACGACGAAACCTTCCAGGTCGTGCAAAAGGCCTTCGAAGAGAGCAAAAAGAGCGGTGAATACGCCGCAATTCTCCAGAAATATGGCTTGGAAGAACCGACTGCCAACTAAGAACCTGTCCTTGTAGTCTGGTCATCTGCCTCCCTGCACCGGGGCGGCAGATCGAGGTGCCCCATGCAATTCGATTGGTCGTATTTCTTATCCCTGTTCTCCCTGCCGGACTTCTGGAAGGCCTGCGTCACGGTGGTCCAGCTCAGCGCCCTGGCCTGGTTCATCGGCATGCTGCTGGGTTTTGTCCTGGCCTCGGCCAAGCTGTCCCAAACGCCCTTGCTGCGCATTCCCGCAGCGGTCTACATCTGGTTCTTCCGCAGCATCCCGTTGCTGGTGCTGGTGGTCTTCGTCTACAACCTGCCGCAATTGTTTCCCGGCAGCGGACCGATTCTGTCCAACCCCTTCTACGCAGGGTTGCTGGCCCTGGTGGTTACGGAAGCTGCGTACATGGCGGAAATCCATCGTGGCGGCCTGATCTCCGTGGCCAAGGGCCAGAAGGAAGCCGGGCGCGCGCTGGGTGTCGGCCTGTTCGGCATGCAACGCCTGATCGTGATCCCCCAGGCTTTCCGTATTTCGCTGCCCACTTTGATCAATGAATACATCACGGTGGTCAAGCTGACATCGCTGGTTTCGGTCATCTCCCTGACCGAAATCCTCACGGTCGGCCAACGCCTCTATGCCACCAACTTCCTGGTCATGGAAACCCTGGCGGCGGTAGGCGTCTATTACGTGTTGATCGTCACCGTGTTCGGTTATTTCCTGCAGCGCCTGGAGCGCTACCTGGACCTGAACTTCCGCAAGCCGCACACACTCGACACGGCCACCATCGACCGGTTCAGGGCTAGCGCCGAAGCGTTGCCCGACACTGCGCGCAAAGCCGCCGGCAACAACGCGACGCCCATCCTGCAACTGAAGAACATCCAGAAGAGCTATGGCACCCACAAGGTGCTGATGGGCATCGACCTGAATGTCGAATATGGCCAGGTGGTCTCGATCATCGGGCCATCCGGCTCCGGCAAGACTTCGTTGATCCGCACGGTCAACGGCCTGGAAACCATCGATACCGGCGACATCCTGTTGTTCGGCGAAAAATTCATCGAAGCGTCGGATAAACCCAACAGCTCCCGCCTGCGCAAAGGCGTGCGGCACATCGGCATGGTGTTCCAGAACTTCAACCTGTTCCCGCACCGCACCATTCTCGACAACGTCACGCTCGCACCGCGTTACCACGGCCAGCCGGGCGAGCTGAGTGAACATCGTGCCTATGCACTACTGGACAAGGTCGGCCTGCTGGCCCATGCCCACAAGTACCCGCACCAGCTCTCCGGCGGGCAGCAACAGCGCGTGGCGATCGCTCGAGCCCTGGCGATGGAGCCGCAGATCATGCTGTTCGACGAGCCGACCTCGGCCCTCGACCCGGAACTGGTCAACGACGTGCTGAACGTGATCCGCGACCTGGCCAAAGAAGGCATGACCATGCTGATCGTGACCCACGAAATGGACTTTGCCATGTCGATATCCGACCGGGTCGTATTCATGGAGAACGGTAATATCCAACTGGATGCCGCACCGCAAACCATACGATGCGATGCCATAGGAGAAAGAGTACGGCGCTTCATGGGCATCAGTACTCGATCGCCGAGCCTGTCTACAACGCTGGATCATGCATGAACATGGTGCTGCCATAGGCAACCCCTTACATTGAGCTTCCTTCTTTCAGGAAAACGCACATGAATCTGGGAATAGCAGGACGCTGGGCGCTGGTGTGCGCCGCCAGCAAAGGTCTGGGCAAAGCCTGCGCACAGGCACTCGTCCAAGAAGGCGTGAACGTGGTGATCACCGCACGCGGCGAACACACGCTCAATGAAACAGCCCGTCAGCTCAGGGCGATCAATCCTGAAGTGACGGTCATCGCCGTCGCCGGAGACATTTCGACGCCCGAGGGTCGGGCGGCAGCGCTCACGACCCATGAGCATTTCGATATATTGGTCAACAACGCGGGTGGCCCTCCCCCCGGGGATTTCCGCGAATGGAATCGCGACGCCTGGCTCAAGGCGCTGGATGCCAACATGCTGACGCCTATCGAGTTGATCAAGGCCACGGTAGACGGTATGGCGACACGTGGATTTGGTCGAATCATCAACATCACGTCGAGTGCCGTGAAGTCCCCTATCGAAAGCCTGGGCCTGTCCAACGGCGCGCGCAGTGGTCTGACGGGTTTCATCGCTGGGCTTGCCCGGCAAGAAAACATTGCCAGTCGCAATGTAACGATCAACAACCTGCAACCGGGCTCATTCGACACCGATCGACTGCGTGACAACCTGGTCGCTGCTGCTCAGGAGGCGGGGCAGGACAGCGAGGTATTCCTTGACCAATGCCGCAGCGAAATTCCCGCCAAACGCTTCGGCTCAGCCGAGGAATTCGGTGCGCTGTGTGCCTTCGTTTGCAGTAGCCATGCGGGCTACCTGACCGGGCAGAATCTGTTGATTGATGGAGGGGCCGTTCGCTCCAGCCAGTAATGGGCCGCCAACCGGATCGGCACCCCATGGCGGTGCCGGACGGCCTGGTGAAGACCGTCGCTCACACAGCTAACTAATCAGGGTTTGCGCGCAATGATCACCTGACTTTTCGCCACCACCGCATCCAGCGCCTGCTTGATCTGCGTGCCCCGTGGCGAAGCCAGGATCGCCTGCCAGGTATCCGCCCAGTGGTTGAGCAACGGATGGTCCGGGTTGCTGAAATCGACCTTGGCTTCCCAGAACAACAGCATCCACATCGACCAGTAGAATCCGTACTGGCTGTGGCTGATCACTTCCAGGCCGGCATCGCTGACCATGGCCTTGAACTGCTCCTCGCTGATGATGCGGATGTGGTTGGGCTTCTGGAAATACTCGGCCGCCGCGATATCTTTCTGCAGGTCTTCGGAGCTGGGATGCGGGACGCTGAGCAGATACAACGCGCCCGGTTTGCCGACGCGCACCAGTTCAGCGAGGAACTGCGCCGGATCGTCCACGTGTTCGATGACTTCGGTCGACACCACCCGCGTGGCGGTCGCATCGGCTATCGGCAGCGGGTTGCAGTCGGTGACATGGCATTCGACGTCGCGGGCCGGTGTATCGCCCAGGCGCTGGCGGGTCGCTTCGACCTTGGCCGCGTCGATATCGGCGATGATGATCTTCGCCCCGCGCATCCCGCAGAAATGCACGTTGCCGCCGTCGCCACAGCCGACATCCAGCAGTGTGTCCTCGGGGGTCACCGGGAATCCGGTGAACAGTTCGCCGGTTTGCTGATTGAACCAGCCGCTGAGCATCGCATCGTGCAGGCCGAGCATGTAGGGGTCGACTTTCTCCGCCACTGGCGCCGCTGGCGGTGTCTCTGGCTGCACAGGCGCGGGCGTGCCCGCCGTGAGTTTCTTCAAAAGGCTCAGCATGAGGTGGCTCCAGAGGATGAGACGGCAATACGGGACGGGGTCAGGCGTTGTACCAGCGAGGCACCGCGCTGGCGCATGGGCATTTCGATGAAGCGGTGGTTCAGTTCGCTCAACAGGGCGATCAAGCCGAATGCAATGAGCAACGTCGGCACAGGATGACCCGCCGGGTTCGGCAGGTTGGCCTCCTGCAAGCGGAAGGTGAATTCGCGGACCAACAGATAGGCCGGAATGTGGATCAGGTAGATCCCGTAGGAGCGGCTGCCGACCCAGGTCATCAGGCTCTTGAACATTCCCTTGGGCATCAGGTAATCGCGGTTGTAGGAAGCGATCCACACCAGAAGCGCACACAACAGCGCAATCACACCGATTCGGTAATGGGTAAAGGTGAAACGGTCCGTCGCCATGAAACCGAGCACCAGTGAAACCCCGACCAATGCCGACAAGCCGGCCCAGGGGCGACGCAGGAAAGTCGGCTCCCAGCGCCGGTACGAAGGCTGTACGCTCCACATCGCCAACAGCACGCCAAGGGCCAGCGCGTCGGTGCGCACCACCATCAGGATCGGCGTGCGCAAGGTCAACAATTGCAGCGCAACCAGCGCCAGCAACGCCCACACCAGGTGCTTGCGAAACAACACGATCATCAGCGGAAACAGCAGGTAGAACTGCTCCTCCAGCGACAGGCTCCAGTACACGAAACTGGTGCCGTACTCGTAGCGATAAAAACTGTCGGCAAAGCGGAAATTGGCGTACTGGGCGACGCCGGCCAGGGTCGCCTGAATGTTCGCGTGCAGGGTGCCGAACGCGCCGGAGCGATTGAGAAAAAGGCATGCCAGCAACATCAGCGCCAGCCATAACCAGGCCGACGGCAGTAAACGAAAGGCCCGGCGCAACCAGAAATTGCGCGTCTGTTGCCAATACTCCTGACGCGTGGTGCAGCGGCGCAAGGCCGGGATCAGGCTGCGGGCAATGACGAAGCCCGAGATCGCGAAGAACAGATCCACGCCCCACCACGGCTGGCTGTACAGCGTGATGGTCTGCAGCAATGGCACAGCTGCTGCGAACAGGCTGTCCTGCAGGTGATGAAACAGCACGCCGAGCACCGCAATGCCGCGCAGCAACTCGATGTCCATGATCCGTTTTTCGTTGCTCATGCGCCCTCCTGGACATGAGGTTTGCGAGCAATGATCACCTGGCTCTTGGGCATGAACTGATCCAGCATCTGCTTGATCGCCAACCCGTCGGGCTGGGCCAGCAAGTCCTGCCAGGTTTTCGCCCAGCTCTCCATCAGCGGCGGATACGGCGCCTGAATCCGGTCGCGAACCGCCCCACCCAATTCACGCCCGGCAGCCCGCTCACTGGCCCAGAAAAAAATCATGCCCATGACCCAGAAAAACCCGGATGCCTGGCGATGCTCGATGACCAGCCCCGCGTCTTCCACCAGCGCGGCGAATCGCTCGGGGCTGAAAATCTGCACGTGATTGGGCGACTGAAAATAGCTGGCCGGGGCGATGCCTTTCTGCAAATGCTCGCCCACCGGGGATGGCACGCTCAGCAGGTACAGCGCGCCGGGGCGGCCCATGCGCACGAGTTCCGCCATGAAGGGTTCTGGTTGATCGATGTGTTCGAGCACTTCCATGCACACGACTTTGCTCGCGCAACCATCGGCCAGAGGCAGCGGCAGGCTGTTGCTGACCAGACCGAGATTCGCTTTATCCGACTGCGCTTGCACTTGCCGCGCCAGGTCGCGGACCTTGTCGTGCTCACTGTCGGTGAAGATCACCGACGCGCCTTGACGCACCGCAAACAAGGTCGCGACCCCTTCGCCGCAGCCAACATCCAGCAAGGTGTCGTCGGCGGTAATGGCAAACCCTTTGAGCAATTCGCCGCTGTCGCCGAGAAACCAGCCGTCGAGCAGGGCGTCGTATAAACCGATATCCCTGGGCGATACCCGCGTTTCTGGCTGGGCGACCTCTACCGGTGCGGGCCGCAACTTCGCAAGCAGGCGCCGAATCATGTGCCCGACGCTTGTGCGCAGTTTGCTTCACGCCGTTCCAGCAACTGCTCGAACACCGCCTTCAGGCGCTGCTCGGCAACGGCCTGGCTGCAGAATCCCTGCAGGCTGCCCACGGCATGGGCCGACATCCGTTGATAGCGTTCGACGTCCTGTCTGGCGACGTCATGGCTGGCGGAAAAAGCCGTACACAGCGAGTCCCAATCCGTAACGTAACGCAAGGTACGATACGCTGCGCGAGGATCGTGGGGCCAGGATGTCAGTTCGTCGGTACTGTCGACGATAAACGCGTTGTCACGGTCGATGTAGTCGGCCATGGCGGTGTTCAGCGGCGCAATCGCCGGCTTGCCGCAGGACATGAACTCCATCAACGGCAGGCATTGCCCTTCGCCGTAGGAGCAGTTGACGACGTAACTGGTGGCCTCGACCAGGCGCTCGTAGTCGATGTCGGACAGATAGCCGTGGACCAGCACGATGCGGCACTGATAGGACTGATTCTTGTAGACGTGGTGCAGCATGTCGTTCAGCGCATTGGCGATGTCATGGTGCGTGAGCTTGAGCACCAGGGTCGCGTCGGGCGTGTCGCGAAAGGCGGTGCAGAACGCACTGATCATGTCCTTCCAGTTCTTGCGTCCGTCGTAGGGATTGAACACCGAGGTGTAGACCACGCCCTCGAGCAGCAGCTCACAGTCGCGCGGCGGTTGGTCGAAGGCGATCGGCGTGCCCTCGCGCAAGCGTTCGGGGCCGTAGGGGCGCAAGTCCGCGGTGCGACTGTCGATCAACAGCCCGCGCAGGTTCAGACGCGTGGGGCCCACGACCGGACGCTTGTCCAGAAGCCCGCCACGGGCGGCAAAACGGTCCCAGACAGGCGCCGCAATCGCGCTGATCGGGTAATCTGGGCCCATCACATCGCGTACGGCATTCACGGTAAAACTGGAGTGGGTGATCGCCGTCCCGCTGGAGCCCAACACCGTCCGCCAGTCATGCCGTGGTTCGCCCTGCCAGCTCTCGGTGGGAATGGTGCTGAACTCCCAGGCGAACACCGGAATCGTCGGGCACGCGTAGTGGACCGGCGTGCGATGCGGCGGAGAAAAGGACAGGAACACACAGTCTTCGCCCCGGCTCAGGCAATCGAAATACAGCCGATCGACCAACTCGTCCGGGTTGCTGACCTCGATCACCTGCCCCAGCCGTTCGAGCACCGGGCGGAACTCCTTGAGGACGAAGTAATAGCTGTACTCGGGCCGTCCCAGGTTCTGCTGGATGTTGCTCTTGTTGGTTTCCGAATGAATGATGATCAGCACGATGCAGCCCCCGTTTCGGCAACCACCGGCACGACGTCACGGACAGGTTCCTGTTTGAAGAACAGCGCCAGTCGCTGCTGCACTGGCGCGAAGCTGCAGTACTGGTGCATGCGTTCGCTGGCCGCATCCGCCATGACCTGCCAGGCGTCCGGCTGGTTCTTTGCCATCGCGTAGCTGTTCTCATAAGCTATTTTCAACGAACCCCAGTCCGGACGGTGGCGCAAGGTGCGGTACAGGATGCGCGCGTCTTCCGGCCAGATCGTCGGCTCCTGGCTGGACTTGACGACGAAGGCCACACGCTCGTCGATGTAGTCGCGCATCGCCGTGTGATTCGGGGCGATGACCGGCCGGGCACAGGACATGAACTCCATCAGTGGCAGGCACAGGCCTTCGCAGCGTGAAGCGTTGACGTAGTAACTCGCCGCACCATAGAGCCGGGCGAACTGCTCGTCCTGCAGATAACCGTGCATGACCACCACGCGACAGGCGAAGGGCGAGAGCTGGGACAGCAAGGTGATGAGTTCGACGTAATAGGTCGACAGGTCGTTCTGGGTCATCTTCAACACGAGCGTGGCGTCTTGCACATCACCCAGCGCCCAGCAGAACGCCGTGATCAGGTGGTGCCAGTTCTTGCGACCATCATCAGGGTTGAACACGCTCACGTAGATGACGCCATCGACCTCGATTTCGACCGTTTGGCTGGTGTCGGGGAAAGCCGCTTGTGGATGCTCGTCCTGCGCGGAGGCTTCGCTGACGACAGGTTCATCCGCCACAGGGACTTCGCTGATGGCAGGTTCATCCGCCACGGGCGCTTCGCTGACTGCGGGTTCAACCGGCAACGGTTGAGGCGTCCGAAATCTGGCCAGCCATGGGCGAACGGCATCCGGCACCAGATCGCGAACGGCTTCGCGATACCACAACAGCAGGTAATGCCTGGTAATGAAGAGGCGTCGACGCAGGGTCAACGGCGGCAACGGCGGTTCAGGTTCAGGTTCAGGTTCAGGTTCAGGTTCAGGTTCAGGTTCGACGATTTCCTGCGGCGGTTGCTCGATGAGCGGTGCGATCAAGCCATCGGCGGACAACCCCATCGAGCGACTGTCCAGGATGCAACCCTTGATCTGCAGTGTGGCACCCGCGTTCACCGGTGAACCGGGATATTGCTGGCGAATGTCGGCGAAACGTTCCCACAAAGGCGTCGGCAGCACCAGCACCGGGAAGTCCTCGCCCAAGGTCCGGCGGATGGCTTCGGCGGTGTGGGTGGACAAGGTGATCACCCGCCCCAGACGTGCCAGTGTCTGGCTCCAGTCTTGACGCGGATCGTTATCCCAGTGCTCGGCGGGAATGGTGTCGAATTCCCAGGCGACCACGCACACCATCGGGCATTGCAAGTCGGTGGGAGTCTTGTGCGGTGGCGCGAACGAAATGAACAAGCAGTCCTGACCGGCCTGCTGCAACTGCCGATACAGCGGATCGACCTCCGCGGCCGATGACACCACATGCACCGGCCCGAGGCTTTCAAAGAGCGGTCGATACGCCTTGAGCACGAAGTAGTAACTGTATTCGGGACGACCGAGGCTCTGGCTGATGGAGCTGTCGTTGACGTCGGAGTAAAGAATAAAATTCATGGCACTCCACGGTGACGCCGCCATTCCGGCAGCCTCACGCTATGACGGGGAGGACAGGGTTCGAGCCAGTGTTCACTGGCGCTCGTCCATTGTCTTGCTGCCCGTCTTCGTTCTTGTTTTAGTGGTCAGTTTCTCGCAGTTTCGAAGCGACGCTGCCGAACCCTGGATCATCGTGACGAGGGGCATTCTAAACACATCCATCGAGGGTTCGTGAACCGCCCGGTGAGAATAAATCGGGCCACGCTGACGAGAACTGATCAGTCACGTTTGGACTTGTTGAAATTGCCGAACAAATGGCACAAATTGGCTACCAAACAACTACAACAAAACATTTCACCTGTCTTTGCGAGCGATCCTGTTGATTCGCGAGACCCCTCCATTAATTCTGTTGGAATGGATGAAATGTATGACCAAGGGGTCGCTGTTTGAAAAAGCGTCTGTTTGTCACGGGTCTGACTGGATTCGTAGGACAACACATCCAATCGCGCATGCAGGCTGATGCCTCGGAATGGGCGCTTCTGCCAGTGCCTTGCCAATACGATCTCGGTGTACCGGAGAGCCTCGAAGGCTTGTGGCCGGAAATGCCCGATGCAGTGATTCACCTGGCGGGCCAGACGTTCGTTCCGGAGGCCTTTCGTGATCCGGCGCGCACCCTGAACATCAATCTGCTGGGCACCCTGAACCTGCTGCAAGCCCTCAAGGCGCGCGGCTTCACCGGCACGTTTCTGTACGTCAGCTCCGGTGATGTCTATGGCCAGGTCACTGAAGCCGATTTGCCCATCACTGAATTGCAGCCACCCTGCCCGCGCAACCCATACGCCGTGAGCAAACTGTCGGCAGAGTTCCTGAGCCTGCAATGGGGCCTGAGTGAAGACTGGCCCGTACTGGTCGCCCGCCCGTTCAACCACATCGGAACCGGGCAGAAAGACTGCTTCGTCATCGCCAGCGCCGCACGTCAGATCTGCCGGATCAAGCAAGGCCTGCAAGGGCCACAACTGGAGGTCGGGGACATCGACGTCACGCGCGACTTCCTTGATGTCGGGGACGTGGTCTCGGCCTACCTGGCATTGCTGGAGAAAGGTACGCCGGGGCAGGTCTACAACATTTGCTCGGGACGCGAGCAGAGCATTCGCAGTTTGATCGAACAACTGGTAGATCTTGCCCAGGTCGACCTGCAACTGGTCCAGGACCCTGCGCGACTTCGCCGCGCGGATCAGCATCGTGTGTGTGGCAGCCCTGCCAGGCTGACCCAAACCACCGAATGGAAGTCTGAAATCACAACACAACAATCCCTGCGGGCGATCCTGTCCGACTGGGAGAAGCGAGTACGACAAGAATGACTAAAAGTGCATTGATCACAGGTATCACCGGCCAGGATGGCGCATATCTGGCCAAACTGTTGCTCGACAAGGGCTACAAAGTCCACGGCCTGGTGGCGCGTCGCAGCAGCGACTCACGCTGGCGTCTGCGTGAGATGGGGATCGAGGCGGACATCGTCTACCTGGACGGCGACATGGCCGATGCCTGTTCAGTGCAGCGCGCGGTGATCAAGTCGGCTCCGGACGAGGTCTACAACCTCGCCGCGCAAAGTTTTGTCGCGGCCTCCTGGGATCAACCGGTGACCACTGGCATCGTCGACGGCCTGGGCGTTACCCACCTGCTCGAAGCAATCCGTCAGTTCAGCCCGCATACGCGTTTCTACCAGGCGTCCACCAGCGAAATGTTCGGCCTGATCCAGGCCGAGCAGCAGGACGAGAACACACCCTTCTATCCGCGCAGCCCTTATGGCGTGGCCAAGTTGTACGGCCACTGGATCACCGTGAACTACCGCGAAAGCTTCAACCTGCACGCCAGCAGCGGCATTCTGTTCAACCATGAATCACCGCTGCGCGGCATCGAGTTCGTGACGCGCAAAGTCACCGACGCCGCCGCCCGCATCAAGCAGGGCAAGCAGCAGGAACTGCGTCTGGGCAACATCGACGCCAAGCGCGACTGGGGCTTTGCCGGGGACTACGTCGAAGCCATGTGGCTGATGCTGCAACAGGACAAACCCGACGACTTCGTGGTGGCCACCGGCGTCACCACCACCGTGCGCGAGATGTGCCGGATCGCCTTCGATCATGTGGGCCTGAGCTACCGCGATTACGTGAAGATCGACCCGGCGTTCTTCCGCCCGGCCGAAGTCGAAGTGCTGCTCGGCAACCCGGCCAAGGCCCAGCGTGTGCTCGGCTGGAAACCAAAAGCCGATCTGGATACCTTGATCCGCATGATGATGGATGCGGACATGAAACGCGTCGCCAAGGAGTAGGCCATGCTGATTCCCGTGATTCTTTCCGGCGGTGCCGGGACCAGGTTGTGGCCGGTGTCGCGTGAAGGCCATCCCAAACCGTTCATGGCCTTGCCTGACGGCCAGTCGCTGCTGGGCAAGACCTATCGGCGTGCCGCGGAGTTGCTCGACGGCTGGGGCGATATCGTCACGGTGACCAACCGCGAGTACTACTTCCAGAGCAAGGATCACTTTCGGGACGCGCACCTGGGCCGTCATCGCGGGCACTTCCTGCTGGAGCCGACGGGGCGCAATACGGCACCGGCCATTGCCGCCGCCGCCCTCTCCCTGCAGGCCCTGCATGGTGACGACGCGATCATGCTGGTCATGCCCGCCGACCACCTGATCGTCAATGTCGACGCGCTGAAGGACGCTGTCGAGCATGCCGTGACATTGGCCAGGCGCGGTCACCTGGTGACCTTCGGTGTCGTGCCGACCGCTGCGGAAACCGGTTTTGGCTACATTGAAGCCGGCACATCGCTGGACGATAAAGGCGCTGCCAGCGTGCGGCGCTTCGTCGAAAAACCCGACCTGCAAACCGCGACGCATTACGTGGAAAGCGGCAACTTCCTGTGGAACTCCGGGATGTTCTGCTTCTCGGTCGCCAGCCTGCTGGCCGAACTGCAAATCCATGCTCCCGCCCTGCTGGAGCAGACGCAGACCTGCATGGCCGCCAGCGCTGCGGTGGAAAACGCGGGGAGCCTGCAACAGGAACTGTCGCTGGCCCTGTTTGGCGAAATCATGGATATTTCCATCGACTACGCGTTGATGGAACGCTCCGACAAGGTGGTCGTCGTGCCGGCCCGTTTCGACTGGAGTGACATCGGTTCCTGGGGTGCGGTGGCCGCGCTGGTACCGGCGGATGCACAAAACAACCGCGCCGTCGGCGAGTCGATTTTCATCGACAGCCACAACAACTTCGTCCAGAGCGAAAACCGTCTGGTCGCGACCGTGGGTGTGGACAACCTGATCATCGTCGACACCGCCGACGCGGTGCTGGTGGCCCACGCCGACCGCGCCCAGGATGTGCGCCGGGTGGCCAGGCAACTCAAGGACAAAGAGCACGAAGCCTATCGCCTGCACCGTACGGTCAGCCGGCCATGGGGCACCTACACCGTGCTGGAGGAAGGCCCGCGCTTCAAGATCAAACGCATCGTGGTCAAGCCCGGCGCCAAGTTGTCGCTGCAGATGCACCACCATCGCAATGAACACTGGGTGGTGGTCGAAGGCATGGCCAAGGTCACCAACAATGGCACCGGCACTCATCTGGTGGCCAAGAACGAGTCGACCTTCATTGCCGCCGGTCACAAGCATCGCCTGGAGAATCCCGGCGTGATAGACCTTGTGATCATCGAAGTGCAAAGCGGCGAATACCTGGGAGAGGACGACATCGTCCGCTTCGAAGATCAATACGGCAGGACGGTTTGAATGCTGCGCAATCTTTATCAATCGCTGTGGAGTTACCGGGGTTTCATCTTCGGCAGTGTCAAACGGGAGTTTCAGGCGCGTTATCGCAACTCGCTGTTCGGTGCCTTGTGGACCGTACTCAATCCGCTGTCGATGATCCTGGTCTACACAGTGATCTTCTCCACCATCATGCGCGCCCGCTTGCCGGGCGTGGATGACGGGCTGGCCTACAGCGTCTACCTGTGCGCCGGCCTGCTGACCTGGGGACTGTTCGCCGAGATCACGACGCGCAGCCAGAGCATGTTCCTGGAAAACGCCAACCTGCTGAAAAAAATCAGCTTCCCGCGCATCTGCCTGCCGGTCATCGTGCTGCTCAATGCCGGGATCAATTTCGCGATCATCCTGGGGTTGTTCCTCGGTTTCCTGCTGATCAGCGGGCGGCTGCCCGGCTTGGCGTTGCTGGCGCTGTTGCCGTTGCTGGTCCTGCAAGTGATCTTCGCCGCGGGGCTGGGGATGATTCTGGGCGTGCTCAATGTGTTCTTTCGCGACGTCGGGCAGTTTTTCGGCATCTGCCTGCAATTCTGGTTCTGGCTGACGCCGATCGTTTATCCGTTGTCGATCCTGCCGCCGGGTATCCAGCGCTTTATCGAGCTGAACCCGATGACGGCGCTGATGAACAGCTACCAGAACCTGTTTCTCTACAACCAATGGCCAGACTGGAACTCGCTGGTGCCGTTGCTGGTGATCGGCCTGTTGTTCTGTGGGATGGCGCTGCGGCTGTTCCGCCAGCGTGTCGGTGAAATGGTGGACGAGCTCTGATGGGACATATACGTGTCAGTGGCCTGGGCAAGGCCTACAAGCAGTACCCGAATCGCTGGAGCCGGCTGTTCGAATGGCTGGTACCGTTTTCCCGCACCCGACATCAACTGCACTGGGTGCTGCAAGGGGTCGATTTCGAGATTCAGCCGGGCGAAGCCGTGGGCATCGTCGGGGTCAACGGAGCCGGCAAAAGCACGCTGTTGAAGATGATCACCGGCACCACCCAGCCCACCTGCGGCAACATCCGGCTGCAAGGTCGCGTGGCGGCGCTGCTGGAGCTTGGCATGGGCTTCCACCCGGACTTCACCGGTCGGCAGAACACCTTCATGGCCGGGCAGTTGCTCGGCATGCAGGTAGAAGAAATCGAAGCACTGATGCCGCAGATCGAGAGCTTCGCCGAAATCGGCGAGGCCATCGACCATCCGGTTCGCACCTATTCCAGCGGCATGCAGATGCGCCTGGCGTTCAGCGTGGCCACCGCGCGGCGGCCCGACATCCTGATCGTCGATGAAGCGCTGTCCGTAGGTGACGCCTACTTCCAGCACAAAAGCTTTGATCGCATCCGCAACTTCCGCAAGGCCGGCACCACATTGCTGATCGTGTCCCATGACCGCTCGGCAATCCAGTCGATCTGCGACACCGCCATCCTCCTGGAAAACGGGCGCATGGCCATGCGCGGCAAGCCCGAAGAAGTGATGGACTACTACAACGCCATGCTCGCCCAGCGCGAGGGCCAGACGGTGCGCCAGGAAATGCTCGCCAACGGGCAGGTGCAAACCATTTCCGGGACAGGCGAAGCGGGCATTCTCAGTGTCCGCCTGCTTGACCCCAAGGGCCGTTCGGTGGAGGTGGCTGAAGTCGGTCAAGCGATGGTCCTGGAAGTGCAGGTCGAGGTACGCCAGGACATCGAACGGCTGATTCTCGGTTTCATGATCAAGGATCGCCTCGGGCAGCCCATGTACGGCATCAATACCCACCGGGTCGACAAAGCCCTCACCGACCTGAGTGCCGGCGAACGCATCACCTACCGTTTTGCCTTCGACATGCGCCTGGGCAAGGGCAACTATTCGGTGGCCCTGAGCCTGTCGCGGCTGGATTCGCACCTGGATCGCAATTTCGAATGGCGTGACTACGGGCTGGTCTTCCACGTGATCAACAATCGCCAGGAGGACTTCGTAGGCTGCTCCTGGCTCGAAGCACAGACCAGCGTGACCCGTTCCAGTGAGAGTCGGGTGGAATCCATTGGAGAAATACGATGACCAGACTGTTGGTGGAATGTACCTACGTCTTCGAACACCCGGATGCCAACTCGGGCATTCAACGGGTCGTTCGTAATGTTATTCAGCAATTGCCGGCCGCAGACACCCAGCGTGAATGCATTCCGGTGGTGATGCTCAATGGCGCGTTGTTCGAGGTGAAAAGCCTGGCGCCCTTGCCGACCGTCAAAGTGGACCTGGTGAGCCTGCGGGTGAAGCTGGAACAGTTCGCCAATCTGTACTGGCTGCGCCATCGCGCACTGGAGCGGCGCCGTCCTTTCAGCACATCGAAGTTCGCCCGCCGGGTGCTTTATGTCGGTTGTCGCCTCACCGCGTTCGCCTGCCTGAGCCTGCCGATGCGCCTGCTCGATCGGGCACTCAAGGGCCAGAAGGTTCCCGAGCGCTGCGTGCCGTTGCAGCATCGCGCCGGCGATCAACTGGTGCTGCTGGATTCGTCCTGGCACGCCAACTTCTTCCCCCTGGCCGAGCAACTCAAGCGTGACGGGGTTGGCATCATTTCGGTCGTCTACGACCTGATTCCCCTGACCCACCCGCAGTTCTGCGACGCAGGATTGGTGAAGGTGTTCAACGAATGGTTCGACTGGATCGCCCGCACCGCCGATGGTTACGTGGCGATCTCGACCACCATCCGCGACCAGGTTCGCCAGGAGATGACCCGCAGGATCGGCTCCACGCAGGTGCAGCAACGCTGGTTCGACTACTTTCACCTCGGCTCCGAACTCGACCTGACCGATGCCCGGTCCGCCGTCGACCCGGGGCTGCTGCAGATGTTCAAGACGCCGGACCCTGTGTTTCTGATGGTCAGCACCATCGAGCCGCGCAAGAACCATGCGTATCTGCTGGACGCGTTCGAGCGCGCCTGGGCGGCCGGGTCCAAAGCCCGGTTGTGCATCGTCGGCAAGATTGGCTGGAAGTGCGAGGCGCTGATCGAGCGTATCCGCCAGCATCCACAATTGAACCAGCGCTTGTTCATGCTCAACACACTCTCGGACAAGAGCCTGGAACACGCCTATTGCCACGCGACATCGCTGGTGTTCCCCTCCTACGTCGAAGGGTTCGGTTTGCCGCTGGTGGAAGCCATGCAGCGAGGCCTGCCGGCAATGGCCAGCGACATCCCGGTGTTCCGCGAAATCGGTGGCGGGTACATGGCGTATTTCGACCTCGCCGACCCGCAGAACCTGGCCGACCTGGTCACCGACATGGAAAGCGGCGGCGCATTTCCCGCCCCCCTCAACCTGGATAACTGGCGTTGGCTGAGCTGGCGCGAGGCGAGTGCGCAACTGGTCGGACGCATCCAGCGCAACCTGCACAGCGATGCGAAGGTGCCTGAGAGTCAGCATGCGCATTGCCCTTAACGCCCGCATCCTCCAGGCCCCGCGCACCGGCATCGGCCACTACGTCGCCGAACTGGCGAACGCCCTGGCGGGTGAGCCGGATATTGAACTGGCGCTGTTTCATGGCTGGGGCTGGAGTGCTGTGCTGCCTGAAGCGGCCATGCCCGGTTATTCCCGACTGACACCATTGCTGCGGCAAATTCCGGGGGCCTATCAGGCCCGACGGTGGCTGGAGCAGAAACGCTTCGATCAAGGCCGCGGGCAAGCCATCGACCTTTACCACGAACCAAGTTTGTGGCCGCTGTCGTTCGACGGCCCGACCGTCATCACCCTGCATGACCTGACTCACCTGCACTATCCGCAAACGCAGCCACCGGCGCGCTTGCGAGAAATCGAACGGCGCGTGGCCGACGGCGTGCGACAGGCAAGCCTGATTCTTACCGTCTCGCAATACATTGCTGACGAAGCCCAGGCGCATTTCGGATTACCGGCCGAGCGATTTGTCGTCGCACCGCTGGGTGTAGCCGCGCGTTTTCGCCCGCGGTCCCCTGAGGCTATCGACGCCGTACTCAAGACCCATGGCGTCGTAGCGCGGGAATACTTCCTCTGTGTCGGTACCCTGGAACCGCGCAAGAATCTGTCCCTCGCCCTGCGCGCCCATGCCCGATTGCCGGAATCAGTCCGTCAGCGTTTTCCATTGCTGATCGTCGGCATGGCCGGCTGGCAGCGCGAGCAGTTCAGCGAAGAATTGCACCAGGCCCTGTCCTGCGGTCATGTCTGTTTGCTCGGCTATCTGCCTGACGAGCACGTTGCACAGCTACTGGCCGGTGCCCGGGCATTGATTTTTCCATCGCTTTACGAAGGTTTTGGCCTGCCGGTGCTGGAGGCCATGGCCTGCGGCACACCGGTCATTCTGACCAGACGTTCGGCCATGCCCGAAGTGGCAGGCTCTGCAGGTAACTATGTTGAACCGGATGAAACCGACGGCTTGTGCGATGCAATGAGTCGTCTGATCGAGGATCTAGCGCATTGGCAGGCATGCCGAGAGGCCGGATTGCTACAGGCAAGGCTTTTTACCTGGGAACGCTGCGCGCAAGTCACGGCCAGCGCTTACCGCCAGGCAATGGGAGGTTGAATGCGAGTTCTTCATTTTTTCAAGACGTACCTGCCTGACTCGGTCGGCGGGATCGAACAAGTGATTTTCCAGTTGTGCGAAAGCGGTGCCCTGCACGGCGTTGAAGGCAAGGTGCTGACACTCAGTGCCGATCCGACACCGCCGGTGATGCAGATCGCCCAACATGAAGTCCATCGAGCCAGGCTCGACATTCAGTTCGCCTCCACCGGGTTTTCCTGGAGCGTCTTCAAACAGTTTCGCGAGCTGGCAGCCGAGGCCGACGTGGTCAATTACCACTTTCCATGGCCGTTCATGGACCTGGTACATTTCACCAGCGGCCTGAACAAACCCAGCGTGGTGACGTACCACTCGGACATTATCCGCCAGAAACAGCTGCTCAAACTTTACCGGCCGCTGATGAATCGCTTTCTGCACAGCGCCGACCGGATCGTCGCAGCATCACCCAATTACCTGCACACCAGTGATGTGCTGCAACAGTTTCAGGACAAGACCCGAGTGATTCCCTATGGACTGAACAAGGCAGGTTACCCACAGCCTGACAGTGATCGAACGGCCCACTGGCGACAACAACTCGGCGACAAGTTTTTTCTGTTTGTCGGTGTGATGCGCTACTACAAAGGTTTGCACATCCTGCTCGACGCCCTGAAGGACCTGGATTACCCGACGGTGATTGTCGGTGCCGGCCCACTGGAAGTAGAACTGCATGCCCAGGCGGCTGCCTTGGGTTTACGCAATGTTCACTTCCTCGGGCGTCTGGGGGACGAGGACAAAGTGGCGCTGCTGCAACTGAGCTACGCCATCGTGTTCCCATCGCACCTGCGCTCCGAAGCCTTTGGCATTTCACTGCTGGAAGGCGCGATGTATGGCAAACCGATGATCTCCAGTGAAATTGGCACCGGCACCAGTTACATCAACATCCATAACGAGACCGGGTTCGTGGTGCCGCCGAGCAATCCATCGGCATTTCGTGAGGCGATGCGTACGCTTTGGGAAAACCCGGTGCTGGCGGCGCAAATGGGCGAGAAGGCGCAGGCCCGCTATCAAAATCTGTTCACCGCGGACGAAATGGGTCGCAAATGGGCGTCCTTGTATGAGGAACTGCTGGAAGAAAAAGCCCTCACCTACGCATGAGGCTTCATCCATTCTTCAAGCGTCTTGTGGTTGCCGGCTTTGGATTCGACGGTTGGAGCGTGACGGCCTGCTTGTTTTGACTGGCAGTAAAACGGTTGAGGCGAAGGTTGTTGTTATGGCTCGCCCAACCAGGTGGGCGAGTTTGCAAGGCACAACTTATAGGTGGATTGACGTTACGTTTAATAACCGAGCAATCGGTCGGCACAGTTCAATAACGGTTCGCCGCGACTCAATCGACGAAAGTTCTCCGCCACTTGCTCGGCAATACAGTCATGGGAGGCCGCTGAAGCCATGTGCGGGGTGATGGTCACACCGGGCATTGTCCAGAGCCGGCTATCGACCGGCAGCGGTTCCTGTTCGAAGACATCCAGCAAGGCGCCGCGCAATTGCCCGCTCGCCAAGGCCTGTTCGAGGTCATCGATGTTCAAATGACCGCCCCGGCCACAGTTGACCAGTGCCGCGCCGTTGGCGAGCTGCTCGAAAGTGGCTCGTCCGAGAATCCTGCGGGTTTCGCGGGTGAGGGGCAACAGGTTGATCAACAACTCGACGCCGTCGAGAAACGGATGCAACGCATCAGCCCCGGCGAAGGTGCGCACACCCGGCAAGTCCTTGCCGCGCCGTGACCAGCCGCGCACGTCGTAACCTGCCGCGACCAGGTCCAGAGCAATCGCGCTGCCCAGCGATCCGAGCCCCATTACTCCGACCTTGAACTGCTCCGCCGCCCGTTGCAGCGGCCGCTCCCAGCGTTGCTCCCGCTGTTGCGCCAACACCTGATCGAAACCGCGGTGATAGTGAATCACCGCCCAGCGCACGTACTCGGTCATGCCTTGGCGATGGCCCGGGTCGACCACACGGCAAACCGGCAGGTCCGGGCATGACGGATCGTGATCGAGGTGATCGATACCGGCGGCCACCGAGTGAATCACCTGCAGGTTCGGCAACGCGCCGAGACTGCCCGGCAAGGGAAACCAGCACGCCGCCATCTGCGCATTGGCGGCCCGGGGATCATCGGCCAGCACGGCAGTGAGTTGCGGCGCACTGCGGGCAAACGCCGCCTGCAACTGCTTGAGCAGCAAGGTGTCGCGAGACAGCAGAACCACAGTGTTCATGACAGATAGGACTCGCGCTGGGATTCGATCAGGGTCAGGGCGGCCTCCCAGGCCAGGTCGATGATGTTGTCCTGCTCATCACGGTCAAACTGTTCGGCGGTGTGCCCGCACACTTCCGGCGACGGGTAATGCAAAGCGGAACCACCGGCCAGCGCCTGCACCTGGGCCTGACAGGCGCGCTCCAGAAAGTGGATTTCCTGAAACGCCTGGGCCACGCCCGAACCACCCACCAGCAATCCGTGGTTGCGCAGGATCATCGCCCGGTGCGGGCCGAGATCGGCAATCAACCGCTCGCGCTCATCCAGCGACAGCGCGATGCCTTCGTAGGTGTGATAGGCCAGCTTGCCGTAGAACTTTAGCGCGTGCTGAGTGATCGGCAGCAAGCCCTGCTTCTGCGCCGCGACCGCCATGCCGGCCGCCGTGTGGGTGTGGACCACACAGTTCAAGTCCGGACGCGCCATGTGGATCGCCGAGTGAATCACGAAGCCGGCGGCGTTGACCCGATGGCCTGTGTACTCCGGGTCGACCACCCGCCCATCCTGGTCGATGCGCACCAGGTCCGAGGCGCGCATGCGGTCGAAGATCACCCCGTAGCGGTTGATCAGAAAATGATGCTCAGGCCCCGGAATCCGCAGGGTGATGTGGGTGTCGATCAGGTCGGTCATGCGAAAGTGTGCGACCAGTCGATACAGCGCAGCCAGTTCACAACGGGCTTGCCATTCAACCGGGTCGATGTGTGCAGGTTTACTCACGAATACACCTCTTTAGCAGCGTGGGTGACGACCGGGTTGGCGCGCAGGCGGGCCAGGCCGCAAACACCGATCAGGGACAGGGCCGAGAGCAAGGTGAAGAACACCGCCAGCGGCAACCATTGTCCGGAAAACTTGCTGGCCAGCAGGGTGCCGATCAGCGGCGTGGTGCCGCCGGCCACGGCGCAAGCCAATTGGTAGGCGATGGAAATGCCCGAGTAGCGCAGGTGCACCGGGAAGGCCTGGGTCATGTAGCCAGCGATCACCGCGTACAGCGCCGAGAGAATCACCACCGCCAGGGCAATGCCGGCTGTCATGAACACAATGTCCTGCGTGCCTACCAGCAGGAACATCGGATATGGCGTGACCATGCACAGTAGCGCGACCCATTTGAGAAAACGACCTTCGCCGATACGTTCGGCGATCAGCGCCGAGAGCGGTTGCGAGAGCAACTGGATGACGGTCACCAGAAACAGGCAATCGAGAATCGTCGAACGGGCAATGCCCTGGTATTGGGTGACATAGGTGATCATGAAGGTGTTGGTGAAGAAGAACCCGGCCGAGCCGATGGTCACGGCAGCAGCGGCGAACAGGATCTGCCGCCAGCAGGTGCGGATCACCTCCATCACAGGGTATTTGGCGGTCTCGTTGTTGTCCCTGGCCTTGGCGAATTCCGGCGACTCGTGAACGCCGGAGCGGATCAACAGGCCGACCATCATCAACACGCCGCTGGCGAGGAACGGCAGGCGCCAACCCCAGGCGAGGAACTCCTCAGGCTCAAGGGACGTCACCAGTCGGAAAGCGATCAGTGCCAGCAACAATCCGGCCGGGCTGCCCAGTTGCGCGAACGAGGCATAGAAGGTCTTGCGCTTGGCCGGCGCATGCTCGCTGGCCATCAACACCGCCCCACCCCACTCGCCACCGACCGAAATGCCCTGGATCAAACGCAGCACGATCAGGCCAATGGGCGCCCAGATGCCGGCGCTGGCATAGCTCGGCAACAGGCCAATACCCGCGGTGGCGATGCCCATCAAGGCCATGGTCACCAACAGCATCTTCTTGCGCCCGAGACGATCGCCCAGATGACCGAACACCATCCCGGCCATCGGCCGCGCAATAAACCCGACAGCGAAACTGCCGAACGCCGCGAGGGTACTCATGACCGGGTCGCTGCTGGGGAAGAACACTTGCCCAAGGACCAGCGCCGCCGCGGTGGCGTAGATGTAGAAGTCGTAGAACTCGATGGTCGTGCCAATGAAGGCAGCGGCCGCGGCTCGGCGCGGTTGGGGAGTAGTGTGCATGCAAGGACCCTGTGTACTTATAGTTTTTGGGCAGGTGTTAAGGCTGATGACGGTGCACTCTATGGCGCTTGTGGGCTTTATCGCTTCCATGCCAGGATTAGTCAATTTTCAAATCCTTATCTTTACTATTAGCACTGCTACTGCATGAGGTTTTATGCCTTCCATTTCCAACCCGTGGGTCGGCCGGCGCTTTCTCAATGACCGCCTCGACTGGAACCTGCTGCGCACCTATCTGGTCATCGGCCAGGAAGGCAGCATGAGCCGCGCCGCCGCGCGACTGCACATCACCCAGTCGGCAGTCAGCCAGGCGCTGAAACGACTGGAAGAACAACTGGAATGCGTGTTGATTGCCCGCAGTGGGCGACGCTTTGACCTGACGGAAACCGGGGAAGAAGTCCTACGCATAGCGGCGGATATCTATGGGGACATTTCACGCCTGGGGACGGTGGTGGAGAGCCGTCACGACGACGTGGTGGGCAAGATCCGCATCCTCACCGTCAGCGGTGTGCAGGCGCGGCATTACGATGATTTCCTCGCGGATTTCCATGAAACCCATCCGAAAATCGAGCTGGAAGTCGAGGTGATGGGCAGTTCGAACATCATCAGTTCGCTGCTGCAAAAGACTGCGACCATCGGAGTTGGCCTGTGCCGCTTGCCACAGCCGCGGCTGGAACAACGGGTATTGTTTCGAGAGACGTATGCTTACTTTTGTGGCCAGCGTCACCGGCTGTTCGGGCAAGAGAACCTGACCCTGAACCAACTGGCGGCGGAAAATTTTGTCAGCTTCACCAGCGATCAATTGGGCGGCAATCTTTCACCCCTGACGCTGTTCCGCGACCAGCAAGGTTTCACCGGCAAAATCGTCGCCTCTTCCACCAGTTTCGAAGAAATTTACCGCCTGATCTGCGCAGGTTACGGCATCGGCGCCTTGCCCACCCATCTGGTGCGCCGGGATGTCGAGCAAGGTCTGCTCTGGCGCTTGCCACCGGAAGACGGGGTGGTGGATTTCGATATCCAGCTGTTGTGGAATCGCGAACAGAAGATGAGCCAGGCCGAAACGGTGTTCCTAGAGAGCTTCCAGCACATGCTCAGCATCCGTGAGCCTGTGCTGTGAAGCCAGGAGGGTTCAGACGTGAGGATCGCCCGGTGCCTTGCTCGGCGCTGCGTACTGCGGCTTGAGGTGCCCGTCCTGATCGAGTAGCCAGGCGTCCATGATCTCCCGCACGACCGGGCCGGCGACGCGACCACCGGCCTCGCCGTTTTCGATCATCACCGAAATCACGATCTTCGGGTGCTCGGCCGGGGCGAAACCGACGAACAAGGCATTGTCGCGGTTACGCTCGCGGGTTTTCTCCCGGTTGTAACGTTCGCCCTGCTTGATCGCCACCACTTGCGCAGTACCACTCTTGCCGGCAATACGGTACTGCGCCCCCGCCGCTGCGGCCCGGGCAATCCCGCGGGCATCGTGCATCACCATCTGCATGCCATGGTTGACCTGCTCCCAGTCGCGAGGGTCCTTGAGCAGAATGTTCGGCATCGGATGTTCATCCACCGGCGCGACACCGTCCACGGTTTTCGCCAGGTGCGGGCGATTCCACACGCCTTTGTTGGCAATCAGCGCCGTGGCCTGGGCCAACTGCAGCGGCGTGACCTGCATGTAGCCCTGGCCGATGCCGAGAATGACCGTCTCGCCCGGGAACCAGGCCTGGCGACGGGTGGCACGCTTCCAGGCTTGGGATGGCATCAGGCCGGGGGATTCTTCATTCATGTCCAGGGAGACTTTCTCACCCAGTCCGAACATGGCCATGTAGTCGTGCAGGCGATCGATACCAAGCTTGTGTGCCAGGTCATAGAAGTAGGTGTCGTTGGAACGCATGATCGCCGCATCCATATCCACCCAGCCGTCGCCGCTGTGGTTCCAGTTGCGGTACTTGTGATCGAAATCCGGCAGTTGGTAATAACCGGGGTCGAACACACGGGTCTGTGGCGTGACGACACCGGCATCGAGGCCGGCGATTGCCACTTCCGGCTTGATGGTCGAACCCGGCGCATAGAGACCGCGCAGCACACGGTTGAACAGCGGTCGGTCGATGGAGTCCCGTAGCGTCGAGTACTCCTTGGAGCTGATACCGGTGACGAACAGATTCGGATCGAAACTCGGGTTGCTGACCATGGCCAGCACTTCACCGGTCGACGGATCCAGCGCGACCACCGAACCACGGCGATCACCCAGGGCTTGTTCGGCGGCTTCCTGAAGCTTGACGTCGAGGCTCAGGACAATGTTTTCGCCGGGCACCGGGTCAGTGTGCTTGAGCACTCGCAGCACGCGGCCCTGGGCATTGGTTTCGACTTCCTCATAACCGACATGACCGTGCAGTTGCGTCTCGTAGAATTTTTCGATCCCGGTCTTGCCGATGGATTGGGTACCTCGGTACTCGACCGTATCCAGAGCCTTTGACTCTTTCTCGTTGATACGTCCGACGTAGCCGACCGAATGAGCGAAGTGCTCGCCCAACGGATAGTGTCGAACGAACTGCGGCTCGACATCCAGGCCCGGCAAGCGGAATTCGTTTACCGCCAGAACCGCGATCTGCTCTTCGCTCAACTCATAGAACAGCGTCACGGGTACGAAGGGGTGACGCGCCTGCTTCATCGCCTTGTCGAACTGCGAGCGGTCTTCAGCGGGCAAGTGCAGGAGATTGACTACCTCGTCCAGCTCTTCGTTTACATCGCAAGCACGTTCGCGGGTGATGGTCAGGTTGTAGCTGGGACGGTTGTCTGCGAGGAGTACGCCGTTGCGGTCATAGATCAACCCGCGGGGCGGTGTAATCGGCAGGACATGTACGCGATTGTTTTCGGAGATGGTCGAGTGATAGTCGAACTCGACTACTTGCAGGACATACATGCGCACTACCAGCGCACAGGTGACAGCGGCAACGAACAAGCCGCAGGCCATCAGCCTTTTATTGACCAGCCGTGTCTCTTTCTCGTGGTCCTTGATGGGTATCGGTTCGGGCATTTCTACAGCAACTCTTTGACTATGAAGGACGCGCCGATCCGTAGGCTTGAAATCAGTCCGTTAAAAAACGAGCTGCACCATAGCAAAAACCGTGCGGTCACTTTAGCCCGATTTCCTCTAAGGACGTCCTTTTGAGAACCAAAACGAGACACGAGCTGTTGCTGTACGAACTTTCCTGCGGAAAAAAACAAAACCCCTACCTGCATACGCAGATAGGGGTTTCGGAATTTAATCTTGACGATGACCTACTCTCACATGGGGAAACCCCACACTACCATCGGCGATGCATCGTTTCACTGCTGAGTTCGGGATGGGATCAGGTGGTTCCAACGCTCTATGGTCGTCAAGAAATTCGGGTACTGAGTCGTGACCGGTTGGCCTCGCTTCAGCAAATTGGGTATGTGATAGTTTGGTGTTTTGTGAGTATCTCGAACTTTCGGTTCTTTCGTCTTCACACACCGCAATCTGGTCTCTTTCGTTTCTTCAACTAGGAGCATCAAATTGCTTGGGTGTTATATGGTCAAGCCTCACGGGCAATTAGTATTGGTTAGCTCAA
>NZ_JAHBCX010000018.1:0-91473 GCF_019955895.1 Pseudomonas sp. GL-B-12
CCCTCGAATAGGCTGCTAGCATCGAATGGATACACAATCCCGAATAAGGCCACATCATCAGGTTGCCCATGCTCGAGACCACAGCACTGCCAGGGACTGCGCCGCTGTCACCACCGCTGGATACGCGGTACCGGGTCGAAACGCCGGAGGGCGTCGACCTGCCACTGCGCCCGGCCGGGTTGATGGTCCGTGCGCTGGCATTCTCCATCGATCTTGGTTTGCGCGGCCTGGTCCTGGGCGTGCTGTTCATTGCACTGGCGATGCTCGGCAAACTGGGGGCCGGGCTCGGTTCGATCCTGCTGTTCGTGGTGAGCTGGTGGTACATGGTGCTGTTCGAGGCGCTGAACCACGGCCGCTCGCCGGGCAAGCAATGGATGGGCTTGCGGGTGGTGCACGACGATGGCACCCCGGTCGGCTGGTCCGCATCGCTGCTGCGCAACCTGCTGCGCGTTGTCGACCTGCTGCCGTTCGGTTACTTCCTCGGGGCCATCAGTTGCCTGCAACATCCCCACTTCAAGCGCCTCGGCGATATCGCCGCCGGGACCCTGGTGATCTACCGCGAACAATCGCATACCCGCCCCGAACTCCCCGAAGCCCAGCCGCGTCGCCCGGCCTTTGTCCTGACACTCACCGAGCAAAGGGCCATCCTCGGGTTTGCCGAGCGCCAGGGTGAACTCTCCGAAGCGCGAGTCAATGAACTGGCTTCGATTCTTGCCCAACCCTTGCAAGTCCAGCCCCCGCAGGCGGTGACCGAGCTCAACGGCATCGCCCGCGGCTTGTTGGGGCCGACATGAAGCAAAGCCTTTTTGAAAGCCGGCACAAGGCCGAATGGGACCATTTCTCCCACCTGCTCGAGCAATTGGAACGGGACGGCAAAGGCACCGGGGCCGGCAGTTTCCCGAAGGACTACCGACGCCTCTGCCAACACCTGGCACTGGCACGGGAGCGTGGCTACAGCAGTTTTCTGATCGATTCCTTGCAGCAACAAGTGCTGCGCGGACACCAACAGCTTTACCGACATCGCAGCCGTTTGGGGGCCAACGTGCTGGCATTCATCCTGGCCGACTTTCCGCGACTGGTGCGCGAACAGTGGCGTTTTGTCCTCGCCGCCAGCCTGATGTTCTTTGGCAGCCTGGTCGGTTTCGCGCTGCTGGTGTACCTGTACCCGGACCTGGTCTACAACCTGATCCCCGCCGAGCAGGTCAGTGAAATGCAAAGCATGTACGACCCCGTTGCCGGTCACCTCGGGCGCACGGCGGAACGGGCCGCCAGTGAGGATTGGGCGATGTTCGGCTACTACATCATGCACAACATCGGCATTGCCTTTCAGACCTTCGCCAGCGGTTTGCTGTTCGGCCTGGGCAGCGTGTTTTTTCTGATTTTCAACGGCCTGATGATCGGTGCGGTGGCCGGGCACCTGACCTACGTCGGCTACGGGCAAACCTTTTGGTCATTCGTGATCGGCCATGGCGCTTTCGAACTCAGCGCCATTGCCCTGGCCGGTGCCGCCGGCCTGAAGCTGGGCTGGGCGTTGGTCGCCCCGGGGCGCCTGCCACGGGCCGAGGCCTTGCGATTGGCTGCGCGCAAGAGTGTGCTGCTGATCTGCGGGGTCATGCTGTTTCTGTTGATCGCGGCGTTTATCGAAGCTTATTGGTCGTCAATGACCGGCCCTTCGCACCAGACCAAGTACCTGGTCGGCGCGGCGCTCTGGTTGCTGATGGTGGTTTATCTCGTATTTGCCGGACGTCGCCGCCATGCGCCTGAGTGACGCCACGGTGGTGATTCGCCCGCGCTCGACCTGGGAAGCCATGGACCTCGGGGTGCTCCTGAGCCAACGCCACCGACGTCTGTTGATGACCAGTTGGGCCTTGGTCACCTTGCCCGTTTTCGCGCTGCTCAGTTGGGGATTCTGGGATTCGCCCTCGCTCGCCGTGTTCATTTTCTGGTGGCTGAAGCCGGCGTTCGAACGCCTGCCCTTATACATCCTGTCCCAGGCGATGTTCGGTGAAACGCCCACGCTCAAGCAGGCGCTGCACCAATGGCCACGCCTGCTCAAACCGCAATTGCTGGCCAGCCTGACCTGGCGACGCCTGAGTTTGCCCCGCAGTTTCATGATGCCGGTGGTGCAACTCGAAGGGCTCAACGGCCAGCAACGGCAACAGCGCCTACAGGTGCTGTTGCAGCGAGACGCCGGCGCCGCACGCTGGCTGACGATCATCGGCGCGCACCTGGAAGGCGCGTTGTGGATCGGCTTGATGGTGTTGTTCTATCTGCTGCTGCCACAACAGGTCGCGCTCGACTGGAGCTGGCAGTCGCTGATCTCCGCGGCCAACCAGGACTGGTACTGGCTGGAACACCTGACCAACGCCTTTTATGCACTGGTGCTGGTGGTCTGGGAACCGATCTATGTCGCCTGCGGTTTCAGTCTGTACCTGAACCGGCGCACCGTGCTGGAGGCCTGGGATATCGAACTGGTGTTCCGCCGAATGCGCCAGCGCCTCGTCAGTGCAGGCGCTGTCCTGTTGATGGCCGTGATTTTGCTGATGCCGCCCGCCCACAGCGCGTGGGCCGCCGAACGGGCCATCTCACCCGACAGCCCGCGCTTGCTGGACCAGCCCCTGACCAGCCAAGCCTCCATGAACAGCATCAAGGCGATCCTCGAACAGCCGCCTTTCAAGAACCGGGAATCGGTCACGCGCTACCGCTTTGGCGAAGAACAACCGAGTGCTGAAGCCGCGGACGATGGCAAGACACCACAATGGTTGAAGGCACTGTTGAAGCTGTTTGAGGGGCAACGTTTCGGGGCATTGGCGACCCTGATTGAAATCGTGCTGTGGGGCATCGTCATTGGCGCCATCGGCCTGTTGATCTGGCGCTATCGCGACTGGTTGCAGGCGTTCGTCAGCCGACGACCGATCCCCGACATCAAAGCCACGCGACCGTTACCGCAGCAGGCATTCGGCCTGGACCTCAAGCCCGAGTCCCTGCCCGCGGACATCGCCGCCCGCGCTGAAAGCCTCTGGCAGACCCATCCGCGCGAAGCGCTCGGATTGCTCTATCGCGCCCTGCTCAGCCGCCTGCTGCACGATTTCAACATCGCGCTCAAAGCCGCCGACACCGAAGGCCAGGTGCTTCGGCGTGTCGAGCTACTGCAGCAGCCGGCCTTGCTGGCCTACAGCCAAAACCTGACCGGGCACTGGCAAAACATGGCCTACGGTCATCGCCTGCCACCCGCTCAGGTGCAGCAGGAACTGTGTAACGGCTGGCGTGTTCTGTTCGGCCCGGAGGCTGTCCGTTGAGTCGGCGCTGGGGCTCGATGGCCGGTGGTTTGATCGCCGTGTTGCTGGCTGCGCTGAGCGTTTATCTGTACCTCAAGGCTACCCCCTACCAGACCGAAATCGACCACGGTCCGGCCCCCGAAGCCAGGGCTAACCCTTATCTGGCGGCGGAGCTCTTTTTACGCAAACAAGGCCTGAGCGTCGACCATGCCAATGGCCTCGACATCCTGCCCAGTCTCGACCCACGTCAACGCAGCCTGCTGTTGCTCGGGGACCGCTACAACATGACCCCACGGCAGATCGACCAGCTGATGAACTGGACCCGGGCCGGCGGGCGGCTTCTGTTCGTCGCCGAGTCGCTGTGGGATGAAAAACTCGGCCATAGCAATGACCTGCTGCTCGACCGGGTGCAACTGCACCAGTCCTTGAGCAAAGACCTCAAAGACCCGCCGCCGAATGTCGGCGCAGATCCGTACCCGCAACTGACCAAGCTCTATCTGGAAAACGAAGACGCCCCGGCCTACGCCGGTTTCGATACGGCGTTCCATCTCGAAGACCCGAAAAACCTCGCCCTGGCCTGGGCCAACAGCGCCAAGGCCACGCACATGATGCAACTCAACCACGGGCTGGGTTCGATCATCGTGGTCACCGATGCCGACCTGTGGAAAACCCCGGCCATCGACCGGTACGACAACGCCTGGTTGCTCTGGTACCTGACCGCCGATACCCGCGTGACGCTGATCTTCAACACCGATCACGACAGCCTGCTGACCTTGCTGCTGCGTTATTTCCCCCAGGCGCTGGTCGCGTTGTTCGCCTTGATCGGCCTGGGTTTCTGGCACTTTGGCGTGCGTCAGGGGCCACTGCTGGAACCGGCACCAAAAGCGCGTCGGCAATTGCAGGAGCACCTGCGCGCCAGCGCCGATTTCCTGTTGCGCCGCAACGGTCAGGCCGGCCTGTTGCAAGCCTTGCAGCAAGACATCCTGCGGCGTGTGCGGCGTCGTCATCCCGGCTTTGAACAACTCGGCGTTGCCGAACAATGGCTGGTGCTCGCGCGCCTGACCGGCCAACCCACACGCGCTATCAGCCAGGCCATGAGCCCGCGACCGAAGCAACGGCTTTCCAGCGTTGAATTCAGCCATCAGGTCGCCCACCTGCAATCCTTGAGGAACGCCCTATGAGTCAACCGATCGAGCCTGACGTACCGAGCCACGCCGCTCAACAACGTCAGCGTGCCGGCCATCTGGCCCAGGCCGTACGCAAAGAATTGCAAAAAGCAGTGATTGGCCAGGACCGCGTGATCGACGACGTCCTGACCGCGCTGATCGCCGGCGGCCACGTGTTGCTCGAGGGCGTACCAGGTTTGGGCAAGACCCTGTTGGTGCGTGCCCTCGCCCGTTGCTTCGGCGGTGAGTTCGCGCGCATCCAGTTCACCCCGGACCTGATGCCCAGCGACGTTACCGGGCATGCGGTGTATGACTTGCAGACCGAGCAGTTCAAGCTGCGCAAGGGGCCGTTGTTCACCAACCTGCTACTGGCCGACGAGATCAACCGTGCCCCGGCGAAAACCCAGGCCGCGCTGCTCGAAGCCATGCAGGAACGGCAAGTCACCCTCGAAGGCCAGCCATTGCCGATTGTGCAACCGTTCATGGTGCTCGCCACTCAAAACCCGATCGAACAGGAAGGCACTTACCCCTTGCCGGAAGCTGAACTGGACCGCTTCATGCTCAAAGTGCGCATGGATTACCCCGACGCCGAGCAAGAGCTGGACATGGTGCGTCAGGTCAGCCGCTCGACCCGGGCCGACATGCTCGACGTTCAACCGATGCGCACGTTGTTGCAGGCCAAGGATGTACTGGCCCTGCAACGCATTGCCAGCGACCTGGCGCTGGACGATCAGGTGCTCGATTACGCCGTGCGCCTGGCACGGTCTACCCGCAGCTGGCCCGGCTTGATTCTCGGCGCCGGCCCACGAGCGTCCATCGCGCTGGTGCGATGTGCCCGGGCCCGAGCACTGCTGCGTGGTGGTGAGTTCGTGATTCCGGATGACATCAAGGGTTGCGCCCTGGCCGTGCTGCGCCATCGTGTGCGCATCGCGCCGGAGTTGGACATCGAGGGCCTGGATGTCGATCAGGTACTCCAGCAGATGCTCGACCAAGTGCCGGCGCCGCGCCTGTGAAACCCTCGCGCCTGATGCTCGCCTGGCTGTTGATCCTGCTGGCCTGCGGCATTGTGTCGGGTACTTTGCGGGCATTGGAGTTCGCGGTTCCGGCGAATCTCATGGCGATCAACTGGGGGTTGCTCCTGGCGCTGCTGGTTCTGGCCCTGCTGGATGCGGTGCGCGTGAAGCGCCGGCCTTCGCCCCGGCTGAAACGCCAGTTGCCCGGCAGCCTGGCGCTGGGTCGATGGAGCGAGGTGCAACTGACAGTCGAACACGACTTTGCACAACCGCTGAACGTACAAGTCTTCGACCACGTGCCACCAGGCCTGGGCTTCGAAAACCTGCCCCTGACGGTCGAACTGCAACCCGGCCAGCACAGCCTGGCCGGTTATCGCCTGCGCCCGCTCAAGCGCGGCCACTTCAGCTTTGAACACTGCGAAATCGGCCTGCCAAGCCCCTTGGGGCTCTGGTCGGACAGACGCTTGCTCGACCTGCCCGATGCCACCCGCGTCTACCCAGATTTCGCCCGCTTGTATGGAGGGCAGTTGCTGGCGGTGGACAACTGGCTCAGCCAGCTTGGCGTCCGCCAGAAACAACGACGGGGCCTGGGCCTGGAATTCCATCAATTGCGCGAATTTCGTGAGGGCGACAGCCTGCGCCAGATCGACTGGAAAGCCACCGCCCGCCAGCGCACGCCGATTGCCCGGGAGTATCAGGACGAACGCGATCAGCAGATCATTTTCATGCTCGACTGCGGCCGGCACATGCGCAGCCAGGATGATGAACTGTCGCACTTCGATCACGCCCTCAACGCCTGTCTGTTGCTCAGCTACGTCGCGCTACGTCAGGGCGATGCAGTAGGCCTGAGTACCTTTGCCAGCGAGCAGCCGCGCTACCTCGCGCCGGTAAAAGGCACCAGCCATCTCAACACCCTGCTCAACAGCGTTTATGACTTGAACAGCAGCCAACGCAGCGCCGACTATCAAGCCGCGGCAACGCAACTGCTGGCACGGCAAAAACGCCGGGCACTGGTGGTGCTGGTGACCAATCTGCGCGAAGAGGACGACGATGAATTGCTCTCGGCGGTCAACCGCCTGAGCCGGCAGCATCAGGTGCTGGTCGCGAGCCTGCGTGAAGACGTGCTCGACACCCTGCGTCAGTCACCGGTGCAGACCTTGCCCGAGGCGCTGGCCTATTGCGGGACCGTGGACTACCTGAATGCACGCGCCGAACTCCATGAGCGCTTGAACGCTCATGGAGTGTTGGTGATGGATGCGCGGCCCGGTGAGTTGGGGGCAGAGTTGGTGACTCGGTACCTGGGCTGGAAAAGAACTGGACTCTGAGCCTGAGCAATCACCCACTGCCGGTTTTCCAGTGATCTCAAGCCGAAGCCGGCAACGGCAGAAAACTGAAATACTGCTTCAACGCCTCCACCAGTTGCCCATACTCCGGTGGCACCCGTTGCAGGCTGAACCCGGTGTCGTAATGTTGGGGGGTCGCGTCTTCGTGGCACCACAGGCAACAGGCCTGCAGGTCGATGATCCGCTGGCCACCTTCGCTGGCAGGAATTTTCAGGCGCAGGGTGAAGTCCGCGCCGATCATCATCGGCAGCAGGCTGATCAACATCAGCCCGTCTTCGGAGACATTGCCCAGGTAGCCGATGGGTTTGCCGGTGATGCCGTTGAACACTTTCAGGAAGTACGGCAGTTGATGCCGCTCGATTCGGCGGTCGGTGAACATGTGCAATTTCGCTATGCAAGGCTCTTAAGCAGAGCCGCACTACTGCTTCGGAACGGGTATGCATAAGTCTTTGCCCGCTCTCCCCGCTTCCGGTGCGCCAATCCTGACAGCGCTGAGTCCTGCTTGTGCCGGTCACAGGTGTTGCCCCGGTTCAGAGACAAGGCTCTAAAACCGGTTCATTGGACTATAGCTCAGCACCGCCGGTGAGCCAGCGATTGGAGGGTTATCACCATCAGAACTGCGTCGGTTTAACTGCCGCCGCACTGCGCGTCGGGTAGTGGCCCAGGCTCTGCAGGGTTTCAATGCGGGCACGGGCGCGGTAGGCATATTCGCTCTGCGGATAGGACGCCATGATGAACTGATAGGTCTGGGCCGCGTCGATAAACATCTTCTGTCGCTCCAGGCACAGACCGCGCATCATCGACACTTCCGGCCACACGTAAGGCCGCGCGCGGCTGTCGCGTTCGACCTTGGACAGCTCGAGCATCACCTGCTCGCAATTACCACGGTCATAGGCGCTGTAGGCATTGTTCAAATGATGGTTCGTCGACCAACGGGTGCAGCCCGTGACACTAAGGGCGATGATGGCAAGGGCGGCAATGAGCACGAATCGCATGGGGGATCTCCTGTCTTGAACCCTGTATCGACCCATGGTCGGAAATCTTCAGGCTGCAGGAGCGAGAAGTTGCCAGGCTCAATAAAGAAGGCAATAACCAGGCTCTTCACGAAAACCAAGCTCTTCACGAAAAAGTAGTGCAAACGAACAATGACTACACCCTCGGAGCATAGTAGCCTCACTCAGCGCTTGAACTCAGGAGTCTTTGCATGTCCGTCCGTCGTACCAAAATCGTCGCCACCCTTGGCCCGGCCAGTAACTCGCCGGAAGTTCTCGAACAGCTGATTCTGGCTGGCCTGGACGTCGCCCGCCTGAACTTCTCCCACGGCACCCCCGACGAGCACAAGGCTCGCGCGAAGCTGGTGCGTGACCTCGCGGCCAAGCACGGTCGCTTCGTCGCCCTGCTGGGTGACCTGCAAGGCCCGAAAATCCGTATCGCCAAATTCGCCAACAAGAAGATCGAGCTGAAGATCGGTGATCAATTCACCTTCTCCACCAGCCATCCTCTGACCGAAGGCAACCAGCAAGTGGTCGGCATCGACTATCCGGACCTGGTCAAGGACTGCGGCGTGGGCGACGAGCTGCTGCTCGACGACGGTCGCGTGGTGATGCGCGTCGATACCGCCACGGCCACCGAACTGAATTGCACCGTGACCATCGGCGGCCCGCTGTCGGACCACAAAGGCATCAACCGTCGCGGTGGCGGCCTGACCGCTCCGGCCCTGACTGAAAAAGACAAGGCCGACATCAAGCTCGCCGCGGAAATGGAAGTCGACTACCTCGCGGTCTCCTTCCCGCGTGACGCCGCCGACATGGAATACGCCCGTCAACTGCGCGACGAAGCCGGCGGCACTGCCTGGCTGGTGGCGAAGATCGAACGCGCCGAAGCCGTGGCCGACGACGAAACCCTCGACGGCCTGATCAAGGCGTCCGACGCGGTGATGGTTGCCCGTGGTGACCTGGGCGTGGAAATCGGCGACGCCGAGCTGGTGGGCATCCAGAAGAAGATCATTCTGCACGCACGCCGCCACAACAAGGCGGTGATCGTCGCGACCCAGATGATGGAGTCGATGATCCAGAACCCGATGCCGACCCGCGCCGAAGTGTCCGACGTAGCCAACGCCGTGCTCGACTACACCGACGCCGTGATGCTCTCGGCCGAAAGCGCCGCTGGCTTGTACCCGCTGGAAGCCGTTCAGGCCATGGCGCGCATCTGCATCGGTGCCGAAAAGCACCCGACCAGCAAGACCTCCAGCCACCGCATCGGCAAAGAGTTCGAGCGCTGCGACGAAAGCATCGCACTGGCAACCATGTACACCGCCAACCACTTCCCGGGTGTGAAAGCTATCATCGCCCTGACCGAAAGTGGCTACACCCCGCTGATCATGTCGCGCATCCGCTCCTCGGTGCCGATCTACGCGTTCACCCCACACCGCGAAGCCCAGGCTCGCGCGGCAATGTTCCGTGGCGTGTACACCATCCCGTTCGACCCGGCTTCGCTGGCGCCGAACGAAGTCAGCCAGAAAGCTATCGACGAGCTGGTCAAGCGCGGCGTAGTACAGAAAGGCGACTGGGTCATCCTGACCAAAGGCGACAGCTACCACACCACCGGCGGCACCAACGGCATGAAGATCCTGCACGTTGGCGATCCGATGGTCTGAGTGACCGGTTGCTGAAAAACAAAAGCCCCGCCATGTGAATGGCGGGGCTTTTTGCTTTCTGATCCGATAGTTGTGTTGTCCAGGCCGACCTCATCGCGAGCAGGCTCGCTCCCACAGGGGACTTGTGGTGATCCTATAATTTGCTGAAAACGCCGGCCATTGTGGGAGCGAGCCTGCTCGCGATGGGGCCGGCCCAGTCAGCGAAGACTCAGTGCCGCTTGATAAACCCCGTCAACGCCGCCAACGCCTCCGGCGAACGCAGCCGTTGAGTAAACAACGCCCCCTCCTCTTCAATTACCTTGCGCAACAGCTCCCGATCCGGCGCCTTCATCAATTGCTTGCTGATGCGCACCGCTTCCGGTGGCAGCGACTCGAAGCGCAGCGCCATCTCCCGCGCCTTGGCCAAGGCTTCTTCGCCACTGCCCAGCGCTTCGGACGCAATGCCCCACGCGGCCGCCTGTTCACCACTGAAGCCTTCACCGAGCAACAATAACTCCGCCGCCTTGGCCTGCCCAAGCAAGCGCGGCAGGATCAGGCTGGAGCCGAACTCCGGGCATAAACCAAGGTTGACGAACGGCATGCGCAGGCGTGCGTCACGGCTGACGTAGACCAGGTCGCAATGCAGCAACATCGTCGTGCCAATGCCCACTGCAGCTCCGGCCACGGCGGCGATCACCGGTTTGCGGCATTCGAGCAGGCCCCGCATGAACTGGAATACAGGGCTGTCGAGGCCGTTCGGCGGTTGCTGGATGAAGTCGGCGATGTCGTTGCCGGCGGTGAAACATTCGGCAGAACCGGTGATCAGCACGGCGTTGATCTGCGGGTCGCTGTCGGCCTGTTTCAACGCCTCGGCCAAGTGGCTGTACATGGCGCGGGTCAGCGCGTTTTTCTTGTCCGGGCGATTCAGGCGCAGGGTCAACAGGCCGTGTTCGCGTTCAATTTGGATGGCATCGGTCATGGCAGGTCTCGCGTCTGAAAAGTCAGCGCTCAACCACGGGGCAGGAATACATCGGCCAGCAGTTGATTGCGCGGCAATCCCGCCAGGTACAGGCGCCGGGCAAAGGCGTCGACACTGTCGGGGGCTCCGCAGAGTAAGGCCAGGGTTTGCCGGGAAACAAGCCGCAGTTGCGCCAAAGCCGCTGGCAACTCGGCCGGGGTCCACAGTTCGATATTCAGGTTCGGACGGCTGGCGGCCATGGCTTGCAAAGGTTTGGCCAGATAGTGCTCATCGGCATCATGGGCCAGGTGGATGACGCGGATGGCGCCTTGGTGATCCTGCCTCAACGCTTCGCGCAATACACCAAACAAGGGCCCCAATCCGGTGCCGGCCGCCATCAACCACAACGGCCGGGCGTGCCAGTCAGGGTCGTAATGCAAGGCGCCGCCGCGCAGTTCACCGAGACGGATCGGATCGCCGATGCGCAATTGCCTGGCTGCATCGCTGAATTCCCCGGGCTTGCGGCAATCGAGATGAAACTCCAGAAAACGGTCTTCTTGCGGCAGGCTGGCGAGAGAATACGGCCGCGCCACGATGCCCGCCCACAACACCAGGTGCTGGCCGGCGCCATAGCGCAACGGTCGCTGGGGGATTACGCGTAGACGCAGGACCGTGGCGCTCAACCAATCGACGGCAGACACTTCGGCCGGTCGGCCATCGGTTTGCGGGTCGAAGGCGTGCACCTGCAAGTCCTCGACCACCTGGCACTGGCATGCCAGGCGCCAACCCTGTTCACGCTGCTGTTCACTCAGGGCATCGGGGCGGCTGTCGCTCGGCAGCCCCCGCACACACTGCACCAGGCACGCATGGCAACTGCCGGCGCGGCAACTGTAAGGCACCGGCACGTCGTTCTGATTCAGCGCGTCGAGCAAATTGCTACCCGCCGCCACCGACCAGTGGCGCTCGCCGACCCGCAGCTCAGGCATCGACGTTCTCCCACGCTGCCGCGCATCGGTTGCGGCCGTCACGCTTGGCGCGATAAAGCGCCTGATCGGCCTGTTGCAGGGCGTCATCGAGGTCGTCGCCCCGTTCCAGCAGGGTCATGCCGGCGGACAGACTGAGGTTGCGCACATTCAGACCAATCAACTCGACATCGGTGAACGCGATGCGCAGCCGTTCGCAGCACGATGTCAAACTGTCGGCATCGCAATCGGGCAGCAGCACCACGAACTCTTCACCGCCGTAACGGGCCAGAACATCACCGTCGCGCAGGCATGCGCTGGCAACGCCGGCAAAGGCTTGCAGCACCTGATCGCCGGCGGCATGACCGTACAGGTCGTTGATGCGCTTGAAATGGTCGAGGTCGATCAGCGCCAGGCCATGCACGACACCCGCGTCCATGGCGTTCAGCTCACGGGACGCCAGGCGCAGGAAATGCCGGCGATTGAACAGACCCGTGAGCTCGTCGGTAGCCACCAGGTCTTCGAGCTGGCGCATCATCCCGCGCAATGTGTCCTGGTGCGCCTGCAAGGCAAAACGCCGCTGACGCATGCGTTGTCGCGAGGCCTGGACATAGCGGGCATACAGCACCAGCCACACCAGCACGATGAACAGCACACAGACCTGCAACACCGCCATGGCCGGGTCAGGCAGCTGGAAGTGGTAGACCTCCCACAGCGTGATCGCACTGAAACTGAAAAACACCAGCAGCGCGCATCGTACTAAAGATCGGCGTGACAGATGGAACAGGCCGAACAGCAGGATCAGCACGTAAAACACCAGAAATGCGCCCCGGGCTTCATCCAGGTGGGCGATCAGCCAGGTTTGCCACCCCAGCCCCAGCAACACTTGCGCCTCGGTCAGGCTGGGGTCGGCGAAACGCAGGTTGTAGCCGCTGTAGAACACCGCGAACAGGGTGACCTGGCTGATCACCACCAGCGCGCTGCCGATGGCGACATTGGAAAGCGGTGCATCGTAGTGACCGGTAAAAAACGCCAGCCACAGCAGCAACAATGCCAGGGCATAGGTGCCGGCCGCGAGGGCGAAACGTTTAAGCAAAAGGCGCTGGATGGCGTTATGGGTCAATCGTTGACTCACCAAATGAAAGGAGACTGACAGAGCGTCCTACTCTACAGACCGTATGTCACTTTAGTGGCAAGACCGATAAATGACCATTCAATTTTCGGGATCGACGGTCCGAGCCTTGCACACCCCTCGCCACAAAAGCCTTCACCACACATTTGCCGCTCGTAACTTGCCACTTTAAGCGCCTTCCATGCGACCAACGATTGACTGTCGGCGCGTGTGCCTGTCCGCAAGGCGCGTTATACTGCCGCGCCTTTTTAGCGTCGCGCCAGCTTGCCCGGCGTGCCTTGAAAGGTGCTTGCAACCGACCGATGCACCCAAGCTGCAAGCACCTTATTGAATGTTCCCGTCTTTTAGAGGAGCGCGACTCATGACCGTGATCAAGCAAGACGACCTGATTCAGAGCGTTGCCGACGCCCTGCAATTCATTTCCTATTACCACCCCGTGGATTTCATCCAGGCGATGCACGAGGCCTACCTGCGCGAAGAATCGCCAGCGGCCCGCGACTCGATGGCACAGATCCTGATCAACTCGCGCATGTGCGCCACCGGCCACCGCCCGATCTGCCAGGACACCGGTATCGTTACCGTGTTCGTGCGTGTCGGCATGGACGTGCGCTGGGATGGCGCCACCATGGGCCTGGACGACATGATCAACGAAGGCGTTCGTCGCGCCTACAACCTGCCGGAAAACGTCCTGCGTGCCTCGATCCTCGCCGACCCGGCGGGCGCTCGTAAAAACACCAAGGACAACACCCCGGCCGTGATCCACTACTCCATCGTTCCGGGTAACACCGTGGAAGTGGACGTGGCGGCCAAGGGCGGCGGTTCCGAGAACAAGTCGAAGATGGCCATGCTCAACCCGTCCGACTCGATCGTCGACTGGGTGCTGAAAACCGTCCCGGAAATGGGCGCCGGCTGGTGCCCACCGGGCATGCTCGGCATCGGCATCGGCGGCACCGCCGAGAAAGCCGCGGTCATGGCCAAGGAAGTGTTGATGGAATCCATCGACATTCACGAGCTGAAGGCGCGTGGCCCACAGAACCGCATTGAAGAAATGCGCCTGGAGCTGTTCGAGAAGGTCAACCAGTTGGGCATCGGCGCCCAGGGCCTGGGTGGCCTGACCACCGTGCTCGACGTGAAGATCATGGACTACCCGACCCACGCCGCCTCGCTGCCGGTGTGCATGATCCCGAACTGCGCCGCCACCCGTCACGCGCACTTCGTGCTCGACGGTTCCGGCCCGGCCTCGCTGGAAGCACCACCGCTGGACGCCTACCCGGAAATCGTCTGGGAAGCCGGTCCGTCGGCCCGCCGCGTCAACCTCGACACCCTGACCCCGGAAGAAGTACAGAGCTGGAAGCCGGGCGAAACCGTCCTGCTCAACGGTAAGATGCTCACCGGTCGCGACGCCGCGCACAAGCGCATGGTCGAGATGCTGAACAAGGGCGAAACCCTGCCGGTGGACCTCAAGGGTCGCTTCATCTACTACGTCGGTCCGGTCGATCCGGTCGGTGACGAAGTGGTTGGCCCGGCAGGTCCTACCACCGCCACGCGGATGGACAAGTTCACCCGTCAGATCCTCGAGCAGACTGGCCTGCTGGGCATGATCGGCAAATCCGAGCGCGGCCCTACCGCAATCGAAGCGATCAAGGACCACAAAGCCGTTTACCTGATGGCAGTCGGCGGCGCGGCTTACCTGGTGGCGCAAGCGATCAAGAAATCCCGCGTGGTAGCTTTCGCCGAACTGGGTATGGAAGCGATCTACGAGTTCGACGTGAAAGACATGCCTGTGACCGTTGCGGTCGACAGCAAGGGCGAGTCGGTACACATCACCGGTCCTGCCATCTGGCAGAAAAAGATCAGTGAAAGCCTGGCGGTGGAAGTGCAGTAAGCACTTAACCGCTGATTAAAAAAGAGCCGCGCTGTTTGTACGACAGCGCGGCTTTTTTTGTACCTGCTGGTCACCACCCCCCGGGGACTGGCCTACCATCACTTGTAATAAGTGGTTTTACACGCACGCAGCTCCTGTCGTACCTCGCCAAAGGCCTAGCTTTGAATGTCCGTGACCTACCTGCCGCTGGAATCCTGGAATAAACACTGGACACTCGACGGCCCGCTGGTGCGCTGTCGGCTGTGTGGGAGCGTTCAGGACCTCACGGACGCCGGCGCTTTTCGGCATGCACTCGGCTGTAAAGCCTGGGGACTGCAAGCCCAATACCCCAGTCGGGAACTGGCTACGCTGCTGCAGCAGAAAATCCAAGCGGGGTTGTTTTGATGCGCGCCATGCTCGAGGGCGGTGCCGCGCGTGAGGTGCTGGTCATTCGAAGCGTTTCACAGTGAAACGCTTGGGAATGTTCTCGGGGTAACGCCGCACAAGGTGACTCATCAGCGGCCATCTACCCGTCGAGTTTCCCCCTTAGCATGGGAAACGTTTCTCCGTGAAACACTCATGCGTTTTCACCGGCTCGCCCTTTACCAAACCCGTGGAGCCATTCAGGATCCTGGAGACAGCCCGTCTGAACAGACCGGGCTAGCCAACAGAATGCATGAAGCACACTTGAACAATGATGATCTGAGTAACTCCGGGAACTCGGTAGTTTCGTTGGGGAAACTGACAGATGAACTGGAACAGATGAGACGAAACATGAATCGTTGAAAGCTCAAGGTATCCACCAGGGCGCAGCGCGATGAGAACTGGCGCAAGAAGGTTCACATGCTATCTTGCGCCTCCTGTCTTCAGTCCGATTTCGGTTCCATGCTCCCGACCTCCAGATTCCTGCGCCTGACGCTGTATACCCTGCTGATCATCGCCGGCGCTGCCATCGCCGCGACCCTGGCCATGCGCCACACCGTGCGCCAGTCAATGGTCGAAGACGCGGCTCGCGCCAACCAGCAACTGGCGCTGTATGCCACGTCCCTGCATACCCTGATCGAACGTTACCGCGCCCTGCCTTCGGTGCTGGCACTGGACCCGCAGTTGCGCGACGCGCTCAAAAGCCCGGTGAGCCCCGAGCAGCAGGATGCGCTGAACCGCAAGCTGGAAAAGATCAACGGCGCCGCCGAATCCTCGACCCTGGAACTGCTCGATCGCACCGGCCTCGCCGTAGCGGCGAGCAATTGGCGTTTGCCCAGCAGTTATGTCGGCCACAACTACGGTTTCCGTCCCTATTTCAACCAGACCCGCACCCAGGGCACCGGGCGCTTCTATGCCGTGGGGGTGACCAGCGGGATTCCCGGTTACTTCCTCTCCAGCGCGGTCAGCGATGACGACGGCCAGTTCCTCGGTGCCATGGTGGTGAAACTGGAGTTCCCCGAACTGGAACGCGAGTGGCGTCAGGGCAGCGACACGCTACTGGTCAGCGATGCGCGCGGGATCATCTTCATCGCCAACCAGCCGGGCTGGCGCTATCGCCTGCTCAAGCCGCTGAGCGACAGCGATCATGCCGAACTCAAGACCACGCGCCAGTACGACAAGCAGCCACTGACGCCGCTTGAGTTTCAATCGTTGCGGCGCTTCGACGACAACAGTGACCTGGCTCGGGTCGATGGCCCGGACGGCAAGGCGGATTACCTGTGGGAATCCCTGCCGCTGAGTACCGAGGGCTGGACCCTGCACCTGCTGCGTCGCCCGCAGGTCGCCTTCGAAGACAGCCGCAACGCCGCGCTTGCCGCGGCCGGGCTATGGCTGACCCTGGTGTTCCTGCTGCTGTTTCTCAACCAGCGCTGGCGCCTGGCCAAACTGCGTCAGCGCAGTCGCGAAGAACTCGAACGACTGGTAGAAGAACGCACCCGCGACCTGCGCACCGCCCAGGAAGGCCTGGTGCAGTCGGCCAAACTCGCGGCGCTGGGGCAGATGTCCGCCGCCCTGGCCCATGAGATCAACCAGCCGCTCACTGCCCAGCGCATGCAGCTTGCTACTCTGAGGCTGCTGCTCGACCACGGTCGCATCGACGACGCCTACAAGGCGCTCAAACCGGTGGATGAAATGCTCACCCGCATGGCGGCCCTCACCGGCCACCTGAAAACCTTCGCCCGCAAAAGCCCCAGCGGTTTGCGCGAACGCCTGGACCTGGCGGCCGTGGTGGACCAGTCGCTGCAGCTGCTCGACACCCGGTTGCGCGACGAACAGGTCAGCACCGTGCTGCACCTGACCCGCCCGGCCTGGGTGCGTGGCGATGCGATTCGCCTGGAACAGGTGCTGATCAATCTGCTGCGCAATGCCCTCGATGCGATGCAGGATAAACCCTGCAAACGCCTGGAAATTCGTCTCGAAGCCGACGAACAATTGTGGCGCCTGAGCGTGATCGACAATGGTGGCGGTATCGCCGAAGAGAACCTGTCCAAAGTCTTCGATCCGTTCTTCACCACCAAACCGGTGGGCGAAGGCCTGGGCATCGGACTGGCGGTGTCGTTCGCCATCGTTCACGAATCCGGCGGACGCCTGAGCGCCGACAATCATGACAAAGGGGCCGTGTTTACCGTGACCTTGCCCATCGACCTGGAGGTGCATGAACCATGCTGAACTCAGTGATCGTGGTCGACGACGAAAGCAGCATCCGCAGTGCCGTCGAGCAATGGTTGAGCCTGTCGGGTTTCGAGGTTCAGCTGTTCAGCCGCGCCGATGAGTGCCTGGCACAATTGCCCAGGCATTTTGCCGGGGTGATTCTCAGCGACGTGCGCATGCCTGGCATGACCGGCCTGGAACTGCTGGCCGAGGTGCAACGCCGGGATGCCGATTTGCCGGTGATCCTGTTGACCGGCCACGGCGATGTGCCGATGGCCGTCGAAGCCATGCGCGACGGTGCCTACGACTTCCTCGAAAAACCCTTCAGCCCGGAAACCCTGCTCGGCAGCCTGCGCCGCGCCCTCGACAAGCGCCGGCTGGTGCTGGAAAACCGCGCGCTGCACGAGCAGGCGGATAACCGCGCCAAGCTCGATGCCACGTTGCTCGGCGTGTCCCGGGGTTTGCAGACCCTGCGGCGGCAGGTGCTGGACCTGGCAGCACTGCCGGTCAACGTGCTGATTCGCGGCGAAACCGGTAGCGGCAAGGAACTGGTCGCGCGTTGCCTGCACGACTTCGGGCCGCGGGCCGACAAGCCCTTTGTCGCACTCAACTGCGCGGCCATTCCCGAGCAATTGTTCGAGGCCGAGCTGTTCGGTCACGAGAGCGGCGCGTTCACCGGGGCGTCCGGCAAGCGCATCGGCAAGCTCGAGTACGCCGACGGCGGCACGCTGTTTCTCGATGAAATCGAAAGCATGCCGTTGGCCCAGCAAGTGAAACTGCTGCGGGTGTTACAGGAGCAAAAGCTTGAACGGCTGGGCTCGAACCAGAGCATCCGCGTGGATTTGCGCATCATTGCCGCGACCAAACCGGACCTGCTTGACGAGGCGCGCGCCGGACGTTTTCGCGAAGACCTGGCTTATCGCTTGAACGTTGCCGAGCTGCGCTTGCCGCCGCTTCGCGAACGCCGTGAAGACATACCCTTGCTGTTCGAATCGTTTGCCCAAAACGCCGCCGAACGCTTGGGACGTAAATTTCCACCGTTGAGCGGCGCGCAGTTGAGTCACCTGCTGAGTCACGACTGGCCGGGCAACGTACGCGAACTGGCGAACGTCGCCGAGCGTCAGGTATTGGGGCTCGGTGAGCCGGAGCCCTTGGGCATCGAGCCCGGCCAGTCACTGGCGGCGCAGCAGGAAGCGTTCGAAGCGCAATGCCTGCGCGCGGCATTGACCCGGCACAAGGGCGATGTGAAAGCGGTGCTCGAAGAACTGCAACTGCCGCGCCGGACCTTCAATGAAAAGATGCAGCGGCATGGGTTGAGTCGGGAGATGTTTTTGCCCGAGACCTGATTTTTTTGGTGTCTGCTCCGGCCCCATCGCGAGCAAGCTCGCTCCCACAATGTTCGGCGTACACAGATCCACAGATGTGGGAGCGAGCTTGCTCGCGATGAGGCCTGTACAGGCAAAGCAAACAACAAAACCATAAGCAATTTTCCGCCCACCACCCGCCACGAATAAGCGGATTTCCGCTCACCAAAACACCCTCACCCCTCTAAACCGGCCCTCTTCCCCTTGGCACAGCTCCTGCTATAGCCCCTGCAGGCTGCGTTTAATCGCGCTCCACAAAAACAATTAAATGAAGGATCCTTCAATGGATAACTCCAACTCCCTGCCGCTTGGGTCGGCTGCCGTGCCGGCCAAAGAAAGAACCACTTCCAGCCGCATCAAATCGATTTTCAGCGGTTCCGTTGGCAACATGGTCGAGTGGTACGACTGGTACGTCTACGCCGCCTTCTCCCTGTACTTCGCCAAGACCTTCTTCCCCAAAGGCGACACCACCGCCCAACTGCTCAACACTGCCGCAATCTTCGCCGTGGGCTTCCTGATGCGTCCGATCGGTGGCTGGCTGATGGGGCTGTATGCCGACAAGGTCGGGCGCAAAAAGGCCCTGATGGCCTCGGTGTACCTGATGTGCTTCGGCTCGCTGCTGATCGCCCTGAGCCCGAGTTATGAAGTCATCGGCATCGGCGCGCCGATCCTGCTGGTGTTCGCGCGCTTGCTGCAAGGCCTGTCAGTGGGAGGCGAATACGGCACCTCCGCCACTTACCTCAGCGAGATGGCAACCAAGGAGCGTCGCGGTTTCTACTCCAGCTTCCAGTACGTGACCCTGATCTCCGGCCAGCTCATCGCTTTGGCGGTGCTGATTGTCCTGCAGAACTTCCTGACCACCGAGGAGCTCTACGCCTGGGGCTGGCGCATCCCGTTCGCCATCGGTGCGCTGTGTGCCGTGGTGGCGCTGTACCTGCGTCGTGGCATGGAAGAAACCGAGTCGTTCACCAAGAAAGAAAAAGCCAAGGAAAGCGCGATGCGCACCTTGATGCGTCACCCCAAGGAACTGATGACCGTGGTCGGCCTGACCATGGGCGGTACCCTGGCGTTCTACACCTACACCACCTACATGCAGAAATACCTGGTGAACACCGTCGGCATGAGCATTTCCGACTCCACCACCATTTCCGCTGCCACGTTGTTCCTGTTCATGTGCCTGCAACCGATCATCGGCGGGCTGTCGGACAAGATCGGTCGCCGGCCGATCCTGATCGCCTTCGGCATCCTCGGGACGCTGTTCACCGTGCCGATCCTCACCACCCTGCACACCATCCAGACCTGGTGGGGCGCGTTCTTCCTGATCATGGCGGCGCTGATCATCGTCAGCGGCTACACCTCGATCAACGCCGTGGTGAAAGCCGAACTGTTCCCGACCGAAATCCGCGCCCTGGGCGTGGGCCTGCCGTACGCACTGACCGTCTCGATCTTCGGCGGCACCGCTGAATACATCGCGCTGTGGTTCAAGAGCATCGGCATGGAGACGGGTTACTACTGGTACGTTACCGCGTGTATTGCCGTGTCGTTGCTGGTGTACGTCACCATGAAAGACACCCGCAAGCATTCGCGGATTGTCACTGACTGACAGATAGATCGAAGCTGGCTGTACTGGCCTCTTCGCGAGCAAGCCCGCTCCCACATTCGACCGCGTTCCTTCTGGAACAACCCGGTTAAATGTGGGAGCGGGCTTGCTCGCGAATGGAGCCGACTCGGTACCAAGTCAGTTCGCCAACCTCTCGTTTGCCAAGCTTGTTCTGCGCGATCGAAGCCCCCATCCCGCAATCACCACCACAACCAAATCCAGATTCGGCCCGCGCCCGGATTGGTGCTGCCGTAGTAAAAATGGGCAAGAGCTTCATGAAAAATCTGTCACGCAGGCGAAAGAGCCGATTAATCACGCGTTAATACTCGCCGCCCAACCTTTAACGGCCTGATCGATTCATTGCGATGCGCTCACTCAGTCCTTGAAAGCGGAAAAGCCTGTCGGCCTTAACATCTAATTAATCGATCACTATCAAGATTTAATTGCGAAATTCAATCGATTAATCTGGCGTCTTGGCTTTTTTTCACAAAACGCCAACGAGACGGGAGTCACCACCATGAAAACCAAACTGATCCTTGCCCTGGCCCTTTCCGTACTGGCTGCCAACACGTTCGCCGCCGATGGCTACGACAAAACCGGCTCGGCCTCTTTTGAGTCCGGTGCCAGCGCCGCCATCGAACGCAGCCACTCGGGCACCTATGCCTCTGACGGCTTCGATAAAACCGGCACTGCGGGCGCTGTCGCTGCCGACGGTTTCGACAAAACCGGTAGCGCTGAAGCTATCGGCTGATCGTGGAGGGAAACTCACAGCCCGGCTTCGGCCGGGCTTAGTCGTTTTTGGGGTAATACAATTCTTCCGGCAGACCACAAAACCTGTGGGAGCGGGCTTGCTCGCGAAGACGGCGGCACATCCAATATCAATGTGACTGGCACATCGCTTTCGCGAGCAAGCCCGCTCCCACATTGGATCTCATCAACTCAAGTACCGAATCCGACTGGAAATCTGCGGCGCGTGCTTGCACCATGAGCGTCTCCCGCAAGTTCTGGAAATCCCCATGCCCGACGACATCCACTTCTACGAACCCGCCAACGGCCACGGCCTGCCCCACGATCCGTTCAACGCCATCGTCGGCCCGCGCCCCATCGGCTGGATCTCTTCACAGGATGCCGAGGGCCGCTTGAACCTGGCGCCCTACAGCTTCTTCAACGCCTTCAACTACATCCCGCCGATCGTTGGTTTTTCCAGCGTCGGACGCAAAGACAGCCTGAACAACATCGAACAAACCGGCGAGTTCGCCTGGAACCTGGCCACCCGGCCGCTGGCCGAGCAGATGAACCAGAGCAGCGCCATGGTCAAACCTGAGGTCAACGAGTTCGAACTGGCCGGGCTGACGACCGCTGCCTCGAAGGTCATTCAGGTGCCACGGGTGGCCGAGAGCCCGGTGTCCTTCGAGTGCAAGGTCACGCAGATCATCCAGTTGCAACGGGCGGACGGCAATGTGGTGCCGACTTGGCTGATTCTCGGCGAAGTGGTCGCCGTGCATATCGCCAAATGGCTGTTGAAGGATGGGGTGTACGACACCGCCGCGGCAGAACCGATTCTGCGCGGCGGCGGGCCAGCGGATTATTTCCAGCTGGGGCCTGAGGCGTTGTTCAAGATGTACCGCCCGGGGCGGTGAGAATCACCAGAGCAGGTCGGTGTTTTCCTTGACGTCCTTGAGTCGGGTCAGCTCCTTGGCGGCCGCATCATCGGCCTCGTGAGCGGTCTTGAAGATCTGGCCTTCCAGCACTTTGTGAAAACGCGGGGCGCCGGCACCACCCAGCGCTTTGACGGCGATAGCGGCGTGGTAACCACCCTCGCCCGGTACTACAGCGGAAACAGCTTCGAAGTGATCAAAGGCTTTTCTTGCCATGTCGCGAATCCTGGCTGGTTGAGAATGCTGCCATTAAACCCTCAACCGGCCAGTTTGTGTACCGCCGCTGCGGACTGACCGAGGGCCTGCGCCGCCGAGACATCCTTGAAGGTGTGGAAATCCAGGCTATTGACCACCAGCTCCTGCACCAGCTCGGCAAAAATCTCCATCGCCGGCGTGCTGAAGTACGCGGTCATGGCCTGTTGATTACTCCAGAAACCGGACACCAACCACAGTTCCGGGTCGCACTGCGAATGCTGCAAGGCAAAGCTCAGGCAGCCTGGCGCTGCGCGGGACGGTTCGATCAGGGCGCTGAGGCGCACACCGAGTTCCGCCGAACGCCCGGCGCGCGCTCGAACGAAGGCCATATGACTGACGGGGATCTGCGTGGACATGTTCAACCCTCCCGGGGAGTCGCGTGGCAGCCGGGGGACGGGCTGCGACAGGATCAAAGGTTAAGGGCCGCGACGCCTGTCTCGTTAGTCGATTCCTGCCGGCGCGTTGCACAATCCTGCGAAACTGCATCGACAGCCTGTAACAAGCGGTAAAACCCTGTCACGGTTCTGCCACACGAGTTTCAAGCAAGTTTTTCAGGCACAGGGCTCTAGTGACAACACCGCCGGTCGACCCCGAGCAGAATCAGGCAAGCATTTGACAGGATGTGTCTACCGCTGCCACTTGCACAAACTTATGCTCTGCTCCATTCCTTCCATGCCTTGCCGAGGATGCCTCGCATGTCGTCGCTCGATCACTTTCAAGCCCCGCTGGACACCGACATGGAAAAGCAGCGTGCGGAACTGGCGGCGATCATCCGCCGCAACACCGCCGAAGATGGCAGTTATGCCACGGCCATCGGCTCGCTGTTCATGTCCCGCCACAGCCAGTCCCACGAGTTCGCCCCGGTGCTCGCGCAACCGGCGCTGTGCATCATGGCCCAAGGGCGTAAGGAAGTTCAGTTGGCCAACGAGTACTTCAACTACGACCCGTTGAACTACCTGGTGGTCTCGGTCTCGATGCCGCTCAGTGGACGGGTGGTGAATGTCTCGGCCGAGGAACCGATCATGGCCTTGCGCCTGGACATCGACCCGGCGGAAATCACCGCACTGATCGCCGACGCCGGGCCCCTCGGCGTGCCCACCCGGCCGACCGGGCGCGGGCTGTATGTCGAAAAACTCGACAGCGCGATGCTCGACGCCGTACTGCGCCTGGCACGGTTGCTGGACACGCCAAAAGACATCGCCATGCTGGCGCCGCTGATTCGCCGGGAGATCCTCTATCGTCTGTTGCGCAGCAAACAGGGGCATCGGTTGTACGAAATCGCCATCGCCAACAGTCAGAGCCATCGCATCAGCCAGGCGATCAAATGGCTCAATGGCAATTTTGAACAGCCGTTGCGCATTGATGATCTGGCGAAGGAAGTGAACCTGAGCGTGTCGACGCTGCATCACCGCTTCAAGGCGATGACGGCGATGAGTCCGTTGCAGTATCAGAAGCAGTTGCGCCTGCAGGAAGCACGCCGGCTGATGCTGGCCGAAGGACTGGAGGCTTCGGCGGCGGGGTATCGGGTCGGGTATGAAAGCCCGTCGCAGTTCAGCCGTGAGTACAGCCGGTTGTTCGGGGCTCCGCCATTGCGGGATCTGGCGCGGTTGCGGTTGACGGTTTGATCCGGATCCGGTGGTGCGGCTACTGATGCCTTCGCGGGCAAGCCCGCGAAGAGTCCAGTTCAGGCAATACAAGCCTTGGATCAGGCCCCGAGTACCCGGCAAGCCTCCACCGGCAAGGTCACCGACACCGGATGACCAACGCTCAGGCCAAAGCCCTGGCACGGCGTGCTCAGCGCGGTAAACGACACCCCGGAACACTCCACCGTGGTCTCGATGGTCGCGCCGATATCGCGCACGAACGTCACCTTGCCCAGCAAGCGGTTGCCCGCGGTCGCCTGCGGAGCCGACAGTTGCAGGTCTTCCGGGCGAATCAGCATCTTCACCTTTTCACCGGCCACAATGCTGCTGCAGATCGGCACCTGCAGCGCATCGCCGCCCGGCAAGCTGACCTTGCCGTTACCCAGCACCGTGGCCGGGAAGATGTTGCCCGAGCCGATGAAGTCCGCGACGAACTCGTTGGCCGGATGGCGGTAGATCTCGATCGGCGTGCCCACCTGCTGCACCTTGTGCTCACCCAATACGACCACGATATCGGCCATGGTCATGGCCTCGCGCTGGTCGTGGGTCACCATGATGGTGGTGATGTTCAGGCGCTGTTGCAGCTGACGGATTTCCACCTGCATCGACTCGCGCAGCTTGGCATCCAGTGCCGACAGCGGTTCGTCGAGCAGGAGGATTTTCGGGTGCGAGGCAATCGCCCGGGCAATCGCCACGCGCTGGCGTTGGCCGCCGGACAGCTTGGCCACCGGGCGATTGATCATCGCTTGCAGCTGGATCAGCTCAAGCAACTCCACCACCCGCGCCTGCTGATCGGCCTTGCTGACCCCACGCAGTTTCAGCGGATAGGCGATGTTCTCCCCGACCGTCATGTGCGGGAACAACGCCAGGGACTGGAACACCATGCCGAAGTTGCGCAGGTGCGCCGGGGTGTTGCCGATGTCTTCGCCGTCCAGGCGGATCTCGCCGCCGGTCAGGGTTTCAAGGCCGGCGATCATACGCAGTAAGGTGGTTTTGCCGCAGCCAGAAGGGCCGAGGAAACACACCAGTTTGCCCTCGGGCAAATGCAGGTTCACATCCGTTACCGCGCAGGCCGAGCCGTAATGTTTCTCGACGTTTTCCAGAATCAGACCAGACATGTGAATCACCTCAAGAAATCAGAACGAAACGCCACCTTCACCAACCAGTTTTTCGAGTGCCCAAATCAGGACAAAGTCGATCAACACGATCAGCACGGCAAACGAAAATACGGTTGGGTCGAGCGAAGACACGGTGCGGCTGTACATCCAGATCGGCACGGTCATGACGTCGATGGTGTAGAGGAAATAGGTCACAGTGAATTCGTTGAACGAGACGATGAACGCCAGCAGCATGCCCGCCAGGATCCCCGACTTCATCAACGGCACCACCACATCGACAATCGCCCGCAGCGGTGAAGCACCGAGCATTTGCGCGGCCTCTTCGACTTCGCTGCCGATGGAGAGCATCGCCGCCGTGCAGTTCTTCACCACGAACGGCAACGCGAGGATCACGTGGGCAATCACCAGGCGCGAGGTGGTCATGTGGAACGGCAGGCTGTCGAACACCAGCAGCAACGCCAGACCCAACACCACCATCGGGAACACCAGCGGCAACGACATCAGTTGCAGCGCCACGGCCTTGCCGCGGAACTCGCAACGAGTCAGCGCGTAGGCCGCCGGCACCGCGATGATCGTGGCGAAAATCATGGTCAGGCACGACACCAGCAGGCTGGTGCTCATGGCCTGGCCGAGGCTCAGTACATCACTGGCGTCCGGCGACACGAAGGTGTGCCAGGCGGCCTTGTACCATTGCAGGCTGTAGCTGCTCGGCGGGAAGTCGAGGTTCGACGCGCCGCTGAACGACATCACGATCATGGTCAGGATCGGCAACACCGCCAACAGCAGGATGAAGCCCGAGAGGATGCCGGCAAACTTGCCGGTATCACCCGGCAACAGCGACTGGCGCTTCTTGATCAGGGTACTCATTGCGAAGCCTCCAGCATGCGGCGACGGCGGCCAGTGATGTATTCGGACAGGGTCATGATCGCGAGGGTGGTGACGATCAGCACCACACCGGCAGCGGATGCGGCGGGCCAGTTCATCAGCGGGGCGATCTGGTCATGCACCATCACCGCCAGCATCGGCACGCGCCGGCCACCGAGCAGCAAGGGCACCACGAAACTGCTGGCGTTGTAGGCGAACACCAGGGTCGCACCGGTAATGATCCCCGGCAGACTCATTGGCAATACCACTTGGCGGAACACCTGGAAGCGACTGGCGCCGAGGGTGGCAGCAGCTTCTTCGTAACTGCGGGCGACGCCGCGCATGGCGCTGGCAATCGGCAACACGGCCAGCGGGAAGGCGGTTTGCACCAGGCCCATCAACACGCCGTTCTGGTTGTACAACAGCATGATCGGGCGCTTGATCAGGCCCAGGCCCATCAGGGTCTGGTTGAGCATGCCACCGGGGCCGAGGATCACCAGCCAGCCGTAGCTTTGCAGAAGCAGGTTGACCAGCAATGGCAGCAACACCGCCGCAAGGAAGATCCGGCGCACGAACGGCGAGGTCAGGCGCGACATGGTGTAGGCCACCGGGATCGCCAGAATCACTGCGATCACCGCGCTGATCAGCGCCAGGCGCAGGGTCAGCATCAGCGACTTGAGGTAATAGGGTTCCAGCAACTGGGCGTAACTGGCCAGGCTGAACCCGGACCATTCCGCGCCTTTGGTGCCCACGCTCATGCGCAGTACCAGGAGGCTCGCGGCAATCAGTACGCCAAGAAACAGCATCGACGGCGAGAGGAAAAGCCAGGCGCGCGTCGTTGGCGAAACACCCCGAGCGGCGCGCACGGGGGCGGCACTCACCGGATGAGTCAGAGGTTGGTGTTCCATAGCAAAGGGTCTCGTCAATGGAGGATCAATGGCACACGGAAGCGGGGTGTCAACCCCGGCCCCTGTAGGAGCGAGCTTGCTCGCGAAGGACGTGAAGGCGCCGCGTTCATTCAGGCAGCCCTCGTCATCGTTAACGTCCATCGCGAGCAAGCTCGCTCCTACAGATCAGGAAGAAAAGATTTCCGTGTAACGACGAATCCATTGGTCATGCACAGTCGCCAGGAAGGCGTTGTCGTGCATGATCGCCTTCTCGGCAATCTGCTCCGGCGTGAGGATGTACGGGCTCTTGCGTGCTTCGGCGGAGATGATCGCCTTGGCGTTGACCGGGCCGTTGTAGATGTCTTCAGCCATCTTGCCCTGCACCAGCGGGTCCAGGGAGTGGTTGATGAAGGCGTAAGCCATGTCGGTATCGCCCGGACGGTTCTTCGGCATCACCGAGAGCATCAGGTCGGTGTAGAAACCTTCCTTCATGCCGAACGTGGCGCCCAGGCCGTAGTTCGGATCGCGGATCTGTTTCGGGAAGAAGGCCGGTGCGTACAGGCCGCCCATGTCCAGGGAACCGGTGCGGAACAGTTCGGCGATCTGGTTCGGGTTTTCGCCCAGGGTCACCACGCGATCTTTCAGCTCGGCGAGTTTCTTGAAACCAGGCTCGATGTTGTGTTCGTCACCACCGGCCAGTTTGGCGGCGATGATGATCAGGTCCATGGCCTCGGTCCAGTTCGGCGGTGGCAGGAAGATGTTCGGGGCCAGTTCTGGATCCCACAGGGCCGCGTAGCTGTCCGGCGCTTGTTTCTGGGTGCGGGTGCTGTAGACCAGGCTGTTGCACCACAGCAGGTAACCGATACCGTGGCCATTGGCGCCGGTGCGGTATTTCTCCGGTACATCGACGAGATTGGGAATGCGGTTGAGGTCGGGTTTTTCCAGCAGGTTGGCGGCGGCCAAACCTTCGGCACCGACGCCTGCCAGGGTGATGATGTCGTACTGCGGACGATCACCGCCGGCCTTGAGCTTGGCGACCATTTCCGAGGTACTGCCGGTGCGGTCAGCGATGACCTTGCAGCTGTACTTGTCTTCGAACGTCGCGGCGATGTTGCGCAGTGCGGCCAGGCCGGTGTCATCGGACCAGGTCAGCAAACGCAGGGTCTTGCCGGCAAAACGTGTGTCGCTGGCATTGGCCTTGATGAACGGCATGCTCATGGCTGCCGCTGCAACCGAGGCTACGCCCACGGTCTTGATAAATTGACGTCTGTTCAGATCATGCTCGCCCATTACGGACTCCCTTTGTTTTTGTAGGTATGAGGCAGGTCGAAACTGTTGCATCCGCGCGGCCGGACCAGCGTTAGCCCTCGTATTTTCGGGGGCTTGGCTGAGCCAGCGAGTTCATCCTGAGGTCGTGTAAAACACCTGACTATCGATAAAAACTCATTGAAGCCATGACGCCAGCGCATGCCTCAACAGGAGGCATGCACTCACCTTTTTCGTGCCTTCAGACAGCCCGAATCACGTGTTTGATTTCCTGGAAAGCCTGCAAGCCCCACGGGCCCAATTCGCGGCCGATGCTGCTCTGCTTGTAGCCGCCCCAGGCGGTCTGCGGGAAGATCACCTGCGGCGCGTTGATCCACACAAGCCCCGCCTGCAAAGCGTTGGCGACGCGGTCAGCGGTCTGTGCATTGCGCGTCACCACACTGGCGACCAATCCAAATTGACTGTCGTTGGCCAGGGCAATCGCCTCGGCTTCAGAGGCAAAACTGCGCACGCAGATCACCGGGCCGAAAATCTCTTCACACCACAGCGCACTGTCGAGGGGCACTTCGGTGAAAACCGTCGGCTGCAAAAAATATCCGCGCGGCAGGTCGGGCGGGCGATTGCCACCGCAAACCAGTTTGGCGCCGGCACTCAAACCGCGATCGATGTGACCGAGCACGCGCTGGTATTGCGCCTGATTGACCAGCGCGCCCATTTCCACGTTCGGATCGAACGGGTCGGCCACGCGAATGGCTTCGGCACGGGCCTTCACACGGATCAGGAATTCATCGGCCAGTTCATCGGCGACCAGCACGCGGCTGGTGGCGGAACACATCTGCCCGGCGTTGAAGAAACCACCGCCACAGGCCACTTCCACCGCCAGATCGAGATCGGCATCGGCCAGCACCAGCAGCGAGGATTTGCCGCCCAGCTCCAGGCTCACGCCCTTGACGGTTTCAGCCGCCCGTTGCATGACCTGCACGCCGACCGCGTTGCTGCCGGTGAAGGAAATTTTCGCAATGCGCGAGTCAGCCGACAGGGGCGCGCCAACCGCGAGGCCAGTGCCGCACACCAGGTTGAACACGCCCGCAGGCAACCTGGCTTCAGCGATGATTGCCGCCAGCTCCAGTTCCGGCAGCGGCGTCACTTCCGAAGGCTTGAGCACCACGCAGCAACCGGCGGCCAGGGCCGGCGCGAGTTTCCACGCGGTGGTGACCATCGGGAAATTCCACGGCACGATCAGGCCGACCACACCGCACGGCTCACGGCGCAGGCGAGCGCTGAAATCGTCTGTCGGCAGCTCAATGGCGCTGTCCTGTTTCGCGTCCAGGCCTTCGGCCAGACCGGCGTAATACTCGAACGTGGCAATCACGTCATCGACGTCGATCGCGGCTTCGAATTGCGGCTTGCCGTTGTTGCTCGACTGCAAGTGCATCAACTTTTCACGATTGGCCTGCACGCCCGCCGCGATTTTGCGCAGGATCGCACCGCGTTCGGCACCCGTGGTTTTCGACCAGTCGGCGAACGCCTGGGTCGCCGCGCTCACGGCTTGATCAACCGCACGCTCATCGCCGCCATTGACGGTGGTCAACAGGGCTTCTGTCGCCGGGTTGATCACGCGCAAGTGTTCGTTGCCGGCCAACCATTGGCCGTTGATGTACAGGCCATCCAGGGTCGTAGGGAAGCTCATTTCGACACCGCCTGCATCCACTGGGTCTGGTCGATTTCAATCAGGGTCGGGCCCTGGCGATCGGTGGCGACACGCAATGCGCCGCGCAGTTGCTCGACACTGCTGACCGCTTCGGCGGCGCAACCCAATGCCTTGGCCACACCGATGAAGTCCGGGGTGTAGATGTCCACGCCGACCGGCTCGATGGCGCGGTTGACCATGTATTTCTTGATCTCTTCGTAGCCCTGGTTATTCCACAGCAGCACGATCACCGGGGTGCGCGCTTCAACGGCACTGGCCAGTTCCGGCAGGGTGAACTGCAGGCCACCGTCGCCGATCAGGCACACCACCGGAGGACGCGCGCCACCTTCGACGCTGCCACCCAGCCAGGCGCCAATCGCCGCCGGCAAGGCGTAGCCGAGGGTGCCGTAACCGGTGGACGAGTTGAACCAGCGACGCGGACGCTCCGGATTGAACGTCAGGTTGCCGGTGTACACCGGCTGGGTCGAATCGCCGACGAATACGGCGTTCGGCAATTCATGCAGAACGGTTTCGAGGAAGCGGGTCTGGGCCAGGGTCGGTGCGTCCCAGGTCGCGGCCAGGTCTTCGCGCAGACGAGCAGCACGTACTTGCCCCCAATCGTTGCGACGCTCGGCCAGGGATTTGTGCGACAGGGCACTGAGCAAAGCCTGGGCGGCGTTACGCGAGTCGGCCACCAATGCCACGTGCGGCGGGTAGTTGCGCACGGTCTGGTCCGGGTCGATATCGACGCGCAGCAACTTGCCAGGAATTTCGAAGCCACCGGCGAAGGTCACGTCGTAGTCGGTCTCGGCCAGTTCGGTGCCGATGGCCAGTACCACGTCGGCCTCGGCGACCAGCGCACGGGTGGCGACCAGGCTCTGGGTCGAACCGACCAGCAACGGGTGGCCGGAGGCGAGCATGCCCTTGGCATTGATGGTCAGGGCGACCGGCGCGTCCAGCAGTTCGGCCAGCTCAGTCAGCTCGACAGCCGCGTCGATGGCACCGCCACCAGCGAGAATCAGCGGACGCTTGGCGCCGGCCAGCAAATCGGTCATGCGCGACACAGCACTCGGCGAAGCACCGGCGCGGTCGATGTTGACCGGCAGGCTGCTGAGCAGGTCATCGGCTTCTTCGACCAATACGTCCAATGGAATTTCGATGTGCACCGGACGCGGACGGCCGGCCTGGAACAGTGCAAAGGCGCGAGCCAGCACGCCCGGCAATTCCGACGCCGACATCAGGGTGTGGGAGAACGCCGCCACACCGGCACACAGTGCGCCTTGGTTCGGCAGCTCATGCAGCTTGCCGCGACCGCCGCCCAACTGGCTGCGCGATTGCACGCTGGAGATCACCAGCATCGGGATCGAATCGGCATAGGCCTGGCCCATGGCGGTGGTGATGTTGGTCATGCCTGGGCCGGTGATGATGAAGCACACACCCGGTTTGCCGCTGGTGCGGGCGTAGCCGTCGGCCATGAAGCCGGCGCCCTGTTCATGGCGCGGCGTGACGTGGTTGATGCTCGAACGGGCCAGCCCGCGATACAGCTCCACGGTATGCACCCCCGGAATGCCGAACACCTGCTCGACCCCGTAGTTTTCGAGTAACTTGACCAATACTTCGCCGCACGTCGCCATGTCTTTGCCCTTTTTGTTCGTTTGAGACGCCGGGCGTGCGCTGTGTTTATGATGGATTCGCAGGCCCGGGAATGGCCTCATTGGAACGGGCGACACGTAGCCGCAACAATGGATAAAAAGTCATACTAGCCATGTCCTCACGTCATACCTTGGATCCCAATGAAACGACTGCCTCCCCTGCCGGCGCTACATACCTTTCTGATTACCGCGCAGTGCTGCAACTTCACCCGGGCCGCCGAACAGCTGCACATCACCCAGGGCGCGGTGAGTCGGCAGATCGCCGGGCTGGAAGATCATCTGGGTTATGAGCTGTTCATTCGCCTGGCCCGAGGCCTGGACCTGACAGCCGAGGGACGGGAATGGCTGCCACGGGTCCAGCAGATTTTCGGCCTGATCGACGAGGCCGTTGAACAGATCGGCGAGAAGCGCGAAACCCTGCAACTCAAGGCACCGACCTGCGTCATGCGCTGGTTGCTGCCGCGTCTGTTGCAATGGCAACGGGAACGCCCGGACGTGCCGGTGGAACTGACCACCACGGTCAAGCACGGGGTGGATTTTCATCGCGAGCAGTTCGATGCGGCGGTGATGTATGGCGCACCGCCGGACGATTCATTGATGTCGCAAAAACTCTTCGACGAACAACTCACGCCTGTGTGTTCCAGACCGATACTCGAAGGCCCCATGCCCCTGCAGACACCGACCGATCTGCAACAGCACCTGCTGCTGCACCCGACCCGCGATGAACGGGACTGGAAGGCCTGGTTGAAAGCGGCGGATGTGCATTTGACCAATGTCGGCAAGGGCCAGCATTTCGAAACATTGGACCTGGCGATGTCGATGGCTTCCCAGGGAACGGGGGTGGCGATTGGCGATTGGTCGCTGATCGGCGATGACCTGAACGCCGGGAGGTTGGTCATGCCATTCGAATTGAAGGTGACAACAGGACTGGCGTATTACCTGGTGTTCCCCGAAAAACCCGGGCCTTCGCCGAAGTTGATGGAATTGATGGGCTGGTTGGTGGAGCAGGCGCAGAGCCGCTGAAAAGCTTCGCGAGCAAGCCCGCTCCCACAGTAGATCTCTCGTGAACACACTATTTGTGTACGACGGTGATCAAGTGTGGGAGCGGGCTTGCTCCCGAATGGTTTAAACCACGCCATCAATAACCGACTGTAAACCGCTGTCGCGAATGCTTCGGCGCTTCCACTTCGTCGAGCATTGCAATCGCGTAGTCGGCAAAGGTAATCCAGCTGCGCCCTTCACTGCTCACCAGCAAATCATCCTGACCGAGGCGGAATTTCCCGGTGCGCTCTCCCTCGACAAATTCGGCCGATGGCGACAGGAAGGTCCAGTCCAGATCCCGCTCTTCACGCAAGTTTGCGAGGAATTCGGCACCGGCACTGGCCTCTGCCTTGTAAGCCTCAGGGAAACCTTCGCTATCGATCACTCGAGTGCCATCGGGCAATAGCAGCGAACCCGCCCCGCCCACCACCAGCAGACGTTTGACCCCAGATTTTTTCACCGGGCCAACGACTGCGCTGGCAGGTAGCGTGGCGAAATGCGCCGCGCTGATAACCACGTCATGGCCCGCAATTGCAGCTTGCAACGCAGCGGCATCAAGGGCATCGACGGCCTTGCTGACCACACCTTCACGAGGGTCGATTTTCGATGTGTCGCGGGCGATGGCGGTAACGCTGTGACCGCGACGCAGGGCTTCTTCCAGCAGTTGGCTACCGGCACGACCGGTGGCACCGATGATTGCGATTTTGCTCATGACGTTCTCCAGTGGGTTGAGCTTCTTGGATTTCAGTTGAGGCGGGTTACCACTTCATCTCGCCCTTCGCGACCTTGGCGCTCAGCTCCAGGGAGCTTTCATCACCCAGGGTCGGGAAGCGTTTTTTCATCGCCGCGATCAGCGCGGCAGAATCCTTGGCCTTGGCGGTTTCTTCGTCGAAGGCTTTGATGTAAGCGGCGGTGGACTGCACGGCTGCCAGGGAGCGATCGCTCTCACCAAGGTAATGACCCGGCACCACGGTCTGCGGCTTCAGGGTTTCAATGGAATGCAGCGTAGCCAACCAATCGGCATGGGACTGTAGCGTTTGCGTGTCAGCCATCCACACGTGGATGTTTTGCGCCACCACGACACCACCAACCACGGCCTTGATCGACGGAATCCACACAAAGCTGCGATCCGGCTGCGGGCCCTCAAGACCAATCACCTGCAACTTCTGCCCTTCGAGGATCAGGCTGTCGCCCTTGAGTACCTGTGGCACGATGGTTTTAGCCGGCACATCGGCACCCATTTTCGGGCCCCAGAACGCCAGTTTGCCGTCGACGGTTCGCTTGATGTGGTCAACGGTCGGTTGCGAGGCGAGGACCTTGGCCTTGGGGAACGCGGCCGTCAGGGTATCGAGGCCGAAGTAGTAGTCCGGGTCACCGTGGCTGATGTAGATGGTGGTCAACTGCTTGCCGCTGGCGCGGATTTTTTCCACCACCTGTTCGGCCTGGGATTTGCCGAATTGCGCATCCACCAGGATCGCTTCTTTCTCGCCACTGACCAGCACCGAGGTCACCGGGAAGATGGCTTTTTCGCCGGGGTTATAGACATCCAGCGTCAGGGTCGAGGCGGCTGCATGGGCGGCGAAACCGAGGGCGGCGCCTGCCAGCAAAACCCGCTTTAAAGTGGTGAAACCGATCATCTGTTGCTCCGTTGTCCAAATGCCTTGTTTGGCGATGGAACAGAGCTTAGTTGCCTGACTCAGTACAAAAAATGCGATGCTTGAACATAGTTTGTTTCTGAAAGCGGGCAAATCATGGATCGTCTTCAAGCAATGCGCGTGTTCGTCACAGTGGTCGACCTCGGTAGCCAGTCGGCCGCCGCCGATCATCTGGAGCTGTCACGGCCGGTGGTGTCGCGGTATCTGGCGGAACTGGAAGACTGGGTCGGCGCGCGCCTGATGCATCGCACCACACGCAAGTTGAGCCTGACCGCCGCCGGCAACGAGATCCTGCCCCGCTGTCGGCAGATGCTCGATTTGTCCACCGACATGCAAGCCGCCGTCAGCGAACCGGATGACGCACCACGCGGCCTGCTGCGGATCAGCGTCAGCACCTCATTCGGCCAGGCGCAACTCGCCGATGCCATGGCCGCCTATGTCCGACGCTACCCCGGCGTCAGCATCGACATGCAGATGCTCGACCGCACCGTGAACCTGGTGGATGAGCGCATCGACCTGGCGATCCGCACCAGCAACGATCTGGACCCGAACCTGATCGCCCGCCGCCTGACGGTTTGCCGCTCGGTGATCTGTGCTTCCCCCGCTTACTTGCGCGAGCATCCGGCGCCACAACGGGTCGAGGAACTGAGCCTGCACAATTGCCTGACCCACTCCTACTTCGGCAAAAGCCTGTGGCATTTCGAGCAGGACGGCGAGCAGGTTTCTGTACCGGTGCAGGGCAACATCAGCGCCAACGAGGCCAGCACGCTGCTGCGCGCAACGATCGCCGGTGCCGGGGTGGCGATGCTGCCCACGTACCAGGCCGGCGTGCACATTCACAGCGGCGAGTTGATTCGCCTGCTGCCGGCGGCCGAACCCCGGCAAATGAACGTGTATGCGGTGTATGCCTCGCGCAAGCACATGCCGGCGGCGTTGCGCAGCTTGCTGGATTTTCTGGTGCTTAGATTTCCGGAAGAACCGGAGTGGGATATCGGCCTGTGACCGGATCGAAAATGTGGGAGCGGGCTTGCTCGCGAAGAGGTCGGTACATCCGACGTAGATTTTGCGCGTGAAATACCGCTTTCGCGAGCAAGCCCGCTCCCACAAGGGGGCATCAATGTTCTGAATACCGCGTCAATTGCCGTACCCGCTTTGCTGGTAACTCACCCGCGCTGACCTATGCTCAAAGTAATACCGAAAGGTATTGGTTCAGAGGTCAACGCCATGAACATCAGAACAAGAAGATACCTCGCGATTTTCATCACCTGTGCGGTCACGCTCGGGCTGTATGGCGCTGCCGCCTGGCGCGTCGAGCAACTGCGCAACCTGCCCCGTGAATACGCGAGCTGCAACTTCGAGCGCTGCATCCCCCACAACGCTACCCTCAACGCCCTCCGGTAACGAAGGGGGTCAGGCTTCGTTGTCCTGATCGGCCTTCAAGCGGTCGCGGAACGCCTTAGGCGAAATCCCCACACGACGCCGGAACAGGCGCGTGAAGTTGGTCGGATCGGAAAACCCCAACACGTCGGACATTTCATAAATGGTCATGCTGGTGTAGGTCAGCAAACGCTTGGCCTCCAGCAATTGCCGTTCGTGCATGATTTGCAACGCCGGTTGCCCCGCCAACTCACGGCAGGTGCCGTTGAGGTGCGACACGGAAATCCCCAACCGATGGGCCAGGTCCTCGACCTTGACGTGCTGGCGATAGGTCTCTTCCACCAGCTGAATAAACCCGTTGAGGTATTCCCGGGCCCGCTGCGGTCGCGCCATGGCGGTGCGCCGCTGGATCACCTGGCGGCTGACCCACACCACGATCACACTGACCAGCGAATGCATGAGCATTTCCCGCGCCGGTTGATGACTGGTGTATTCATTCTGCAGGGCACTGAACAGGCTGCTGAGGTACTCGGCGTCCTTGCCTGCCGGGTAACTTTCGGCCTGGGCCAGGGCATTGACCGAGTGCCCCAACTGCATCTGCAGGTGGGCAATCAGCGGCGCGGCCAGGGTCACGACAAACCCTTCCACGTCTTCGGAAAAGCGAAAGCCGTGCACCGACAGCGGAGGCAGGATCTGGATCGCCGGCTCCACCAGTTGCGTACGCTTGCCTTCGATTTCAAGCTCTGCCTGACCTTTGAACACGAAGAGCAACTGGCACAAATCAGCGTGGCGGTGCGGTTTGATTTCCCAATGATGTTCGCGACTGCGTTTGGAAATGGTTTCACAGTGCAGCAAGTCCGGGGTCGGCCAATCCAGGCTTTCACCGTAGAGCTTGAACACCGGAATCGAAGGCAGGTCAGGCTTGTTCATCACTTCAATCCAGGCCTCGGAGTAGATGACGGGCGATAATCGCACCGATTGGCAGAATGTACAGCTATCGGCTCAGTTTTCACCTTCAATTGACAGACCCGCAAGGGAAAAATGCAAGCACTCGATCCATAAAAATCATTCACCGGCCCTGGTCGCGTGAAGCTTGCGAGTCATAAAAACAATGAAAACGCTGAAAACCCAAGTCGCCATCATTGGCGCCGGCCCTTCTGGCTTGTTGCTCGGCCAATTGCTGCACAACGCCGGAATCGACACCCTCATTCTCGAACGTCAGACCCCAGACTATGTACTCGGCCGAATCCGCGCCGGCGTGCTTGAACAAGGCATGGTAGAGCTGTTGCGTCAGGCCGGCGTGAGTCAGCGCATGGACGCCGAGGGACTGGTGCATGACGGCTTTGAACTGGCCCTCGACGGACGTCAGGTGCACATCGATTTGCAAGCGTTGACCGGCGGCAAGACGGTGATGATCTACGGCCAGACCGAAGTTACCCGCGACCTGATGGCCGCTCGTCGGGAGGCTGGCGCGCAGACGATTTATCAAGCCGACAACGTCGTTCCCCACGGCATGAAAACCGACGAAGCGTTTGTCACTTTTGAGAAAGACGGCGAGCTGTATCGTCTCGATTGCGACTACATCGCCGGTTGCGACGGCTTCCATGGGGTGGCGCGGCAATCGATTCCCGTCGACAGCCTGAAAGTCTTCGAACGGATCTATCCCTTTGGCTGGCTCGGGATCCTGGCCGATACCCCACCGGTCCATGAAGAACTGGTCTACGCCCGCCATGAGCGCGGTTTCGCGCTGTGCAGCATGCGCTCGCCGACACGCACCCGTTATTACCTGCAGGTGCCCACCAGCGATCATGTCGATAACTGGTCGGATCAACGCTTCTGGGACGAACTCAAGTCGCGACTGCCACAAGCGTTGGCGGACAAACTGGTAACGGGGCCGTCCATCGAAAAAAGCATCGCGCCACTGCGCAGCTTCGTGGTCGAACCCATGCAATACGGGCGCATGTTCCTGGTCGGCGATGCCGCGCACATCGTCCCGCCCACCGGCGCCAAGGGCCTGAACCTGGCGGCCAGTGACGTCAGTACGCTGTTCAATATCCTGCTCAAGGTTTACCGCGAAGATCGCCTTGATCTGCTGGAGAAATACTCGCAGATCTGCCTGCGCCGGGTGTGGAAGGCCGAGCGGTTTTCCTGGTGGATGACCTCGATGCTGCACCGTTTCGAAGATCACGATGCCTTTAGCCAGCGCATTGCTGAGTCGGAGCTGGAGTATTTTGTCGGCTCCGAGGCGGGTCGAAAAACCATTGCAGAAAACTACGTCGGGCTTCCTTATGAGGCTATCGAATAGCTTCCTACCGACTTACACTGGCGAGCATCCCCGCTCGCCTTGCTACTTGCGGGTCAATCACTGCCCGCAGGTTTTCCCGTGACCAATCTCCACCAGCCTGAAACGCCCAAACCGGCCATTCGCAGCGTGCTGATCGCCCTGATGCTGGCAATCTTTCTCGGCGCGCTGGACCAGACCATCGTCGCCGTTTCGATGCCGGCCATTTCCGCGCAATTCAAGGATGTCAGCCTGCTGGCCTGGGTGATTTCCGGCTACATGGTGGCCATGACCGTGGCGGTGCCGATCTACGGCAAACTGGGCGACCTGTACGGGCGGCGCAAGCTGATGCTGTTCGGCATGGGCCTGTTCACCCTGGCGTCGGTGTTCTGCGGCATGGCCCAGAGCATGGAGCAACTGGTGCTGGCGCGGATCCTCCAGGGCATCGGCGCCGGCGGAATGATCTCGGTGAGCCAGGCGATCATCGGTGACATCGTGCCGCCACGGGAGCGCGGTCGTTACCAGGGCTATTTCAGCAGCATGTATGCCGTGGCCAGCGTGGCCGGCCCGGTGCTCGGCGGCTACATGACCGAATACCTGTCCTGGCGCTGGGTGTTCCTGATCAACCTGCCGCTGGGCCTGGGTGCCTGGCTGGTGGCCCATCGCACGCTGGTGGGCCTGCCGATTCCGCAACGCAAACCGATCATCGATTACCTGGGCACCGTGCTGATGATCATCGGGCTCACGGCATTGTTGCTGGGCATCACCCAGGTCGGTCAGGGCCATTCGTGGCGCAGCGCCGAAGTGCTGGCGCTGCTGGCTAGTGCGGTGCTGGTGCTGGGGCTGTTCGTCGTTCACGAGCGGCGGGCACGGGAGCCGTTGTTGCCCATGCATCTGTTCGCCAACCGCAACGCGATCCTGTGCTGGTGCACGATTTTCTTCACCAGTTTCCAGGCCATCTCGCTGATCGTATTGATGCCGCTGCGCTTCCAGAGCGTCACCGGTGCCGGTGCCGACAGTGCCGCCCTGCATCTGCTACCGCTGGCCATGGGCTTGCCGATTGGCGCGTATTTCGCCGGCCGCCGCACCTCGGTGACCGGGCGCTACAAACCGATGATCCTTACCGGTGCTGCGCTGATGCCCGTCGCGATTATCGGCATGGCATTCAGCCCGCCGCAGGCGTTCGTCGTCAGCAGTCTGTTTATGCTGCTCTGCGGGATTGCCTCCGGTATGCAGTTCCCGACGTCATTGGTCGGCACGCAGAACTCGGTGGAGCAGCGGGACATCGGCGTGGCCACCAGCACCACCAATCTGTTCCGTTCGCTGGGTGGTGCCGTGGGTGTGGCGTTGATGTCGGCGCTGCTGTTGGCGTTGTTACAGGATTCGAGTTTTGCGCACCTGACCAGTTCGTCACTGATTGCCGAAGGCAGCTCGGGGAATGTGTTGCTGGACGGTTTGAACGCCGCACCGGGTGACGCGCAGAACGCTTTGCGTGCCGAGTTGTTGTTGACGTTCCGGCATTTGTTGACGGTGAGTGCGGCCGTTTCATTGCTGGGGCTGGCGGCGGCGATTGCGATGCCGAACATGTTGTTGCGCGGGCGCGAGGACAAGGTTCGATAGATAGACCGCGTCGCCTGTATTCGCGAGCAAGCCCGCTCCCACAGTTGACCGCGTGCTCATGAAGAACTCGGTCAACTGTGGGAGCGGGCTTGCTCGCGAAGGCGATCTAACAGCCACTACCATTCAAGGGCTGTAATACCCGACAGCCACCAGAAAATGCCCGACCTTCTTCAGGTAGGCATGTTTGTTCTCGACCTTGCCGGTCACCGGGTTTTTCCAGCGGTATTCGTATTCGCCATCATCCTGCTGGGCCATCAACGCCAGAATCGGCTCGCCCACCGGCTTGCCTTCCGGGTCCAGGATTTTGCTGAAGTCGGTATTGATCAGCCGCAGGTTGGTGCCATGGGCCACGTAACACTGGGTGTCCAGGTCGACGACGAACACATACAGGTCATCCTGCAGGTAGCCGCCCTTGAGGGAATTGATCGCCGTCAGGGTGCCTTTTTCGTCTTTGGCCAGATCGGTTGCCGCTTTGTTCAGCAAGGCCATGGCCTGTTCGGCGGAGGCTCGTGGCAGGTAATAACCGACCGCCAGAATCCGCTGGCCGATGCGCTGGTAGTAGACATGCTTGCGCTCGACCTTGCCGTCGCTCCAGTTCTGCCAGCGATATTCCGCCTGCTGAATGCCATTGCCTTCCGGCACTTTCAGGGCGTCCTTGAAGGTTTTCTGCAAATCCGGCCCAAGCACTTGCGACACGTCCCGACCAATCAGCGCCGACGACGGCCCGCCACTGGCGAGCATCACGCCCTTGGTGTCGAGCACGAAAACATAACGGTCCTTGTCGACAAACTCTCCCTGTCGGCTGAACGCCGCAAAGGCCTTGTCGCCATTCTCGTGGTAGTAAGCCAGGGCTTTTTCCAGCAGGGCGATGGCCGCCTTGCTGTCATCCTTTTCCGTCCCGGCGGCTTGCGTCTGGCCTAGGCACAACAAAAAAATGCCGCACAACAAGGCGAACCTATGCAGAAACCCCATTGCGCATCCCTCGTTCCTGGTGGTGTTTGAAGAGCGTAGACGGCAATGGGGGTGCATGGATATTCAGGAAAACACGGAGTGCTGTGGTGCGATGGGCTTGTGTGGCGAGGGAGCTTGCTCCCGCTGGGTGGCGCAGCCGCCCCAAATCCATTCACCGCGATTGCACAGGTAAACCGCGGTGCCCGATTTACGACTGCTGCGCAGCCGAGCGGGACGGTGCGGCGATCCGACAAGCTCCCTCGCCACAAATACTCACACCATTGACGATTACTGCCGCGCGCGCAGTTGCTGTTGAAGGTTCTGGATCTGCGCTTGAAGTGTGTTGATGTTGCGGGTGACCTGACTGCGGAAGGCATCGAACTCGGCAGTGTTGGTCGAACCCTGCGCGGCGGCCGGACGGTTGTCCTGCTCACTCTTGAGCACGATCATGTCTTGCTCAAGACGTTCGATGGCGGCGCTCGGGTTGCCTTGCTTTTTCAGCGAGACAATATCGGCGCCCAGGCTTTTCAGCTGTGCATCGAGTTTTTCGGCGTCGGACGGGGCACTTTTCAGGGCGGCCAATTCAGCGCTCAAGGCTTTGACCTGGGCCTGCAACTGCGTGTTGACCGTCTGATGTTCGGTGTCCTGGGCAGTCAACTGCACCAGGCGCTTGTCCAGTTCGGTGGTTTGCGCGGTCATCTGTGCCAGTCGCTTGTCCAGGTCCGAGGCCTGGCCGGCAACACCTTGCTGCTGGGCGCTCTGGTCCTGGAGCTTGCTTTCCAGCTGGCGGATTTGCAGCTTCAAGGCCTCGCTGTCGGTGTTGACACTGGTCTGGCTGGCGACAACCTTTCCGGAAATATCCTGCAGGCGCCCTGCCGCTTCCTCACTGATTCGCGCGAAGCTTTCCTGGGTCGCCACCAGTTGCTGTTCCATCAGGGAGATCTGCTGAAAGCTCCACCAGGCCAGGCCCGCGAACGCAAAGATCAGCGCCCCGACCAACGCCCACAGGGGGCCGGTGCTCGCCGCCTTGACCTTCACCACCGGCGCCGGGCGCGAATGCACGACCGTGCGCGCAGTAGGCGGAAAATCGTCGTCGAGAACGTCTGCACGCAGGCTCGGTACATCGTCGAAGTCGTCGTTGGCATCGTTACGCATGGACATTGAATAAACCTTAGTGAAACACATGATGGCTTTATGCCGCGCAGTATAAACCCCGCAGCCGTAACCATTGACCCTGAAGTCCCGTTTCCGGTTCAGTAAGGGGTCGTTGTCCTGACATCATCGAATAGCCTGAGCCTTCCACCAGCCACAGAATTCATCGAGGGCCGTCCAGAGGCTGACCTTGGGATCGTAATCCAGATAATGCCGGGCGCGACTGATGTCCAGGGTGAAATTTTTGTTCATGACCTGCATGCCCAGACGCGACAGCGTCGGTTCGGGACGCCCCGGCCACAACTTGCACACACCCTCGTTGAGCGCCGCCACGCTGTAGGCCAGGCCGTAGGAACGGTAGCGGGTTACCTGTGGGACTTCCATGTTGCGCATGACGTAATTGACCACGTCCCACAGGGGAATCGGCGTGCCGTTGCTGATGTTGTAAGCCTTGCCCAACGCAGAACCGCTGGCCAGCAAACTGCTGAGCAACGCTTCGTTGAGGTTTTGCACGCTGGTGAAATCAACTTTGTTCAGACCGTTGCCGATGATTGCCAGGCGCCCCTTGCGCTGCATGTTCAACAGGCGCGGGAAGATGCTCATGTCGCCGGCCCCGGTGACGAAACGCGGGCGCAGGGCCAGGGTTTCGAGGCCGAACTCCTGGGCGCCGAAGACTTTTTGCTCGGCCAGGTACTTGGTGGCGGCGTAAGGGTGCTTGAAGCGCTTGGGCACCTGTTCTTCGGTCAGGCCCAGGTGATCGCGACCATCGAAGTAGATAGACGGCGACGACAAATGCACCAACCGCCGAACCCGTTGCTTCAGGCAGGCTTCGACCACGTTCTCGGTGACCTGGACGTTGCCCTGATGGAAGTCCTGATAACGTCCCCACAAACCGACTGCCCCGGCGCAATGCACCACGGCCTCGACGTCCGAACACAGCTCGCGCGCCAGTTCCGGGTCGCTCAAGTCGCCCTGAATGAACTCGGCTCCGCGGCGTACCAGATGCTCCACACTCTCGGCCCGGCGACCGTTGACCCGCACGTCCAGGCCCTGCTCCAGGGCAAAACGCGCAAAGCGTCCGCCAATGAAGCCGCTTGCGCCGGTAACCAGAATCTTCATGAATTGCTCCAACCAATGCAGTGGCGAGCTTCAAGCTGCACCCTGCAAATTAAAAACGGTCCGCAAGCGCTTCACTTGCAGCTTGCAGCTTGACGCTTACTGCTGCTCCAAGGGCACCAGCCATTGCTTCGATGCGCGTACCAATTGATCGGTGAGTAAACCCAGCAACTGGCCGCCATTACGCCAATGATGCCAGTACAGCGGCACATCGATCGGCTTATCTGGCAGCAGCTCCTGCAATACGCCCCTTTCCAGTTGCTCGCGTACCTGCAGTTCCGGAACCAGCCCCCAGCCCAGCCCGGCTTCCGTCAGACGAATGAAACCTTCGGAGGACGGGCATAAATGGTGTTCGAAACCGCCCTCGACGCCCAGAGACGCAAGGTACCGATGCTGCAGGAAATCGTCCGGGCCAAACACCAGCGCCGGGGTTCGGGCCAACTGATCGGCGCGTACGCCCTGCGGAAAATGCCGGGCAATAAACGCAGGGCTGGCCAGCGCACGGTAACGCATGGCCCCCAGCAACACGCTGCGCGCACCCGCCACCGGACGCTCGCTGGCGCAGACGCAGGCCGCCACTTCACCGGCGCGCATGCGCTTGAGGCCGACGGTCTGGTCTTCGACCACCAGATCCATCAGCAGATGCTGTTCGGCGCAAAACGCCCCCACGGCCTGCGCCCACCAAGTGGCCAGGCTGTCGGCGTTCAGGGCGATCCGCAGGCGTTCCGGCAGGCCCTCTTCATCCAGCGCCGGCACCAGGCCTTGCAAATCCCGTTCAAGCAAGCGCACCTGCTGCACGTGGTTGAGCAGCCGTCGACCGATTTCCGTCGGCGTTGGCGGCGTGGCCCGCACCAGCACTGGCTGGCCAACCCGCGCTTCCAGCAGCTTGATGCGCTGGGAGATCGCCGATTGCGACAAGCCCAGCACCTGGGCCGCCCGTTCAAAACCGGCCTGTTCGACCACGGCGGCCAAGGCAGAAAGCAATTTATAGTCGAACATCAGTTTTCCTAATGAGCGATCAGCAAGATTGGTTTTTCTTATACAGCCTTCACAAGGACAATGACCAGCAAGAACTCTTGAACAAGGATCACCCACATGGCTGGCGAAACTTCATTGGCAACGCTGCTGCGCAGCATGAGCCCACAACTCAACGCGGGCGAATACGTGTTCTGCACTTTGCGCGACGGCAAGTTGCCTACGGATCTGGAAATTGTCGGCAGCTTCCGCGAGCAGGAAGGCCTGACCGTGATCCTCGAACGTTCCCACGCCGAAAAAGCCGGATTCAGCTTCGACTACATCGCCGCCTGGATCACCTTGAACGTACATTCGGCCCTCGAAGCGGTCGGCCTGACCGCCGCATTCGCCACGGCGCTTGGCCAGGCAGGAATCAGCTGCAACGTGATTGCCGGCTACTACCACGACCATTTGTTTGTCGGCCAGGCCGACGCCGACCGTGCCCTGCAAGTGTTGCGGGATCTGGCAGCCAACGCGGAGTAAAAAATCATGTGGCAAAGTTATGTGAACGGCCTGTTGGTGGCCTTCGGCCTGATCATGGCGATCGGCACCCAGAATGCGTTTGTCCTGGCGCAAAGCCTGCGGCGTGAACATCACCTGCCGGTGGCAGCACTCTGCGTGACTTGCGACGCCCTGTTGGTAGCAGCCGGGGTATTCGGCCTGGCGACGGTACTGGCACAAAATCCGACACTGCTGGCCATCGCCCGTTGGGGCGGCGCAGCGTTTCTGTTGTGGTATGGCAGCCAGGCGTTGCGCCGGGCCTTTTCGAAGCAGAGCCTTGAGCAGGGCGAAAGCCAGACCGTACGCTCGTTGCGGGCGGTCATGCTCAGCGCGCTGGCAGTGACCTTGCTCAACCCACACGTCTATCTGGACACCGTTTTGCTGATCGGCTCCCTGGGCGCTCAACAAACCGAGCCCGGCGCTTATGTAGTCGGCGCGGCCAGTGCCTCGCTGTTGTGGTTTTTCACCTTGGCCCTCGGTGCGGCATGGCTGGCACCGTGGCTCGCCCGCCCCAGCACCTGGCGAATTCTCGATCTGTTGGTGGCGGTGATGATGTTTGCCGTAGCACTGCAGTTGATCGCGGCCAGCTGATTCGCGGAACCTCTATTCCACACAGTTGTTGCGTGGTTATGCCGTCCCCCCGGTGCTATGATCCGACTCCCTGCGCCGCAAAGAGTACAAACTCCCCGGCGCTTGTCTGGCCGCCCGTGATCGGCCTTGCGCTCACCGCAACTGACCTGATTAGGAGAATCATCATGGCTTTCGAATTGCCGCCACTGCCGTACGCACACGATGCCCTGCAGCCGCACATCTCCAAGGAAACCCTGGAGTTCCACCACGACAAGCACCACAACACCTACGTCGTGAACCTGAACAACCTGGTGCCAGGCACCGAGTTCGAAGGCAAGACCCTGGAAGAAATCGTCAAGACTTCCTCGGGCGGTATCTTCAACAACGCCGCTCAGGTCTGGAACCACACTTTCTACTGGAACTGCCTGGCGCCAAACGCCGGCGGTCAACCAACCGGCGCTCTGGCTGAAGCCATCAACGCGGCTTTCGGTTCGTTCGACAAGTTCAAGGAAGAGTTCAGCAAGACTTCCATCGGCACCTTCGGTTCCGGTTGGGGCTGGCTGGTGAAGAAGGCTGACGGTTCCCTGGCCCTGGCCAGCACCATCGGCGCCGGCAACCCGCTGACCAACGGCGACACCCCGCTGCTGACCTGCGACGTCTGGGAGCACGCTTACTACATCGACTACCGCAACCTGCGTCCAAAGTATGTCGAAGCGTTCTGGAACCTGGTCAACTGGAAATTCGTGGCTGAGCAGTTCGAAGGCAAAACCTTCACCGCTTAAGCTCGACGCCAGTCAAAAGAACCCGGCTTATGCCGGGTTTTTTTATGGAAGGATATGAGCAACGGGACGGTGGCGATCGTTCCGCCGCCTTCGCCAGCATGATGATCTGCGCAATGGCCAACGCCGTGTTGCGCTGAGGGCCGGTCAGGAAGGTGGCGAAATCACTCGCCATGACGTTGGCTGAAGCCAGTGATTCACAGGCGTGGGCCAGCAGGCTTTCAGTGTCCATGTCGGGGACGATCGTGAACATGGTGCGGGGGCTGTAGGGTTTGGTGGTGTTGTAAGGGGGATCGGGGATTAACTTATCCACTGAAATATTCCTATGCGGTGGGTGCCACCCATTGCCGTTCTCACTCGGCAAAGAGGTGGCAGCTATGTGCGAGGTGAGAAAACCGGTCATAGACACCCGGCCAGACAAAAGTCTGCCCGCACACAGCCGCCATAACGCATTTACAGACAGCGGATAAGCTGGCGGCAATTATGCGGATACTGGCACTGGATGACTATGACTTGCCGGGTTCTCACACCCGATCGCTGAGTATTCAGCGACAGCCAAAGGCTATTCAGCCCGCTTCCGACGGGCAACCTGAAAACTGCGTGGGAAACTTCTGGCGCTTTCCTACACCGCGTTAACCCGCAAAAACGTAACGCGGAGCGTCTCTGGCAGCATTCCCACGCGGGAAGCGTGGGAACGATCAGCTTAGAGGCGTGGGAGATTGGTCGGCTGTCAGGCCGCCATCGCGAGCAAGCTCGCCCCCACAGAAAAGCAAAGACAGGTCGGTGTACACAGTCGCTCCTCACCACTCATCAGGCCGAGCGTTAGCTCGCCTGCAGCTCTTGATCTTGATCCACCCGCCCCCTCGGAAGGCTGAGTGGAGGTGTTCATCCGGGGGTGGGCGCGCAGCGCCGTTCGGCGAAGCCGAACACATCGAGAGGAGGTCGAGCGAAGCCGACCGGAGGCGATGCCCCCCGGATGAATGCCGGAGCGAAGGAACCCCGAGCCCAGGCGAGGGGCCGTACGTTCGGGGCGAGCGTTTTTTGGGTTACTTTTTTTAGGCGCTTGTAAAAAAAGTGACTCGCCGTAAGGGCGAAACCATAAGCCGCCGTTACCGAAGAAATGGATATGTACTCCGTTAAAGTTCCAAAACAACCTACAGAATCCAAGGCATTTTTCGACGATGAAACAAGACTTCCGGGCCTTGCTCCCCCGCCGCGGGCGACTAACATCAACAAAAGGAAAATATCTCCACCCCCGCCCCTCAAGTTGAAGGACTCGACAACCGACACAGTGCTAATAGGCTAACTCGTCAAGACAACTGCAAATCGGCCAGGCTGAAGGCAAAATCCCCCAAGGATGATTGTCCCTTTGACTGCCATTAAGGGATTGCCAATACTCATGGCAACTTGATGCCCCCCGCACGGAACAAGGAATAACCCTTTGAAGCTGGAACTCAAGAACAGCTTGTCGGTGAAGTTGCTCCGGGTCGTGCTCCTGTCGGCATTGATCGTCGGCGTGGTCTTGAGCTGCGCGCAGATTGTGTTCGATGCCTATAAAACACACCAGGCCGTCGCCAACGATGCCGAGCGCATCCTCGACATGTTTCGCGACCCCTCGACCCAGGCCGTCTACAGCCTGGATCGGGAAATGGGCATGCAGGTGATCGAAGGCCTGTTTCAGGACGCCGCCGTGCGCCAGGCCTCCATCGGCCATCCCAACGAAGCCATGCTCGCGCAAAAAACCCGCGAGTTGCAGCACTCCCACAGTCGCTGGCTGACCGACCTGATTCTTGGCAAGGAACGCACCTTCACCACCCAGCTGGTCGGTCGCGGGCCTTACAGCGAGTATTACGGCGACCTGAGCATCACCCTTGATACCGCCACCTACGGCCAAGGGTTCATTGTCAGCTCGGTGATCATCTTCATTTCCGGCGTACTGCGCGCGCTCGCCATGGGGCTGGTGCTGTATCTGGTTTACCACTGGCTGCTGACCAAGCCGTTGTCGCGGATCATCGAGCACCTCACGGAAATCAATCCGGATCGTCCCAGCGAACACAAGATTCCGCTGCTCAAGGGGCACGAGAATAACGAACTGGGCATCTGGATCAACACCGCCAACCAGTTGCTCGAATCCATCGAACGCAATACCCATCTGCGCCACGAAGCGGAAAACAGCCTGTTGCGCATGTCCCAGTACGATTTCCTGACGGGGCTGCCGAACCGGCAGCAGTTGCAGCAGCAACTGGACAAGATCCTCGTCGACGCCGGCAAATTACAGCGCCGGGTCGCAGTGTTGTGTGTCGGCCTGGATGACTTCAAGGGCATCAACGAGCAGTTCAGCTATCAGACCGGCGACCAGTTGTTGCTGGCCCTGGCCGATCGCCTGCGCGGTCACAGCGGTCGCCTGGGCGCCCTCGCCCGTCTCGGTGGCGACCAGTTCGCCCTGGTCCAGGCCGACATCGAGCAGCCCTACGAAGCCGCCGAGCTGGCGCAAAGCATTCTTGATGACCTGGAAGCGGCGTTTGCCCTCGACCATCAGGAGATCCGCCTGCGCGCCACCATCGGCATCACCCTGTTCCCCGAGGACGGCAACAGCACCGAAAAGTTGCTGCAAAAGGCCGAGCAGACCATGACGCTGGCCAAGACCCGTTCGCGCAACCGCTATCAGTTCTATATCGCCAGCGTCGACACCGAAATGCGCCGCCGCCGCGAGCTGGAAAAAGACCTGCGCGATGCGTTGATCCGCAATCAGTTCTACCTCGTCTACCAGCCGCAGATCAGCTACCGCGACAACCGCGTGGTGGGCGTCGAAGCCCTGATTCGCTGGCAACACCCCGAGCACGGCATGGTGCCGCCGGACCTGTTCATCCCCCTGGCCGAACAGAATGGCACCATCATTGCCATCGGCGAGTGGGTACTGGACCAGGCCTGCAAGCAACTACGCGAGTGGCATGACCAGGGCTTCAGCGACCTGCGCATGGCGGTGAACCTGTCCACGGTTCAATTGCACCACGCCGAACTGCCACGGGTGGTCAACAACCTGCTGCAGATGTATCGCCTGCCGCCACGCAGCCTGGAGCTGGAAGTCACCGAAACCGGCCTGATGGAAGACATCAGCACCGCAGCCCAGCACCTGCTCAGCCTGCGCCGCTCCGGCGCGCTGATCGCCATCGATGACTTCGGAACCGGCTATTCGTCCTTGAGCTATCTCAAGAGCCTGCCGCTGGACAAGATCAAGATCGACAAGAGCTTCGTTCAGGACCTGCTCGATGACGACGACGATGCGACCATCGTTCGCGCCATCATCCAGCTGGGCAAGAGCCTGGGCATGCAAGTGATTGCCGAAGGCGTGGAAACCGCCGAGCAAGAGGCCTACATCATCTCCGAAGGCTGCCACGAAGGTCAGGGCTATCACTACAGCAAGCCGTTGCCGGCACGGGAACTGGGCGTTTACCTCAAGCAGGCCCAACGCAGTAATGCGGTCATCCTCTGAATCGTCAAAAACCGCACGGCGACGCTTACCCGCTCGGGCGATCTTTTGATTTGCAGCAAACCACCCGCTGAATAAGAAATATTTACAGGTACAACCCTTTACACATAATGCGAAAGATTTGCATTATGTCGCAGTTTTGCGTGCGCATAGCACGACTCCACCCCTATCGAAGCAGGATGTTCGCCATGATTCGTATGCCTCTGGCTACCGCCAGTCTGTTGGCCATCGCTATTTCCCTCGCCGGTTGTGGCGAAGGTAAAGACCAAGAAAAAGCTGCCGCGCCTGCGCCAGCTGCCAGCACTGCGGCTGCCCCGGCTGCTCCAGCCGCAGCGCCTGCCGCTGCCGGTAAAGTCGACGAAGCCGCCGCCAAAGCCGTTGTCGCCCATTACGCCGACATCGTTTTCGCCGTTTACAGCGATGCCGAATCCACCGCGAAGACCCTGCAAACCGCCGTAGACGCCTTCCTCGCCAAGCCGAACGCCGACACCCTGAAAGCCGCCAAGGCTGCCTGGGTTGCCGCTCGCGTGCCTTACCTGCAGAGCGAAGTGTTCCGCTTCGGCAACACCATCGTTGACGACTGGGAAGGTCAGCTGAACTCCTGGCCGCTGGACGAAGGCCTGATCGACTACGTCGACAAATCCTACGAACACGCACTGGGCAACCCGGGTGCCACTGCCAACATCATCGCCAACACTGAAGTGCAGATCGGCGAAGACAAGGTCGATGTCAAAGACATCACCCCGGAAAAACTCGCCAGCCTGAACGAGCTGGGCGGTTCCGAGGCCAACGTCGCCACCGGCTACCACGCCATCGAATTCCTGCTCTGGGGCCAGGACTTGAACGGCACCGGCCCTGGCGCCGGCAACCGTCCGGCTTCGGACTACCTGGAAGGCAAAGGCGCTACCGGCGGTCACAACGATCGTCGTCGTGCTTACCTGAAGTCTGTGACTCAGCTGCTGGTCAGCGACCTGGAAGAAATGGTCGGTAACTGGAAGCCGAACGTGGCTGACAACTACCGCGCCACCCTGGAAGCAGAACCGGCTGAAACCGGCCTGCGCAAAATGCTGTTCGGCATGGGCAGCCTGTCCCTGGGCGAACTGGCGGGCGAGCGCATGAAGGTTTCCCTGGAAGCCAACTCCCCGGAAGACGAACAGGATTGCTTCAGCGACAACACCCACAACTCGCACTTCTACGATGCCAAGGGCATTCGTAACGTGTACCTGGGCGAATACACCCGCGTCGACGGCACCAAAATGACCGGCGCCAGCCTGTCGTCCCTGGTGGCCAAAGCCGACCCGGCTGCCGACACCGCGCTGAAAGCCGACCTGGCCGCCACCGAAGCCAAGCTTCAGGTCATGGTCGACCACGCCAACAAGGGTGAGCACTACGACCAGTTGATCGCTGCCGGCAACACCGCGGGCAACCAGATCGTCCGTGACGCCATCGCGTCTCTGGTCAAGCAGACCGGTTCGATCGAAGCCGCCGCTGGCAAACTGGGCATCAACGACCTGAACCCGGACAACGCTGATCACGAATTCTGATCAACGCTGGCTGAGTGAAAAAGGCGACCTTCGGGTCGCCTTTTTCATATCAGCTTTTAGGGTGATGCTGGTGGCCTCATCGCGGTCTCAAGTGAAAATCCTGTCCCACATCAAGCAAACGATAATTCCTCTTATTCAAATTCCCATCCCCTGTTAGACTTTGCGCCCTTGTTTTGCTCGTCTTGCAGGATGTCTGATGCCCTCGCTGCCTCTTCGCTTGTCCGCACTGTTTCTGGCCCTGGGCCTGAGTGCCTGCGATGACGCCCCGAAATTCACCCAGGCCGAACCCGGTGAAGCCCGCTCCGGCGGCAGTGCGACGGTGCGCAAGACCGATCAGAACGCGTTTTCCATGCCCTCGGCGAATCTGCCGCCGTCGCGGCGCGTGGATTTCAGCGTTGGCAACAGCTTCTTCCGCAGCCCTTGGGTGATCGCGCCGTCGACGACGACCGCTCGCGATGGCCTCGGCCCACTGTTCAACACCAATGCCTGCCAGGGCTGCCACATCAAGGACGGCCGCGGCCATCCGCCGACTCCCGACGATGTGAACGCCGTGTCGATGTTGGTACGCCTGTCGATTCCCGACGCCCCGGCGTATGCCAAGGTCATCGAACAGCTCGGCGTGGTGCCGGAGCCCGTCTACGGCGGCCAGTTCCAGGACATGGCCGTACCCGGCGTGGCCCCCGAAGGCAAAGTGCGGGTCGATTACACCGCCGTGCCGGTTCGCTTCAAGGACGGCACCGAAGTCGAGTTGCGCAAACCGAGCCTGAACATCACCCAGCTGGGCTACGGCCCGATGCACCCCGACACCCGTTTCTCGGCCCGCGTGGCGCCGCCAATGATTGGCCTGGGCTTGCTCGAAGCGATCCCCGAGGAAGCAATCCTGGCCAACGCCGAGGCCCAGGCCAAGGCGAACAACGGCATTGCCGGACGCCCGAACCAGGTGTGGGACGACGCCCAACTAAAGACAGTGTTGGGAAGATTTGGCTGGAAAGCCGGACAACCGAACCTCAATCAACAAAATGTTCACGCGTTTTCGGGGGATATGGGACTCACGACCAGCCTGAGACCCTTTGATGACTGCACGGACGCGCAAACGGCCTGCAAACAGGCACCCAGTGGCAACGGCCCGAATGGCGAGCCGGAAGTCAGCGACAACATCCTGCGCCTGGTGCTGTTCTACAGCCGAAACCTCGCCGTACCGGCACGTCGTGACGTCAGTGCACCTGAAGTGCTGGCCGGCAAGACCCTGTTTTATCAGGCCGGTTGCCAATCCTGTCACACCCCGAAATACACCACCGCCGCCAACGCTGCCGAACCTGAACTGGCCAATCAAGTGATTCGCCCGTACAGCGATCTGCTGTTGCATGACATGGGTGACGGCTTGGCCGACAACCGTAGCGAATTCCAGGCCAGCGGCCGCGAATGGCGAACCCCGCCGTTGTGGGGCATCGGCCTGACACAGGCGGTCAGCGGCCACACCCAGTTCCTGCACGACGGCCGCGCCCGCAACCTGCTCGAAGCCGTGCTCTGGCATGGCGGCGAGGCGGCAGCGGCGCAGCAACAGGTTTTGTCTTTCAATGCCGAGCAACGCGCTGCGTTGCTGGCGTTCCTGAATTCCCTTTAACACGCATTCCACTCGCGGGAGCCCGACATGTTCCGTCCCAAATTGTTGTTCACCAGCCTTGCCGCACTTGCCCTGGGCGCCTGCTCGCCCCAGGACCCGCAAGCGGTCACGTCGGCGGCCATCGCCAAGTCGGTGATCCTGCCGACCTACACCCGCTGGGTTGAAGCCGACCGTCAATTGGCGGTCAGCGCCCTCGCCTACTGCGAAGGCAAGGAAAACCTGGAAACCGCCCGTGCCGATTTCCTGCACGCGCAAAAAGCCTGGGCCGAACTGCAACCGCTGCTGATCGGGCCATTGGCCGAAGGCAACCGGTCGTGGCAAGTGCAGTTCTGGCCGGACAAGAAAAACCTGGTCGGCCGTCAGGTCGAGCAACTGGTCACCGCCCAGCCGCAAATCGATGCCGCTGCACTGGCCAAGTCCAGCGTTGTGGTACAGGGCCTCTCGGCCTACGAATACATTCTGTTCGACAGCAAGCCTGACGTGGCCAACGCTGAGCAGAAGAGCAAATACTGCCCGCTGCTGATCGCCATCGGCGAACGCCAGAAGCAATTGGCCGAAGAGATTCTGCAAACCTGGAACAACACCGACGGCATGCTCGCGCAAATGAGCAAATTCCCGAACCAGCGTTATGCGGACTCCCACGAAGCGATCGCCGATCTGCTGCGTGTGCAAGTCACCGCCATCGACACCCTGAAGAAAAAACTCGGCACGCCGATGGGCCGCCAGAGCAAGGGCGTGCCGCAACCGTTCCAGGCCGATGCATGGCGCAGCCAGGCGTCCCTGACCAGCCTCGAAGCCAGCCTCGCGGCCGCCAAGACCGTCTGGGAAGGTGTGGATAACAAAGGCCTGCGCAGCCTGTTGCCGAGCGAGCAGAAACCGTTGGCCGACAAGATCGATGCGGCCTATGCCGCCTCGCTGAAACTGTTCGCCGGTAACCAGCGTTCGCTGACCGACATGCTCAATGACGAGGCCGGCCGCCAGCAGCTCAACGACCTGTACGAAAGCCTCAACGTCGTCCATCGCCTGCACGAGGCTGATCTGGCCAAGGCACTGGGCATCCAACTGGGCTTCAACGCCAACGACGGTGACTGATGAGGGCCAGTTCCATGCTGCGACGCCAGGTTCTGACATTAGGTAGTTTGCTGCTGGGTGCAGTGACACTGGGCGGCTGGAAGCTGTTCAAGCAAAAGGACAAGAGTCCGTTGTTGCTTTCGGCACGGGACGATACCGACGGCCAGCATTACGCCGTCGGATTTCGGCTGGATGGCACCCAGGTGTTCGCCACCCGGGTCGGCCAGCGGTGCCACGACATCATCAACCACCCGACACTGCCGATTGCGCTGTTTGTCGCCCGCCGTCCGGGCACCGAGAGCTATCTGATCGACCTGCGCGACGGCACGCTCCTGCAAACCGTGGTGTCACAGCCGAACCGGCACTTCTACGGTCACGCGGTCATTCACCACAGCGGCGACTGGCTTTACGCCACCGAAAACGACACCACCGATCCGGGTCGCGGCCTGCTCGGTGTGTACAGATTCGAAGGTGAACGGTTGGTGCACAGCGGTGAGATTTCCACCCACGGCCTCGGTCCGCACCAGGTGTCGTGGATGCCCGATGGCGAAACCCTGGTGGTGGCCAACGGCGGGATTCGCACCGAGGCCGAAAGCCGGGTGGAGATGAACCTCAACGCCATGGAACCGAGCCTGGTCCTGATGCACCGCGACGGCACCCTCCTGAGCAGGGAAACCCTCGCCCAGCAGATGAACAGCGTGCGTCATCTGGCAATCGCCAGTGACGGAACCATCGTCGCCAGCCAGCAGTTCATGGGCGCAGCCCACGAGTCGTCGGAGTTGCTGGCGATCAAGCGGCCCGGTCAGCCCTTCGTCGCGTTCCCGGTGCCCGAGCACCAGTTGCAAGCCATGGGGCACTACACCGCCAGCGTCGCGGTACACAGCGACTTGCGCCTGGTGGCGCTGACCGCACCACGGGGCAACCGTTTTTTCATCTGGGACCTGGACAGCGGTGAAGTACGCCTGGACGCGCCACTGCCCGATTGCGCCGGGGTCGGCGCCGTGGCCGATGGTTTTGTCGTGACCTCGGGCCAGGGACGCTGCCGGTACTACGACTGCCGCCAGACAAACCTTGTTGCAAAACCGCTTGAGCTACCCGCAGGGCTCTGGGACAACCATCTGCATCTGATGGCCTGAATCATTGAAAAAATCGCCGCTTTGAGCCGCGCCTGCATCGGGATGACGTACACCCCACAGGCGCGACCCAACGCGGCGAATCTTTTCAGGCTTTCACCTCTCTAATACCTCACAACCTGTAAAAACGGCAGTTGGATTACCCTCTACACTCCCGGTAATGTTCCCCGCTGTCTCACCTGATTTTCTCCAAGGAACTGGATATGCTGCGTCGCCGCATGCTGATCATGTTGGGTGTTGTTCTACTGATTGTGCTGGTCCTGGCCGCGTACAAAGCCTTGTCGATCTACACGATGGTTCAAGGCTACTCTGCGCCCAGACCGGCCATCAGCGTTGCCGTGGCCACCGCCACCGAGCGCCCATGGCAAGCCCGCCTGCCTACCGTTGGCACGCTCAAGGCATTGCAGGGCGTGGACCTGAGCCTGGAGACCGATGGCACCGTCATCGATGTCCAGTTCGAGTCAGGGCAGAAGGTCAAGGCCGGTCAACCCATCGTCCGGCTCGACAGCGCCGTGGAAAGTGCCTTGCTCGAAACCGCCCTGGCCGACCTCGGGCTGGCCCAACTGGACTACAACCGTGGCAGCCAGCTGGTGGGCAGCCAGGCGATTTCCAAAGGTGAATTCGACCGACTCTCGGCGGTCCTGAAAAAGAGCAGGGCCACGGTCAATCAGCTCAAGGCTGCACTCGAGAAAAAACGCATCATCGCGCCGTTCAGCGGCACCATCGGCATTCGTCAGGTGGACGTCGGCGACTATGTGGCCAGCGGCACCATGATCGCCACCCTGCAAGACCTCAGTAGCCTGTATGTCGACTTTTTCGTGCCCGAGCAGTCGGTGCCGAAGATTGCGCTCGGCCAGCCAGTGCAGGTCATTGTCGCGGCGTATCCGACCCTGGAGTACCCCGGCACCATCAGTGCAATCAACCCTAAAGTCGAGAACAGCACCCGTAACGTGCAGGTCCGCGCCACCCTGGCCAACCCCGATGGCAAGTTGATGCCAGGCATGTTCGCCAGCCTCCAGGTGCTCCTGCCCGACCCGCTGCCGCGCATCGTGGTGCCGGAAAGCGCGATTACCTACACGCTCTACGGCAACTCGGTGTATGTGGCCGTACCAAAGAAGGCCGAGGATGGCAGCCTGGTAAAGGACGACAAGGGCCAACCGGTGCTGATCGCCGAACGGCGTTTTGTCGAGACCGGCGAACGCCGCGATGGGCAAGTGATGATCACCAAAGGTGTGCAGAGCGGCGAGAAAGTGGTGACCGCCGGCCAGCTCAAACTGGATAACGGCTCACGCGTTGCCATCAGCGACGACAAGACCCTGGCCGGGCAGAACAGCCCGCCACGCGCGGACTGATCAAGGAATTCCCATGGCTTTTACCGACCCGTTCATCCGCCGTCCGGTTCTCGCTACCGTGATCAGTCTGTTGATCGTGCTGTTGGGCTTCCAGGCCTGGAGCAAGCTGCCGCTACGCCAGTACCCGCAAATGGAAAACGCCCTGATCACGGTGACCACCGCCTACCCCGGGGCCAACGCCGAGACCATCCAGGGCTATATCACCCAACCGATGCAGCAAAGCCTGGCCAGCGCCGAGGGCATCGACTACATGACCTCGGTCAGTCGCCAGAACTTTTCGGTGATCTCGATCTACGCGCGCATCGGCTCCAATAGCGACCGTCTGTTTACCGAACTGCTGGCCAAGGCCAACGAAGTCAAGAACCAACTGCCCCAGGACGCTGAAGATCCGGTACTGAGCAAAGAGTCTGCCAATGCGTCAGTGCTGATGTACATCAGTTACTTCAGCAAGGAATTGAACAACCCGCAGATTACCGATTACCTGTCACGGGTGATCCAGCCCAAACTGGCGACCTTGCCCGGCATGGCCGAAGCCGAGATCCTCGGTAACCAGGTATTTGCCATGCGCCTGTGGCTGGACCCGATGAAGCTGGCGGGTTTCGGCCTCAGTGCCAGCGATGTGACCAACGCGGTGCGCCAGTACAACTTCCTCTCTGCCGCCGGCGAGGTGAAGGGCGAATATGTGGTCACCAGCATCAACGCCAATACCGAACTCAAGTCCGCCGAAGCCTTCGGCGCGATTCCGCTCAAGGTCGATGGCGACAGCCGTGTATTGCTGCGCGATGTGGCGCGTGTGGAAATGGGGGCGGAAAACTACGACACCATCAGCTCGTTCGGTGGCACCCCTTCGGTGTACATCGGCATCAAGGCGACACCCGGTGCCAACCCGCTGGAAGTGATCAAGGAAGTGCGCAAGATCATGCCGGACCTTGAGGCCCAACTACCGCCGAACCTCAAGAGTGAAATCGCCTACGACTCCACCCTGTTCATCCAGGCCTCGATCGACGAAGTGGTGAAAACCCTGTTCGAAGCGGTGCTGATCGTGATCGTGGTGGTGTTCCTGTTCCTTGGCGCCCTGCGGTCGGTGGTGATCCCGGTGGTGACCATCCCGCTGTCGATGATCGGCGTCATGTTCTTCATGCAGATGATGGGGTACTCGATCAACCTGCTCACCCTGCTGGCGATGGTATTGGCCATCGGCCTGGTGGTGGACGACGCCATCGTGGTGGTGGAAAACATTCACCGCCACATCGAGGAAGGCAAGACACCGCTCAACGCCGCCATTGAAGGCGCCCGGGAAATCGCCATGCCGGTGGTCTCGATGACCATCACCCTGGCGGCGGTGTATGCACCGATCGGTTTCCTGACCGGCCTGACCGGGGCTCTGTTCAAGGAGTTCGCCCTGACCCTGGCCGGCGCGGTGGTGATTTCCGGTATCGTCGCCCTGACCCTGTCGCCGATGATGTGTGCGTTTCTGCTGCGTCACGACGCGAATCCCAGCGGCCTGGCCCATCGCCTGGACATGATTTTCGAAAACCTCAAGCGCCGCTACCAGAGCCTGCTTCACGGCACCCTCAACACCCGGCCGGTGGTGCTGGTGTTCGCCGTGATCGTGTTGTGCCTGATTCCGGTTCTTCTCAAATTCACTAAATCGGAACTGGCGCCGGATGAGGACCAGGGCATCATTTTCATGATAGCCAACGCCCCACAACCGACCAACCTCGACTACCTGAACACCTACACCGACGAGTTCGTCTCGATCTTCAAGGCGTTTCCCGAGTACTACTCGTCATTCCAGATCAACGGTTTCAATGGCGTGCAATCGGGCATCGGCGGTTTCCTGCTCAAGCCATGGAACGAGCGCAGTCGCACGCAAATGGCGATCCTGCCCGAGGTGCAGGCCAAACTGGAAAAGATCCCGGGGTTGCAGATTTTCGGCTTCAACCTGCCATCACTGCCGGGCACCGGCGAAGGCGTGCCGTTCCAGTTCGTCATCAACTCCGCCAACGATTACGAATTGCTGCTGCAGGTGATCGACCGGGTAAAAAAACGTGCGAAGGAATCCGGCAAGTTTGCGTTTGTCCACGTTGACCTGGCCTTCGACAAGCCGGAAGTGGTGGTGGATATCGACCGCGCCAAGGCCGCGCAGATGGGGGTTTCCATGCAGGATCTGGGGGGAACCCTGGCGACCCTGCTGGGTGAAGGCGAGATCAACCGTTTCACCGTTGAAGGTCGCAGCTACAAAGTCATTGCCCAGGTCGAGCGGCCGTTCCGCGACAATCCGGACTGGCTGAACAATTACTACGTGAAAAACACCGACGGCGAACTGTTGGCGTTGTCGACCCTGATCACCGTCACCGACCGTGCTCGACCGCGACAGCTGAACCAGTTCCAGCAACTCAACTCGGCCATCCTGTCCGGCGTGCCGCTGGTGAGCATGGGGGAAGCCATCGACCTCGTGCGCCAGATCGCCCGGGAAGAGGCACCCGCCGGTTTTGCCTTCGACTACGCCGGCGCATCGAGGCAGTACGTTCAGGAGGGCAGCGCCCTGTGGGTCACCTTTGCCCTGGCACTGGCGATCATTTTCCTGGTGCTGGCGGCCCAGTTCGAAAGCTTCCGCGACCCGCTGGTGATCCTGGTCACCGTGCCGTTGTCTATCTGCGGCGCATTGATTCCGCTGTTCCTGGGCTGGTCGAGCATGAACATCTACACCCAGGTCGGGCTGGTGACGTTGATCGGGCTGATCAGCAAGCACGGCATTCTGATCGTCGAGTTCGCCAACCAGCTGCGCAAGGACAAGGGCCTGACGGCACGGGAAGCGGTGGAGGAAGCGGCGGCCATCCGGCTGCGTCCGGTCTTGATGACCACTGCGGCGATGGTGTTCGGCATGGTGCCATTGATCATCGCCACCGGTGCTGGCGCAGTCAGCCGGTTCGACATCGGCACGGTCATCGCGACGGGCATGTCGATCGGGACGTTGTTCACCCTGTTTGTGTTGCCCTGCGTCTACACGTTGCTGGCTAAACCCGATAAGCGCTGAAACAGATGTATCTGTATGAGATGAACCTGTTGTATTGAAAGTCAGGGCAATAAAAAAAGGCCTCGCATCAGCGAGGCCTTTCATTTGGGCTTCAATCGGTTCAATTTTGCGGCCTCAATCCCTGAGAAAGTCCGAACATGAACAACAATAAGTCATGATCGGGTCGGGTGGCCACGGATGCCTTTGCAACCCGTGGTAATGGACAATGTTCTTCTGCGCTTATCGAGCTGAGAACCTGGGGGCGCGGTTGCTCCCAGGTTGCCATCGCGATCGATGCAACTGCCAAGGCTCCTACCAGAAACAAACCTCGTGCAATTTCGAGTTTCATCGCTATAAATCCTTGATAGCGCTGCCAAACGCCGTCTCATAAAAGTAGATGAGTTTTTTCCAGTCTGCGTCGCTGAACGACGAGTGGCGACGCAACTGCTTCAAGTCATGGACAGCTGCGCGATTGGCGGTCAAACGCTGTCGACATTTCTCCAGATCGATCAGGGCAACCTCGACCTTGGCCGTTTCGCCCTCACCGGTCACGCGAACGAATACGTGCTTGTCGTAAAGGCAACCGTGCTGCCAGCGGCCCTTGTGCATGCGAGCCAGGTTTTCGGCCAGGTCCTTAAGCACTCGTTCGTTTATGGCTTCACCATGACGCTCTCGACCGCCACCGGCGTACCAGCGATCGATTTCCTCGTAGCCGTCCAATGACTTGGTGACCAGCAAGGCACGCCACTTGTGCACAGGATCGCGCTGTGCGCCACAGAAAACGATTTCAGGAACCCGTACGCCAAGCGCGGTCACACCGATGAGCGCAGCATGCTCGCGCAGTACCGTAGGCCGCCCGAATGGGTGCTGCCAGCTACGATGGATATGCCCGGTCTGGCGCTTGACGTAGAGCAGTTGACCATCACTGCCCATCAGGCGTTGAACGCCGCTTTCCCCGCCGCGACGGACGTTGGGTTCTTCTACCCATTCACCGCGCTGATTCCAAAAGTAATCGAAGCGGTCCGGGGGAGCGACTTCCGTTTCTGCTGCACACTGCACTGCCATCCTGTTACCTCTTGCGTAATACGTAAACTCGCCACATGGCATAGAGCGGTAAAAAGTCCAGTTGTTCCTGGATGCGGAAACCCGCCTGCTCAAATTCCTTTTCTACGGTAGCGGCCGGTAACACAAACCGGTTTTGGTAACCTACCTGCCCACGGGCTTTCTCCGAACGCTTGCGTTTCCAAGCCTTGAAGTTGCCATCGACCCACAGCGAAATGATCACGCTGTCACGGGAAACCCGCTCGAATTCACGCAAAATAGCCATGCGATGCTCGGCTTCACCGATGTGGTGGAGCAAGCGCATGCAAAAAATGCTGTCGACGGAGTTGTCCGGCAAGGCGATGTCGAATGCAGACGTGGGCAAGGGTTGTACCCGTTTCACCACATCGGCAGGTTGCGCCTGGGTTGCGATTTTCAGCATGGACTGCGAGTTATCGGCACCGATGATCACGCGGTTGGATTTTTCCGCCAACAAGGGCCAGAAACGCCCTGCACCACAAGGCAAATCGAGGACCAGGCCAGGCTCGCCAGCCAGGGACAGCGCCTTGCGTGCCAGTTGTTCGTCACGCCAATGGGACAATCGACGGCCGAGACCTTCCTGGTGTTTGCGCAAATAGCGTTGGGCGTGTTGATCGTCGTATTTTTCCGAAAAATCGAGTTTGATCGGACCGTCCATCATCAGGTCTCCTGAACTTCTGATAGCAACTACCTTAGGTTTCGTGGTGTTGGTGACAGGTGATCCACTTGTGAAAATTTTATGATGGGAAACCAAGAAGTATTACAGGGTTTTACAGAGTTGGCAGGGTTTGCTGAACGCCTGACTCAACCGATCAAGTTCGGGACAATTCCACCTGAAAACGACAGCCATTGGGTTCCATGGTCGTCAGGCTGACGCTCCAGCCCTGGTTTTCACAGATCCGCTGCACCAGTGAAAGCCCCAGGCCCAAGCCTTCACCGCGTTTTTCAGTGCCCCGAACGAAGGGTTCGAACATCGCCTCGCGTTTTTCCTCGGGAATGCCCACGCCACTGTCTTCGACCAGAAAGCCTGTACCCGTCAGGGTCAAGCGGATGAAGCCCTGTTCGGTGTAATGCAAGGCATTACGCAGCAAGTTACCCATCACCGCATGCAGGAATGTCGCGTTGTAGCCCTTGGCCTCAGGGTTGCCCGGTTCGAAGATCAACTTCAATCCTTTTTCTTCTATGGGCTCGCGCCACAGACCGAGCAGGCCCTCGGCTATCTGGCCCAGGGACTGCTGCGGCGACATGCTGGCGTCTTCGCGCTGGGCGCGGGCCAGCATCAGGAAGGTTTGCACCAGCTCGCGCATTTCTTCACACGCCCTGGCAATGCGCTCGACCTGGGCTCGACCGCGCTGATCGAGACCTGGGTTTTCCAGCAACAGTTCGCAGGAACTGGCCAGGATCATCAGGGGCGTACGCAATTCGTGGCTGACGTCGCTGGTGAACAACCGCTCGCGGGTCAGGGCCTGACGCAAGCGCCCGAGGGTGGCGTCGAAGGCCACGGCCAGTTCGCCCACTTCGTCGGCGGCATAATCCGGCGCCAAAGGGGGAGCCAAACCCAGCAGTTGATCGCGATGGCGTACCTGGCGGGCCAGCCGCACCACCGGCGCCATGACCTTGCGCGCCAGGACCCAGCCGAGAAACACCGCCAGCGCCAGGCTCAGTACGAAACCCACCAGCACCACGGCAAACAGCACCCGTTCACGCTCTTCGAAGTCGCTCTGGTCCTGCAATAACACATAACGCCGGCCGTCGACGATTTCGACCATGGCGTGGTACGACAGGTTTTCACGGAACACTTCGTGGAAACCCGGTTCCAGGTGCCGCAAATCCTTGGGCAGCTGGAAATCGCCCGGTCCACCGCTGAAGTAGAACAATTGGTCCGGTTCGGGACGATGGCTCCAGTCCGTGACATTATCCATCAGCAACAGGCGCTGCAAATCGCCACCCAGACCTGCCGAAATCAGTTTTTCTTCCACCAGGTGCACGGTCGCCACGATGCCCATGGCAAAGGCACCCGCCACCAGTGCGCTCATCAGCGCAAAGGCAATGATGATGCGTTGAGCAAGGCTCTGCTTAAACTCCATCACGGCCCTCGGCCAAGCGATACCCCACACCATGCACGGTTTGCAGCAATGGCTTGGCGAACGGCTTGTCGATCACCTGGCGCAGTTGGTGGACATGGCTGCGCAGGCTGTCGCTGTCCGGGCAGTCGTCGCCCCAGAGCGCTTCTTCAAGAATTTCACGGCGCAGCACATGAGGACTTTTCTGCATCAACACGGCCAGCAACTTCAGGCCGACCGGGTTGAGTTTCAGCAACCGGCCTTCGCGAGTGACTTCCAGGGTGTCGAGGTCATAGTTCAGGTCGCCGACCTGCAACGTCCGCCGCCCGCCGCCCTGGGTTCGGCGCATGACCGCTTCGATACGCGCCGCCAGTTCAGACAGGGCGAACGGTTTGATCAGGTAGTCATCGGCGCCGGACTTGAAGCCTTGCAGACGGTCATCCAGTTGATCACGGGCCGTGAGCATGATCACCGGCGTTTCGCGACGGGCATCCTCGCGCAGGCGTTTGCACAGGGTGTAGCCATCGATGCCGGGCAGCATGATATCGAGCACGATCAAATCGTAATGCTCGGTGGCCGCCAGATGCAGGCCAGACAGACCATCCTGCGCGCAATCCACGGTATAGCCTTTGAGCCCCAGGTAATCGGCCAGGTTGGCCAGGATATCGCGGTTGTCTTCAACCAATAGAATTCGCATGGGTATCTCTCCGTCCACAGTAACGGCCGTCATGGCCCGCGCAGCTTAAGGCCAAGTGTGGCTCACGGCTAGGGGAAGGCTGTGCATGGATCAATTCGCTCAACCAACAGGTATGATTGACAAGTTTTTCACTATCGATTCACACGCTGCCTACAGCAGGCGGTGAAGACTGTCACGCGATTGATAATAAGGAATATAGAAAATGGACTATTTGAAGACGGCACCCATGCGCTTTTTGCTGCTGGTAACCGGCTCCTGGCTGGCAATTTTTTTTCTGACTCGAACCGTCCTGCTCCTCACGCATCTGGATGAGGCCGGTAGCGGGTTTCTGTCCGTCTTCAGTATCGGCCTGCTCTACGACCTGGGTTTCATTGCCTACGCGGCACTGCCCATGGGGCTCTACCTATTACTGTGCCCACCGGCCCTTTGGCGCACTCGTGGCCACCGCTGGTTTCTCCAGGGTCTGCTGACGGTCAGTCTGTTCGCGATGCTGTTCACCTCGGTGGCCGAGTGGCTGTTCTGGGATGAATTCGGCGTGCGCTTCAACTTCATCGCCGTCGACTATCTGGTGTATTCCGACGAAGTACTGAACAACCTGCTGGAGTCATACCCGATCGGCACGCTGCTGAGCATTCTCGCCGTGCTGGCCGTGGTCCTGAGTCTTGCATTGCGCAAACCCTTCAACGCTGCGCTCGCTGCGCCGTTGCCGCCGCTACGTGGCCGCTTGCTGAATGCACTCGGTTTGTTGATCGTCGCCGGCCTGAGCATGCAGTTGCTCAGCCAGGATGCCCCGCGCGCCCAGGGCGGCAACGCCTATCAGAACGAACTGGCGAGCAACGGTCCCTACCAGTTCTTCGCCGCGTTCCGTAACAACGAACTGGACTACCCGCAGTTCTACAGCACACTGCCGGCGGCCGTGGTTGCCCAACAGATTCGCGCCGAACTGGCAGAACCCAATGCCCGCTTCGTAGGTGAAGACCCGCAGGACATACGCCGGCAGATCGATAACCCGGGCGCACCGCGCAAACCCAATATCGTGCTGGTCACCATTGAAAGCTTCAGCGCCAAGTACATGGGCAGCAACGGTGACAACCGTAACCTGACCCCCAACCTTGATGCCTTGCGCAAGCAGAGCCTGTATTTCAATAATTTCTACGCCACCGGCACCCGCACCGACCGCGGCCTGGAAGCCATTACCCTGGCGATCCCGCCAACCCCCGGTCGCTCGATCGTCAAGCGTGTGGGTCGTGAAAGCGGCTTTGCCAGCCTTGGTCAGCAACTCAATGCCGTGGGCTACGACAGTGTGTTTGTCTACGGCGGCCGCGGTTACTTCGACAACATGAATGCATTCTTCAGCGGCAATGGTTACCGCGTCGTGGACCAAAGCAGCGTCGAGGAGTCGGAGATTCACTTCAAGAATGCCTGGGGCATGGCAGACGAGGATCTCTACAACCAGACACTGAAACTGGCCGATGCCGACTATGCCAAGCAGCAGCCATTCCTGCTGCAGCTGATGACGACGTCCAACCACCGCCCTTACACCTATCCGGACAACCGGATCGACATCAAGTCCGGCAACGGTCGTGACGGCGCGGTGAAATACACCGACTACGCCATCGGTCAGTTTCTCGATCAGGCGCGTCAAAAACCCTGGTTTGACAATACAATCTTCATCTTTGTCGCCGACCACACCGCAGGCAGCGCCGGTAAGGAAGACTTGCCTATCGCCAACTATCAGATCCCGCTATTCATCTATGCGCCCAAGTTGATCGAAGCTCGGGAAACAGCACAGCTGGCCAGCCAGATCGATCTGGCACCGACGCTGCTCGGTTTGCTCAATCTGGATTATGAGTCGACGTTCTTTGGCCGTAACCTGTTGCAGGATAACCCGCTGCCGCCACGGGTGGTGGTCGGCAACTACCAGCACCTGGGGTTGTTCGACGGCAAGGACCTGGCGATTCTGAGCCCACGCCAGGGATTGCGTCGTCACGATGACGCACTGACCGAAAGCCGCGAGTCCCGGTCGACCGCCGATGACCCGCTGATTACCCGCGCCATCACCTATTACCAAACCGCCAGTTATGGCTTCAAGCAACAGCTGCTTGGCTGGAAGGCGCCCAAGGAGGGTGCCGGTCAAGTCGGCGAACGTTAACCGAATCGCCCCGGGCTGATGCCCCGGGGCTTTTTCCTTTGTTCAGGATCCACCATGTCATCAACCGCTGTCCGCCCTGCCCCGCGCCCGCTCAACTTCTGGGTGTGCCTGGGGGTTCCCGCCGTTGCGGCGATCATTCTGGTGTTGCTCGAACTGACTTCACTGGACATGGACCTTGCCAAGCTGTTCTACGACCCGGTCGCGGGTGACTTCATCGGACGGCACAGTTACTTCCTGGAAAACATCCTGCATACCCGCGCCAAGCAAGTGGTCATTGCCTTCTCGGTGTTCGCGATCATTGTCTACGTTGCCTCGTTTTTCATGGTCAAGCTCAAACCGTTCAAGCGGGAACTGGGTTGCCTGGTGCTGTCCCTGGGTCTGGCGACTTCCTTTGTCACCCCGATGAAAGCGGTGACCGCGGTGCAATGTCCTTGGAGCCTTGAGCAATTTGGCGGTCACGAGACCTACAGCGAATTGTTGAGCCATCGCCCGGCTACCGAAAAACCAGGTCGTTGCTGGCCCGGCGGCCATGCGGCCACCGGCTTCACCCTGTTTGCCCTGTTTTTCGTATTGCGTGACCGTCGCCCGCGCATGGCTCGCGCAGCGTTTGTCTTCGCCTTCGCCCTCGGCTCGGTGTTTTCCATCGGGCGGATGATGCAGGGCGCGCACTTCTTCTCGCACAACGTGTGGACGGCGGTGTTCTGCTGGCTGATTTGTTTGGGGTCGTACTACTACGTTCTGTATCGACCGGCTTTGAGGGCTGAACGCGGGACCACTGCAGAACCTGTCAGCGCCTGATCTGACGCCTTCGTCGGAGCGCCGCCCGGACCAAGCCACGCTCCCACAGAGACGATGCAGATCCTGTAGGAGCGTGGCTTGCCCGCGATGGGCGCGACGCGATCTCCAGCCAACCCCAAATTGAAGGCAATAAAAAACCCCGCCTGCTTTCGCAGGCGGGGTTTTTTCGTACAGGGGTAAGGCTGGCTTACATCATGCCGCCCATGCCGCCCATACCGCCCATGTCTGGCATACCGCCGCCAGCACCGCCGTCTTTCTTCGGTGCATCAGCAACAGCAGCTTCGGTGGTCAGGATCAGACCGCCGATCGACGATGCAGCTTGCAGCGCGGAACGGGTGACCTTGGTTGGGTCCAGGATGCCCATTTCGATCATGTCGCCGTATTCGCCAGTCGCAGCGTTGTAACCGAAGTTACCTTTGCCGTTCTTGACTTCGTTGACCACAACGCTTGGCTCGTCACCGCTGTTGGCAGCGATCTGACGCAGCGGTGCTTCGATGGCACGACGCAGAACGGCGATACCCACGTCCTGGTCGGCGTTGTCGCCTTTCAGGTCGAGGATTGCTTCCAGAGCGCGGATCAGCGCAACGCCACCGCCAGGTACCACGCCTTCTTCAACGGCTGCACGGGTTGCGTGCAGGGCGTCTTCAACGCGGGCTTTCTTCTCTTTCATTTCTACTTCGGAACCAGCGCCAACCTTGATCACTGCAACGCCGCCGGACAGCTTCGCCAGACGCTCTTGCAGTTTTTCACGGTCGTAGTCCGAGGAAGTTTCGGCAACCTGAGCACGGATCTGAGCAATGCGGGACTCGATGTCGCCTGCTACGCCAGCACCGTCAACGATGATGGTGTTTTCCTTGGAGATGGTCACGCGCTTGGCGCTGCCCAGGTTTTCCAGGGTGGCTGCTTCCAGGCTCAGGCCGATCTCTTCGGAGATAACGGTACCGCCGGTCAGAACGGCGATGTCCTGCAACATGGCCTTGCGGCGGTCGCCGAAGCCTGGAGCCTTGACGGCTGCGACTTTAACGATGCCACGCATGTTGTTCACGACCAGAGTCGCCAAGGCTTCGCCTTCAACGTCTTCGGAAACGATCAGCAGTGGACGGCCGGCTTTGGCAACGGCTTCCAGCACTGGCAGCATTTCGCGGATGTTCGAGATCTTTTTGTCGACCAGCAGAACCAGCGGGTTGTCCAGCTCGGCAACCATGGTTTCCGGCTTGTTGACGAAGTACGGGGACAGGTAGCCACGGTCGAACTGCATGCCTTCTACAACCGACAGTTCGTTTTCCAGGCCAGTGCCTTCTTCAACGGTGATCACGCCTTCTTTACCGACTTTTTCCATGGCTTCGGCAATGATGTCGCCGATGGAGTTGTCGGAGTTGGCGGAGATGGTACCAACCTGAGCGATGGCCTTGGTGTCAGCGCATGGCTTGGACAGGTTTTTCAGCTCTTTGACAATGGCGATGGTCGCCTTGTCGATGCCGCGCTTCAGATCCATCGGGTTCATGCCGGCAGCGACGGCTTTCAGGCCTTCGTTGACGATCGACTGAGCCAGAACGGTAGCGGTGGTAGTACCGTCACCAGCGTCATCGTTGGCACGGGAGGCAACGTCTTTGACCAGCTGCGCGCCCATGTTTTCGAAACGGTCTTCGAGTTCGATTTCTTTGGCGACGGAAACGCCGTCCTTGGTGATGGTCGGAGCGCCGAAGCTCTTCTCGATGATCACGTTACGGCCTTTCGGGCCCAGGGTCGCTTTTACCGCGTCAGCCAGGACGTTGACGCCTTTGAGCATTTTCTTGCGGGCGGAATCGCCAAACAGAACTTCTTTAGCAGCCATGATCGATATTCCTTAAATACTTTGTAGTAGCGGAAAATGAACGGGTAATCAGCCTTCGATAACAGCGAGGATTTCGTTCTCGCTCATTACCAGCAGGTCTTCGCCGTCGACTTTCACAGTGTTGCTGCCGGAGTAAGGACCGAACACAACCTTGTCGCCCACTTTCACGGACAGTGCACGCACTTCACCGTTTTCCAGTACGCGGCCGGTGCCTACAGCGAGGATTTCGCCGCTGTTGGCTTTTTCAGCAGCCGAACCTGGCAGGACGATACCGCCAGCGGTTTTCTTTTCTTCTTCGCTGCGACGGATGACGACGCGGTCATGCAGAGGACGAAGCTTCATTGTCGATCTCTCCTAATTGTGGTTTTCATCGGCCGGTGTAGTCCCGGCGGGTTTAACAAAGGCCGGCGGTGCCGGTTGCGGTTCGTCAAGCGAACCGCGGAAGTCTGTCTGGCGTAATCGCCAGAAACCTTGCGGTGACCGTTACATAAGGGCACATAAGCTTATTACAAGGGCGGGGATCGAAAAATTTTCAGTTCGCTGCCCCGCAAACGAACACGGCACCCGAAGGTGCCGTGTCGATGTGCGCATTACTTGGTATCGCGGTGTTCGAACTCGCCTTCGATCACGTTGGGCTCGCGGCCCAGCGGCTCGCGAGGCGCCGGGCCGCCACGGGCCTGGAGGTCGTCGGCGAACGCTCGCTGACGCATGGCCTGCTCTTCGGCGCGCTGGCGCATTTTATTGGCCAGCAGACGACGACTGAACGGCAGCAGCATGAACAGGCCGATCACATCGCTGATGAAACCCGGAAGAATCAACAGGCCGCCAGCCAATGCCAGCATCAGGCCTTCGAGCATGGTCTGGGCCGGCAGCTCGCCGCGGTTCAGGCTCTCACGGGCACGCAGGGCCGTGGCCAGGCCGGCGACGCGCAGCACGAAAACACCGAACATCGAGCCGAGAATGATCAGCAGCAGGGCCGGGAAAAACCCGATGGACCCTGCCACCTTGACGAATACGAACAGCTCCAACACCGGGAACAGCAGAAAGAGCAACAAAAAAGGGCGCATCAAATGGTTCCTCAACGCAAGAATGCCTTGCCAGTTCACCTTAGATGACGTCGCCGTTTCGTGAATTCAAGCGTCGGCCACTTCATTTTTCGGCCAATGCTCGGCGTGAGCCAGAGAAACCAAGGCTTCGCGGACTTGTGTCGGCGTATTACAAGGCACTTGAAACGGCAACCAGTACAGGCTTTGACCGATACGCAGGTGCATGCCTTCGGTATCGATACCGACCATTTGCGCCAGCGCGTTTTTCGGCAGCCCGGCCAGATCGACGTAATGGGCGATGGCCTTGGCGTGATCGGCGTTCATGTGCTCGACCATGCTCACTTCGGCCTTGCCAGCGAACGGGTTGGCCAGGGTCAGCTCGTTGACCCAATGAATCGCGCCAAAACCGCCGATGTAACGGTGGCGTACAGGCTTGAGCACCCAGAAATCGAAATCGTGGGCCTTGTGATAACCCTGCGACTCAGGGAAGTAGCGATAGTAACGCTCGGAGGCGGCTTCGATGGCGGCTTCGTCTTCGAGCTGCTGCGCCTCAGCCAGGTAAGTCAGTCGACCAACGGCCTGGACATCTTCGGCGCCACGCTCGCCGACAAAGAGCGAGCACTTCGGATCTTTTTGCAAATTATGAGTGTGCTGGGCGATGCGGCTGATCAGGATCAGCGGCCGGCCCTGCTCGTCCAGGCAGTACGGAACCACGGAGCCGAACGGAAAACCGGGCATTGATTTGGAGTGCGTCGAGAGCACCCCACGGTATTCCTTGAGGAGCAATTCTCGTGCATGCTTAGCCGCTTCAACGCTCAATTTATGACTCCTTAAATAGAATCCGTCAGAAAAACGGACGAGCTGCTGGTGAAAGTCCCAGCAAGCCATCGGGGCAGTTCTCATGTGCAGCCAAGCCAGGTCAGGCGCAGATCGAGAGGCTCTCTAAAGGAAACCACTCAGACCTGCTACCGGGGCATGCGAATGCAACTCACTGACAAAGTAATCATTATCACTGGCGGTTGCCAGGGTTTAGGCCGCTCCATGGCCGAGTATTTCGCAGGCCTGGGCGCGAAACTCGCGCTGGTGGACCTGAACCAGGAAAAACTCGACGACGCCGTCGCGGCCTGCAAGGCCCAAGGTGTCGAGGCCCGCGCCTACCTGTGCAACGTGGCCAACGAAGAGCAAGTGACCCACATGGTTGCCCAGGTCGCTGAAGACTTCGGCGCGATCCATGGCTTGATCAACAATGCCGGGATCCTGCGCGACGGCCTGTTGCTCAAGGTCAAGGATGGCGAAATGACCAAGATGAGCTTGGCCCAATGGCAGGCGGTCATCGACGTCAACCTGACCGGCGTGTTCCTGTGCACCCGTGAAGTCGCGGCGAAAATGGTCGAGCTGAACAACAGCGGCGCGATCATCAATATCTCTTCGATTTCCCGCGCCGGCAACGTCGGTCAGACCAACTACTCGGCCGCCAAGGCCGGTGTTGCTGCGGCGACCGTGACCTGGGCCAAGGAGCTGGCGCGCTACGGCATTCGCGTCGCCGGCATTGCACCGGGCTTCATCGAAACCGAAATGACCTTGGGCATGAAGCCTGAAGCACTGGAAAAAATGACTGCAGGGATCCCGCTCAAGCGCATGGGCAGGCCTGAGGAAATCGCCCATTCGGCGGCTTACATCTTTGAGAACGACTATTACACCGGTCGGATTCTGGAGATGGATGGCGGGTTGCGCATCTAAGCCCGACCCGCTCCCACATTTGGTCAGCGTTTATCTGGCGAATATCAATCGTCGCTGACGCTGATATTCGGCATCGCCGGCGTCAAAGCTTCCTGCAACACGATCCGCGCACCGACATGGCGGGCCAATTCCTGGTAAACCATCGCAATCTGGCTGTCAGGTTCGGCGATCACCGTTGGCTTGCCGCCATCGGCCTGTTCGCGGATGACCATCGACAACGGCAGCGAAGCCAGCAGCTCGACGCCATACTGGTTGGCCAGCTTCACGCCACCGCCTTCACCGAACAGATGCTCGGCATGTCCGCAGTTGGAGCAGATGTGCACGGCCATGTTTTCCACCACGCCCAGCACCGGAATGTTGACCTTGCGGAACATTTCCACGCCCTTGCGCGCGTCCAGCAATGCCAGGTCCTGCGGGGTGGTAACGATGACCGCACCGGCCACCGGGACTTTCTGCGCCAGGGTCAATTGGATATCGCCGGTGCCTGGCGGCATGTCGATGACCAGATAGTCCAGATCGCCCCACGCGGTTTGGGTCACCAGTTGCAGCAAGGCGCCGGAGACCATCGGACCACGCCAGACCATCGGCGTGTTGTCGTCGGTGAGGAACGCCATGGACATCACTTCGACGCCATGGGACTTGAGCGGAACGAACCATTTCTGATCCTTGACCTCGGGGCGGGTACGCTCGGGGATGCCGAACATGATGCCCTGGCTCGGACCGTAGATGTCCGCATCGAGAATCCCGACCTTGGCGCCTTCGCGGGCCAGGGCCAGGGCCAAGTTGGCCGCCGTGGTGGATTTGCCCACGCCGCCCTTGCCGGATGCCACGGCCACCACGTTTTTCACGTTCGCCAGGCCCGGAATCTGCGCCTGAGCCTTGTGCGCAGCGATCACGCTGGTGATTTCGACCTTGGCACTTGCCACGCCATCCAACCCCTGAATGGCCATTTCCAGCATCTGCGCCCAGCCACTCTTGAACAGACCGGCGGCGTAACCCAGTTCAAGCTGAACGCTGACGCGGTCACCCTGGATCTCGATGTTGCGCACGCACCCGGCGCTGACCGGGTCCTGGTTCAGGTAAGGGTCGGTGTATTGGCGAAGGACGGCTTCCACCGCTGCGCGATTGACGGCGCTCATGGGCAACTCCGAAAACAGGACTGGAAAAGATAGTGGGTATCGTACCTGTTCCGCGCCCGAGGCGGCATGCTTGTAGATCATTTGTTGTGAACGCATCCCCTCGCCACAGGTTTCACCAGCTATGCATCCGGAAACAGGCTCACAGGGTGAAAAATATGCGCCGGCGCTTTATAGTGGCCGACCTCCGTTTCATCAAGTAGCCGAGCCCCATGTCCGAGCCACGCAAGATCCTCGTCACCAGCGCCCTGCCCTATGCCAATGGTTCGATCCACCTTGGCCATATGCTGGAATACATCCAGACCGATATGTGGGTGCGCTTCCAGAAGCACCGCGGCAATCAATGCATTTATGTCTGCGCCGACGACGCCCACGGTTCGGCGATCATGCTGCGCGCGGAAAAGGAAGGCATCACCCCGGAACAACTGATCGCCAATGTCCAGGCTGAACACAGCGCCGACTTTGCCGAGTTCCTGGTGGACTTCGACAACTTCCACTCCACTCACGCCGAAGAAAACCGTGAGCTGTCGAGCCAGATCTACCTGAAGCTGCGCGACGCCGGGCACATCGCCACGCGCTCGATCACCCAGTATTTCGACCCGGAAAAGAAAATGTTCCTGGCCGACCGCTTCATCAAGGGCACCTGCCCGAAATGCGGCACTGAAGACCAGTACGGTGACAACTGCGAAAAATGCGGCGCGACCTACGCTCCGACCGACCTGAAGGATCCGAAGTCGGCGATCTCCGGCGCCACCCCGGTGCTCAAGGATTCCCAGCACTTCTTCTTCAAACTGCCAGACTTCCAGCAAATGCTGCAGACCTGGACCCGCAGCGGCACCCTGCAGGATGCCGTGGCCAACAAGATCGCCGAATGGCTGGATGCCGGCCTGCAACAGTGGGACATCTCCCGCGATGCACCGTATTTCGGTTTTGAAATCCCCGACGAGCCGGGCAAATACTTCTACGTGTGGCTGGATGCGCCGATCGGCTACATGGCCAGCTTCAAGAACCTGTGCAACCGCACGCCGGAGCTGGATTTCGACGCGTTCTGGGGCAAGGACTCCACTGCCGAGCTGTACCACTTCATCGGCAAGGACATCGTCAACTTCCACGCCCTGTTCTGGCCTGCCATGCTCGAAGGCGCGGGCTACCGCAAGCCGACCGGGATCAACGTGCACGGCTACCTGACCGTCAATGGCCAGAAGATGTCCAAGTCCCGCGGCACCTTCATCAAGGCCCGGACCTACCTGGACCACCTGTCGCCGGAATACCTGCGCTATTACTACGCGGCCAAGCTGGGCCGTGGCGTTGATGACCTCGACCTGAACCTCGAAGACTTCGTGCAGAAGGTCAACTCCGACCTGGTGGGCAAGGTCGTCAACATCGCCAGCCGTTGTGCCGGTTTCATCAACAAGGGCAATGCCGGTGTGATGGTCGACACCAACGCCGCGCCTGAACTGACCGAAGCCTTCCTGGCCGCCGCGCCAAGCATCGCCGACGCCTATGAAGCCCGCGACTTCGCCCGCGCCATGCGCGAGATCATGGGCCTAGCCGATCGCGCCAACGCCTGGATCGCCGACAAGGCGCCGTGGTCGCTGAACAAACAGGAAGGCAAACAGGATGAAGTCCAGGCCATCTGCGCCACGGGCGTCAACCTGTTCCGCCAACTGGTGATCTTCCTCAAGCCTGTGCTGCCGTTGCTGGCCGCCGACGCCGAGGCGTTCCTGAACGTCGCGCCGCTGACCTGGAACGACCACGCGACCTTGCTCAGCAACCATCAGTTGAACGAGTTCAAGCCGTTGATGACCCGAATCGACCCGGTCAAGGTGCAAGCCATGACCGACGCTTCGAAGGAAGACCTGACCGCCAGCCAGACCGACACCGGCGCAGCCGCACCTGCCGGCAATGGTGAACTGGCCAAGGATCCGCTGTCGCCGGAAATCGAGTTCGACACCTTCGCCGCCGTCGACCTGCGTGTCGCCCTGATCGTAAAAGCCGAACACGTGGAAGGCGCCGACAAGCTGCTGCGCCTGACCCTCGACATCGGTGACGAGCAACGCAACGTGTTCTCCGGGATCAAGAGCGCTTACCCGGACCCGTCCAAGCTCGATGGTCGACTGACCATGATGATTGCCAACCTCAAGCCACGGAAAATGAAGTTCGGCATCTCCGAAGGCATGGTGATGGCGGCCGGCCCTGGCGGTGAAGAAATCTACCTGCTCAGCCCTGACAGCGGCGCCAAGCCGGGCCAGCGCATCAAGTAAGGTCTGCGGCAAATCGATCCCACAGTCGTGCCTGGCGCGGCTGTGGGATTTTCATGTCTGGCCCACCCTCCCGCCTTGCCGGATAATGCCTACTCTTTTTAGACAACTGCGCTAAAAAAGCCCTGTTCTTGCCGGCACGAACAATGACCGAGATCTTGCTTACGCTTATCAGCACCGCCCTGATCAACAACCTCGTGTTGCACTGGCCGTTGGCCGTCGATCCGCTGTTGGCCGGTCAGCGCCGTCAGGTCCATGCCTTGGGCATTGCGACGACCTGCCTGATGCTGGGCGTGGGCATGCTTGGCTACGCGCTCTATCAATGGCTGCTGGTGCCACTGCAATTGACAGCGCTGCGTCTGTTTGTGTTTCTGCCATTGAGCGTGCTGCTGATCAGCCCGCTGCTGAAGTTGTTGGCTCGAGTGTTTTCGACACTGCCGTTCGAGGGCCTCTGGCCGTTGCTGCTGGGCAATGCCGGCGTGCTCGGCGTGGCCTTGCTCAATGCACAGGAAGACAAGGGATTTTTTCACGCCACAGCCTTGAGCCTCGGTGCAGGGCTGGGCTTCTGGCTGGTGCTGAGCCTGTTCACTGATTTACGTGAACGCACGGCCGACAACGATGTTCCCCTGCCCTTTCGCGGCTTGCCGATCGACCTGATCGGCGCCGGCCTGATCGCAGTGGCCTTTCTCGGATTCAGCGGACTGATCAAAACATGAGTCTGATTCAACTCATCGACGCACTCTTGCCGCAAACCCAATGCGGCAAGTGCGGCCACCCCGGGTGCAAGCCGTACGCCGAAGGCATCGCCAATGGCGAGCCGATCAACAAGTGTCCGCCAGGCGGCAACGAAACCATTAATGCCCTGGCCGAACTGCTGAAGGTGCCGGTGCTGGAGCTTGATGTCAGCCGTGGCTCGGCACCTGCGCAGATCGCCTATATCCGCGAGGCCGAGTGCATTGGTTGCACCAAGTGCATTCAGGCCTGCCCGGTCGATGCCATCGTCGGCGCGGCCAAACTGATGCATACGGTGATCATCGATGAGTGCACCGGTTGCGACCTCTGCGTGGCACCGTGCCCGGTGGACTGCATCGAAATGCGCCCCCTGCCGCCGAACACGGTACTGCCCGTTGTCGGGGGGCTGGCCCTCACACCACAGGCGCGGCAGGCCCGCACCCTCAAGCGCGATCACGCACGGCGCCGCTTCGAACAGCGCAATGCCCGCTTGCAGCGTGAGGAGCAACAGAAAATCGTCGAGCGACAGGCAAGGCAGCGTGCCGCGCAACCTGCCGAGACGACAGCCGACCCGGTGCAGGCGGCCCTCGAGCGCGTCCGCGCACAGAAAACCGCCAATGCCGATGCCGCGCTGAAAAAGGCCAAGATCGATGTGGCGATGAGTCGGGCGCAGTTGCACAAATCGCTGAAGGCCTTTGGGCATCCGCCGACCTTCGAGCAGCAATCGCAGTTGATTGTCCTGCAACAACAGTTCGAAGCCGCCGAACAAAGCCTGGCGCAACTGGAAAGCGCCACCCCACCCGCTCCAGCGCAGAAAGTCGCAATTGCTGCGCCGTCAAATGATGCCGATCTGAAACGGGCCAAGATCCAGGTGGCCATGCGCCGCGCCGAACTCAAGAAGGCTCAGGCCAACGAAGCACCGGCGGAGCAAATCGAAGCCCTGGAGCGCGCACTCGGTGAAGCCGAACGCCTGGTGGACGCCCATGCCAGCCCCTGACGCAGTTGATGATCGCCTGCAACAGGCGATGAAACTGGTGCTGTTGGCCACGCTGCCGGGAATGCTGGCGGCGTTCTGGCTGTATGGCTGGGGCGTGTTGATCAATCTGGTTCTGGCGGCCGCTGCCGCGTTGGCCGTCGAGGCCGCCGTCGTGCATTTGCGCAAGCGACCGCCGGGGCCAACCTTGAGTGACTGCAGCGCGTTGGTCAGTGCCACGTTGCTCGCTCTGGCGCTCCCGCCTTACTGCCCATGGTGGCTGACCCTCAGTGCTGCCACTTTTGCGATGGTGTTTGGCAAGCACTTGTATGGCGGTGTCGGCTCGAATCCCTTCAACCCGGCGATGCTCGGCTTTGCTCTGGTGCTGGTGACCTTTCCCCAATCAATGACCCATTGGCCATCCTCCCATGGCATGGATCTACTGAGCGGCTTGCAGCAAGTGTTCGGTGTCGGCTATGCGCCGGATGCATGGGTACAGGCCACGGCACTGGACAGTCTGCGGATCAACAAAAGCCTGACCATGGATGAACTGTTTGCCGGCAACCCGGCATTCGGCCACTTTGGCGGCCGAGGGGTGGAATGGCTGAATCTGGCCTTTGTGGCGGGTGGAATGTTTCTCCTGCAACGAAGGGTGATCAGCTGGCATGCACCGGTCGGCATGCTGGCCAGTCTGTTCATCATCAGCCTGCTGTGCTGGAACGGTTCGGGCTCCGACTCCCATGGCTCACCGCTGTTTCATCTGCTGACCGGCGCGACCATGCTGGGGGCGTTCTTCATCATCACCGAACCGGTGTCCGGCGCCAGAAGCCCTGGCGCGCGCCTGCTATTCGGCGCTGGCGTCGGGCTCCTGACTTATCTGATTCGTACCTGGGGTGGCTATCCGGACGGCATCGCCTTCGCCGTGCTGTTGATGAACCTGTGCGTACCAGCGCTGGAGCGGTTCGTGGCGGCCAGGCAACAGCCGGAGGCGCCATGAGCCGGACATCAAGCATCGCGCTTCTGGTGCTTTTGGCCGTGATCGGCCTTGGCATAACGTACTTCGTGCAGCTCGGCAGCGCGCCACGCATTGCAGCCGAACAGCGCCTGATCGACAGCCGTAATCTGCTGGACCTGATCGCGCCGGACAGCTACGACAATCAACCACTCGAACACCCCATAAAGATTGAAGCAACCGCACTGGCCAACAGCACCTTGCTGGGTGGTTATCTGGCGACCCGGGCCGATCAACCCATCGCGGTGTTGCTGCGCAGTCAAACCCTTGGCTACGCCGGTACCATCGACCTGTTGATCGCTGTCGACGCCAATGGCAGGTTGCTGGGCGTCAAAACCCTCAAACAGTCGGAAACACCTGGACTGGGGGCTCGGATCGCCGACTGGCCCAATACCTGGCTCCAGGTTTTTTCCGGCAAGTCTCGAACAGAACCCGTTGACGGCGGCTGGGCGCTGAAAAAGGATCAGGGGCAGTTCGATCAGATCGCAGGCGCAACCATCACCTCAAGAGCGGTGATCAATGCCGTCCACGATGCCTTGCGCTACTTCGATGAACACCGGCAACAACTGCTCGGAATCCCTGCCCATGGATAACTCATCGACTCTGCGCAACGCCTTGATGCTGACGCCGCTGATCGGCGCCACCCACTCGCTGATGGCTGCACTTGGCCTGTGCCTGATGTTCATGGTGGTGACCCAGTTGTTCGGTCTGGCCATGGGCGCCCTGCGAACCCGACTGGTCCCGGCGACCCGTTTGCTGGCCAGCATCCTGTTGGCGGCCACGCTCACCAGTTGCGCGGAACTCATGGCACAAGCCTGGTCGCTGCAATGGCAGCAGCATCTGGGGTTTTATGGCGCCCTGATCGCCTTGCAATGCGTCGTACTGGAACACACCGGGTTCTTTCAGAACGGTTGGCGCCAACGCCTGCGACTCAATGGCCTGTTTGCCACGCTGATGATTGCGCTGGGCCTGCTGCGCGAACTCATCGGCAACGGAACACTTGGAAACCATCTATCGTGGCCGATCGGCGCAACGCCAACTGACTGGCAAGGCTGGGTGTTGGTGGCTGATGGCGGTCTGCGCCTGGCCACATTGGTCCCTGGCGGGTTCATACTGCTCGGACTGCTGATCGCCGCCTGGCAGGCTTGGCGCCCCACACCTACACATTGATTGCCTTCGAGGAAACGCACCGCCCATGAATGCCGCAAAACGTCTGGAAATTTTCCGCAGACTGCACGAGGACAACCCGGAACCAAAGACCGAGTTGGCCTATTCCTCAGCGTTCGAATTGCTGATTGCCGTGATTCTCTCGGCGCAGTCGACCGATGTCGGCGTCAACAAGGCCACAGCCAGGCTGTTCCCGGTCGCCAATACCCCGGCAGCGATCCATGCCCTGGGTGTCGAAGGGCTGTCGGAGTACATCAAGACCATCGGCCTGTACAACAGCAAAGCGAAAAACGTGATCGAAACCTGCCGCTTGCTGGTCGAGCGTCACGCCGGTGAAGTGCCACAAACCCGCGAAGAGCTGGAAGCACTGCCCGGCGTCGGCCGCAAGACCGCCAATGTGGTACTCAATACGGCATTCCGCCAGCTGACTATGGCCGTCGACACGCATATTTTCAGGGTCAGCAACCGGACGGGCATTGCTCCCGGCAAGAATGTGGTGGAAGTCGAAAAAAAACTGATGAAATTCGTGCCCAAGGAATACCTGCTCGACTCCCATCACTGGCTGATCCTTCACGGCCGCTATGTTTGCCTGGCCCGCAAGCCCCGATGCGGGAGCTGCCGGATCGAGGACTTGTGCGAATACAAGCACAAAACCTCCGACGATTGAGGCGCTATTAGGTTTATTGAATTATCGATTGAAAAAATCTTTTTTACCCGCCGGGAGATTGTCGATATAAGGAGCGCCAAAGGCCTTCTTAGCCTGGAGTAACTAAATGAGTACTGGCAAAGAGCAATTGGACGTAGAAGACGACTTCACCACCGCCGAAACCGATGACGCTGAGCCGGTGGTTGAAGTAGCGAAAACTAATCTGAGCAAACGCCGCACCATCGACAACCTGCTGGAGGAGCGCCGACTGCAAAAGCAATTGGCCGATTACGATTTTGACTTATGACACCTGAAAGCCTCCCGAAACGGAGGCTTTTTTTCTAAGTGCCATACTCCGGTAGACGCCCCTTGTCGCACAGTTACGTCATCACACCAGACCATTGCGTTGTGCCAGCTCGATCAGATCGACCAGAGACCGCGCATTCAGTTTGAGCAACAGGCGGGTCTTGTAAGTACTGACTGTCTTATTGCTGAGAAACATTCCATCGGCAATCTCTTTATTGGTCTTTCCTCGGGCCAACTGTTGCAAGACCATCATTTCCCGTCCTGACAAGCGATCAACCATATCAGCCTCACTGGCATTTCCCAAACTGCAACGCACGGTATGCAAGGCTTGGTTAGGAAAGTAACTGTAGCCTGACAACACCGCCTTTATTGCACTGAGCAACTCCGTCAGGTCTTGTTGTTTGCAGACATAACCGGCTGCACCGGATTGCATGCAACGCATGGAAAAATGCCCCGGCGCCTGGGAAGTCAAAATCAGCACTTTCATAGGCATTGAGGTCGAAGACAAACGCGCGATGACTTCCAACCCGTCCAGCTTCGGAATCCCGATATCCAGAATGACAATATCCGGCATAAGTTCACGGGCTAGTTGCAGTGCGTCCACACCATTATCGGTTTCTGCAATAACTTCGTAGCCATGACGCTCCATTAGCATACGTACCGCAAGACGAATGACGGGGTGATCATCCACGATCAGCACTTTATTCATGGGCAAGTCCAATTTTCGCTGTTCGAATTTTTAGAGCCCGCACAATAGCCTAGTCGTTTCACCCATGGCATGTCGCCCCTCCCAGCCACCCACACCAAGAGACATCCCCTACAAACAACACGGATTCCTCCTACAAAAATCCCTCGAACGGAATGAATTGAAAACTGTATCAGCGTCAGTGTGTCGCACTTTCCAGCCGTCACCTCTATCGATTTACGACCAAAATTTTCCGAGAGTCAGCCTGAGCGGTAGCGCCCTGACAAACATAAGCCTCTACCCCTCTGTTAAAACGTAACTGATATTTACGCACTAAACACTCACACCAGACATATCACACACCAAGCATCCAATTACTCTTACAGCAAATAATATTTTTTGAGCAATCATTAAAACACCACTAACATTCCAAAAAACGAAGAGCAATACAACAAACGAATAAAAACGCTTATCAAAACCAACAAGCAATAAAAAACACTACAATAATTACCACATCAAACCAACCTCATAAACCATTCGAGAAAAGACAACCCGGCATGAGTACAGAACATGATAAAAAAACGAATCACCAACCCAATGACAATTATCGCGATATTCGCAGCACTCTCTGAAACTTCGGCAGCTGTTTCTCTACCTTTCCTCGACCAAGAGGAAAGAGAACTCTACGTCTGGTTTCTGATCAGCTTTCCGTTTTATTTACTTTTGCTTTTTTTCGCGACACTCAACTTCAACTACAAATCCCTTTATGCGCCCTCCGACTTTGAAAAGGGAAAACACTTCATGAAGGTCATGGATGATGCTGGGCGGCCGGAAAAAAAAGCGGCCGGGAAGTCGTCTGAAAATCCCGCACTGGAAACATCAATGAATGACCCGCAGTCAACTCGGACGCCCTGCGGCGCACAGGACCCGCCAACCGAGATTGGTCTGCAAACCACTGTCTCTGTTCAGCATCAGCTTCAGTTACCGGAGCTTATAAAAGACCTGTACATCGTTGATGCACGCTGGATGAGCAAGGAGGTCGAGTTTGGAGCGCTGCTGGAAAACCTCCAGAGGCCACGGGAAAAGACGGCGTACGTGACTCTGTTTGTCACTTGTGCCGTTTCGGAGACTTTACTGAAAGCCAGTGCGCTTAAATATTCAAAGCAGACCAGGAAGCGCTGTGCCGCCTTTTATGTTGCCTACAATCTGGACTCGCACAGGTTGTCGGTCATTGATCAGGCCGGGCAACCGGCGAACAACAACGTGTAGTACAGGTCAGACCATCGAGAAGGAGAAAAACAGGAAATCATCCGCGGAAACGAAAACACCCGACAACGTAGTAACTGGCGTCACACCCCGTTTTCAGGTACCTGACCTCGTCGAGGACGAGGTCAGGTATCCATCACGATTTCAAAGGTCTCAGAACAGCTTCCGGCCTTTGTTCGCCGCAATGCGCATGCGCAGGGCGTTGAGCTTGATGAAGCCCGCAGCATCCGCCTGGTTGTACGCGCCGCCATCTTCTTCAAAAGTAGCGATGTTGGCATCGAACAGCGAGTCGTCGGACTTACGGCCAGTGACGATCACATTGCCCTTGTACAGCTTCAGGCGCACAACGCCGTTCACGTTGACCTGGGAAGCATCGATCATCTGTTGCAGCATCAGACGCTCTGGGCTCCACCAGTAGCCGGTGTAGATCAGGCTGGCGTACTTGGGCATCAGCTCGTCTTTGAGGTGAGCCACTTCGCGGTCCAGGGTGATCGATTCGATCGCACGGTGGGCACGCAGCATGATGGTGCCGCCAGGGGTTTCGTAGCAGCCACGGGACTTCATGCCCACGTAGCGGTTCTCGACGATGTCGAGACGGCCGATACCGTGTTCGCCACCGATACGGTTCAGGGTCGCCAGCACGGTGGCCGGAGTCATTTCGACGCCGTCCAGCGCGACGATGTCGCCGTTGCGGTAGGTCAGTTCCAGGTACTGCGCCTTGTCTGGAGCGTTTTCCGGGGAAACGGTCCAGCGCCACATGTCTTCTTCGTGCTCGGTCCAGGTGTCTTCCAGCACGCCGCCTTCATAGGAGATGTGCAGCAGGTTGGCATCCATGGAGTACGGGGACTTCTTCTTGCCGTGGCGCTCGATCGGGATCGCGTGCTTATCGGCATAATCCATCAGCTTTTCACGGGACAGCAGGTCCCATTCGCGCCAAGGGGCAATCACTTTCACACCAGGTTTCAAGGCGTACGCGCCCAGTTCGAAACGAACCTGGTCGTTGCCCTTGCCGGTGGCGCCATGGGAAATGGCGTCAGCGCCGGTTTCGTTGGCGATTTCGATCAGGCGCTTGGCGATCAGCGGACGAGCGATGGAAGTACCCAGCAGGTACTCGCCTTCGTAAACGGTGTTGGCACGGAACATCGGGAAAACGAAATCGCGCACGAACTCTTCGCGCAAGTCGTCGATGTAGATCTCTTTCACGCCCATGGCCTGAGCCTTGGCGCGTGCAGGTTCGACCTCTTCGCCCTGACCCAGGTCAGCGGTGAAGGTCACCACTTCACAGTTATAAGTATCCTGCAGCCACTTGAGGATCACCGAAGTGTCCAGGCCGCCGGAATACGCCAGAACGACCTTGTTTACGTCCGCCATGCCATCACTCCACGGGGTTCTACGGAAAGCGGGGAAGTCTACCGCTCATACAGAATAATTTACAGGGGCGCGACAGCTTATGACGACGAAGCGACAGATTCTGTCGAGGGCGCGACGATTACAGCCGGGTCAGGAAGTGGCCGTAGTGGCCGCTTTCGTCGCTTGCGGGGCGACTTGTTCCGCTGGTGCTCCACGCTCCAGGCGCACCGCTACTCGACGGTTCTTCGCGCGGTTGGTGTTGTTGGTATTAGGCGCCAACGGATAACGTTCGCCATGGAAACGCACGGTGATTTGCGACTCCTGGATGCCGTTGGCCTTGAAGAACTCCAGCACTGCCAGGGCTCGGCGCCGCGACAGATCGCGGTTGGTCAGGCGGTTGCCACTGTTGTCGGAGTGACCGTCGAGTTCGATGTGATTGACCGTCGGATCGGCCTTCATGTACTCCAGCATCACCTGCAGCCTGGCCTTCGCGGCGCTGTCGAGTTCGATTCCGCCGCCGGGGAAGCCGATTTCGGATTGCTTCACCTGTTCGAAATTCTGTGGCAACAGTTTCGCCACACAACCCTGATAGTCCGCAAACGCTTTGGTGAACCTGACCGGCAACAAGCGTACTTCCGACACCCGCCCATCCCCCGAGGAATGTCGAACGACCGGGCTGCGACCGTCCATCAGGCCACTGATCAGACGCCCGGCCTGAACCTGTGAGCTGTTGAACAAAACGTTGCCACTGCCGATTCTCACCGTGCCCAGGTTGATATCGTCACGCCCCGGTTGCCACGGCGCGGCAGCGGCCAGCAGCGTCGCCGAGCCACCGCCAATCATCGGGTTGTAGGCTTTCAGACGAAACGTCGCCTGTTCGCCGGCACGACGCACGAACTCGCCCGAACCGAAGTCGGTAATCGGCTGAGTCAGGCGGCATTCGAACTTGTCACCCTCGACCGTCCACTCAATGCTCTCCAGACGGGTCTGGAAAGTGAGCGCCATCGCGGGAAGGCTGGCAAACACACTGAGCAAGGCTAAAAAACGCTGGCGCACGGGAGGCTCCACTGGCTTCTACAACAAAAAGACCGACACACACATGTTTACGGCATACCCGTTGGATATCGGAAGCTTCCTGCAAAACTTGATAGCGAGTGCCTGCAAGAGTCTTTTCCGGTAGCATTCCCTTGAGTTTGACCCGCCTGGAATCCCCTCATGTCCGACCGCCTGACCCTGCTGCGTCCCGACGACTGGCATATTCATCTTCGCGATGGTGCCGTGTTGACCAATACCGTCGCGGATGTCGCGCGCACCTTTGGCCGCGCCATTATCATGCCCAACCTGGTTCCACCGGTGCGCAACGCGACCGAAGCCGACGGCTATCGCCAGCGGATTCTCGCTGCCCGCCCGGCCGGCAGCCTGTTCGAGCCACTGATGGTCCTGTACCTGACCGACCGCACCCAGCCTGAAGAAATTCGCGAGGCCAAGGCCAGCGGATTCATTCACGCCGCCAAGCTGTACCCGGCCGGCGCGACCACCAACTCGGACTCTGGCGTCACCAGCATCGACAAGATCTTCCCTGCACTCGAGGCCATGGCCGAAGTCGGGATGCCGTTGCTGGTTCACGGTGAAGTCACCCGTGGTGATGTCGACGTGTTCGACCGCGAAAAAATCTTCATCGATGAACACATGCGCCGTGTGGTCGAACGTTTCCCGACCCTCAAAGTGGTCTTCGAACACATCACCACCACGGACGCCGTGCAGTTCGTCAACTCGGCTTCGGCCAACGTCGGCGCGACCATCACGGCTCACCACCTGCTTTACAACCGTAACCACATGCTGGTGGGCGGGATCCGGCCGCACTTCTATTGCCTGCCCATCCTCAAGCGCAATACCCACCAGGAAGCCCTGCTCGACGCCGCCACCAGCGGCAGCGAGAAGTTCTTCCTCGGCACCGACTCGGCGCCCCATGCCCAGCACGCCAAGGAAGCTGCTTGCGGTTGTGCCGGTTGCTACACCGCCTATGCGGCCATCGAGATGTACGCCGAAGCCTTCGAACAGCGCAATGCGCTGGACAAGCTCGAGGCCTTCGCCAGCCTCAACGGCCCTCGGTTCTATGGTCTGCCGGCCAACACCGATCGCATCACCCTGGTCCGCGAAGAGTGGACCGCCCCGACCAGCCTGCCATTTGGCGAGCTGACCGTTATCCCGCTGCGCGCCGGTGAAAAACTGCGCTGGCGCCTGCTGGAGGAACACGCGTGAGTGAAGACCATTTCGACGACGAACTGGAAGGCAATGGCGGCGGAGGCGGTCCTCGTCATCCAATGGCTGCCAGGTTCCGTGGTTACCTGCCGGTTGTCGTCGACGTAGAAACCGGTGGCTTCAACTCGGCCACCGACGCCCTGCTGGAAATCGCTGCGACCACCATCGCCATGGATGAAAAGGGTTTCGTTTATCCGGATCACACCTACTTCTTCCGTGTCGAGCCGTTCGAAGGCGCGAACATCGAAGCGGCTGCCCTGGAATTCACCGGGATCAAGCTCGATCACCCGCTGCGCATGGCCGTGAGTGAAGAGTCTGCCCTGAACGATATCTTCCGCGGCGTGCGCAAGGCCCTCAAGGCCAATGGTTGCAAACGGGCGATCCTGGTCGGGCATAACAGCAGCTTCGACCTGGGCTTCCTGAATGCGGCGGTTGCGCGGCTGGACATGAAGCGCAATCCGTTCCATCCGTTTTCCAGTTTCGATACCGCAACGCTCGCCGGCCTCGCTTACGGTCAAACCGTACTGGCCAAGGCGTGCCAGGCAGCGGACATCGACTTCGACGGTCGCGAGGCTCACTCGGCTCGCTATGACACCGAGAAGACGGCAGAGCTGTTCTGCGGCATCGTCAATCGCTGGAAGCAGATGGGTGGCTGGGAAGATTTCGACGATTGATGTGTTGTAGGAGCGAGCTTGCTCCTACACAGTCCCGGCGTTATCCCGCCCATAAAAAAACCTGCCTCGATGGCCGGTTTTTTTGTACCTGCTTTTTATAGCTGGAGCGTGCGCCTTACAGAGCGGCAGCGTGCTCGGTCAGGTAAGCCGCAACGCCTTCTGGCGAAGCGTTCATGCCTTTGTCGCCTTTCTTCCAGTTGGCAGGGCAGACTTCGCCGTGCGCTTCGTGGAATTGCAGAGCGTCGACCAGACGGATCAGCTCTTCCATGTTACGGCCCAGCGGCAGGTCGTTGATGATCTGCGAGCGGACAACGCCTTTGTCGTCGATCAGGAACGCGCCACGGAAAGCCACGCCGTCAGCGGACTGAACGTCGTAGGCCTTCATGATGTCCTGCTTGATGTCGGCAGCCATGGTGTAGCGAACCTGGCCGATACCGCCATTGTTCACTGGAGTGTTGCGCCATGCGTTGTGGGTGAAGTGCGAGTCGATCGAAACAGCGATCACTTCAACGTTGCGTGCCTTGAACTCAGACATGCGGTTGTCCAGAGCGATCAGCTCGGACGGGCAAACGAAGGTGAAGTCCAGTGGGTAGAAGAACACCAGGCCGTATTTGCCTTTGATCGCCGAAGACAGGGTGAAGCTGTCAACGATCTCGCCATTGCCGAGTACGGCCGGTACGGTGAAGTCAGGGGCTTGCTTGCCTACGAGTACGCTCATTGGATATCTCCTGGTGTAATAGCGTGAGAAACAGGGTTCGCATCAGCCTGCCACCCTGAGGCGACAGCCCTGTGACACGATCCCCGGTCGCAAAAGACCGGCCATCATACACCGCGTGTTTGAGCTGGCTTAGCTGTTTTTTCCCTGTACGATGAAATCCCCGACGGTTTTGTATCACTGATTTGCCAGGCCGACCGTTCGTCAGCCATACCCGCTTATGGCGAAAAGTGTTCTGAAACCACTTTGACAATCATTCTCGTTAACATTAAGATCCATCGCAATTGAGTCACAATCAGCGACGGACCTTCCTTATGTATGTTTGCCTCTGCACTGGCGTCACCGACGGTCAAATCCGCGATGCGATCTATGAAGGATGCTGCAGCTACAAGGAAGTCCGTGTGGCTACCGGCGTTGCCAGTCAATGCGGCAAATGTGCCTGCCTTGCCAAGGAAGTGGTCCGCGAGACCCTGACCAAACTGCAAACGGCCCAGGCTGCAATTCCTTTTCCAGCAGAATTTACCGCGGCTTAAATATCGAATTTCAAAGAACCGGACATATGTCCGGTTTTTTTTGTGCCTCAAAATCAACTAGTTATGCTCTAGACGCGGAACACAAACATTCTTATTCCGATTAATTTTCATTTAAGTTTCAATAACTTAGGTTTGACACTCTTAAATACCCGGCTCAAACTCTGCTCTATTGACAGCTAATACAGGGCAGGACCCCATCATGAAAGGCGACGTTACAGTCATCCAGCATCTCAACAAGATCCTCGCCAATGAACTGGTCGCGATCAATCAATATTTCCTGCATGCGCGCATGTATGAAGATTGGGGCCTGAACAAGCTCGGCAAGCACGAGTACCACGAATCCATCGACGAGATGAAGCACGCGGACAAGCTGATCAAGCGCATCCTGTTCCTCGAAGGCCTGCCGAACGTCCAGGACCTGGGCAAGCTGCATATCGGCGAACACACCAAGGAAATGCTTGAGTGCGACCTGCGTATCGAACGCATCGGTCACGCGGATCTCAAAGTAGCCATCGCTCATTGCGAAACAGTCGGCGACTTCGGTAGCCGTGAACTTCTTGAAGATATCCTCGAGTCCGAAGAAGAACATATCGACTGGCTGGAAACCCAGTTGGGCCTGATTGATAAAGTGGGTCTTGAGAACTACCTGCAATCGCAGATGGGCGAAGACGAGTAAGTTCTACGTCATTAATCTCGATGCAATAAAAAGCCCCGCCCTCTTTCGAGTGGCGGGGCTTTTTGTTACCCGGGATTCAGGTTTACCGAAACCCGGGCAGAAGCGAATCAGGCTTCGGTCTTTGGAGCAGCGGCCTTGGCGGCAGCGTCCTTGATCAGGCTCTGCAGCGAACCGTCAGCAGCCATTTCAGTCATGATGTCGCTACCACCGACCAGCTCACCGGCAACCCACAGCTGTGGGAAGGTTGGCCAGTTGGCGTATTTTGGCAGGTTGGCGCGGATTTCCGGGTTCTGCAGGATGTCCACGTACGCAAACTTTTCGCCACACGCCATCACGGCCTGCGCGGCTTTCGCGGAGAAGCCGCACTGCGGGGCATTCGGCGAGCCTTTCATGTAAAGCAGAATGGTGTTGTTGGCAATCTGCTCTTTAATCGTTTCGATGATATCCATGGAGCACCTCGGCTGAACTTTCCGACTCATGGGTCGGCACGGTGGCGCATTGTAACGGAAAGCCGAGCGCCCTGCTCGGTCTCTCCGTCAGACTGATTCAAGCCGCCGCCACGGTCACCGGCACACCATTGAGTGCAGCATTTCCCGACAGCTCGTCAAGCTGGCAGTCGTCGGTCAGGTCGTTGGCGCTGGAGCCCGGCTGGCTGCTGGCAATCGTCATTTGCACGCCCGGCCGCGCGTGACCCCAGCCGTGGGGCAGGCTGACCACGCCTTTCATCATGTCCAGACTGCCAAGCACTTCGACCTCAATCACCCCCACCCGTGAACTGACCCGCACACGTTGCCCATCGCTGAGCCCGCGACTGGCCAGATCGTCCGGATGCATCAGCAACTGGTGACGTGGCTTGCCCTTCACCAACCGATGATAGTTATGCATCCATGAGTTGTTGCTGCGTACATGCCGACGGCCAATCATCAACAACTCGTCGGCAGCCGGCGCCCGCAAGGCTGCGAAGCGCGCCAGGTCAGCGAGAATCGCGGCCGGCGCGGCCTGGATGCGTTGATTGGCAGTCTTCAGGCGTGGTGCCAGGTTAGGCTTGAGCGCTCCCAGATCGACACCATGGGGATGATCGAACAAAGTCGCCAACGACAGCTTGTGCTCTGACGTGTCGCCGTACATCCCCATGCGCAGGCCGCGATCGATCATTTGCGCAGGGGCGATGGTGGGCTTCAACTCTTTGCCGGTCCTGGCGGCAAATGCCTTGGCCAGCCCGACGAAGATCTCCCAGTCGTGCAATGCACCTTCGGGCTTGGCGAGGATGGCGCGGTTGAAACGGCTGACGTTGCGCACCGCAAACAGGTTGAACGTGGTGTCGTAATGGTCGTTTTCCAGCGCCGATGTGGACGGCAGGATCAGGTCGGCGTAACGCGTGGTTTCATTGATGTACAGGTCGATACTGACCATGAACTCCAGCCCGTCCAGCGCCTGCTCGAGCTTTCGGCCATTGGGCGTGGACAGCACCGGATTGCCTGCCACTGTAATCAACGCCCGGACTTGCCCTTCCCCTTCGGTGAGCATCTCTTCGGCCAGCGCCGAGACAGGTAATTCTCCGGCGTATTCCGGGCGCCCGGAGACCCGGCTCTGCCACAGATTGAAATGCCCACCCGAGGTCGACGCCACCAGATCCACCGCCGGCTCGGTGCACAAGGCCCCCCCCACGCGATCGAGATTACCGGTAACCAGATTGATCAACTGCACCACCCAGTGGCACAGCGTACCGAAGGCCTGGGTCGAAACGCCCATGCGGCCATAGCAGACTGCACTCGGTGCCGCGGCGAAGTCCCGCGCCAACTGGCGGATCTGTTCGGCCGGTACGGCGCACAACGGACTCATGGCCTCGGCGGTGAACGACGCGACGGCCTCCCGCACGTCCTCCAGGCCGTCCACCGGCAGATGGCTGTCGCGGGTCAGACCTTCAGCGAACAAGGTATTGAGCATGCCGAACAACAGCGCGGCATCACCACCCGGGCGCACGAACAGATGCTGGTTGGCAATCGCCGCCGTTTCACTACGGCGCGGATCGACCACCACCACTTTGCCGCCCCGGGCCTGTATCGCCTTCAAGCGTTTTTCCACATCCGGCACGGTCATGATGCTGCCGTTCGAAGCCAGCGGGTTGCCGCCCAGGATCAGCATGAAATCAGTGTGATCGATGTCCGGGATTGGCAGCAACAGACCGTGGCCATACATCAAATGACTGGTCAGGTGATGGGGCAATTGATCGACCGACGTCGCGGAAAACCGATTGCGGGTTTTCAGCAGGCCGAGGAAGTAATTGCTGTGGGTCATCAGCCCGTAATTGTGCACGCTCGGGTTGCCTTGATAGACCGCCACGGCGTTTTGCCCGTGACGCTCCTGAATGGCGGCGAGGCGTTCGGCGACCAGATTGAATGCCGCTTCCCACTCGATGGGCTGCCACTCATTGCCCACCCGCTGCATCGGCTGATGCAGGCGATCCGGATCGTTCTGAATGTCTTGCAACGCCACGGCCTTGGGACAGATGTGCCCACGGCTGAACGTATCCTGGGGGTCGCCCTTGATCGAAATGATCTGGACGTTACCGCCTTCGCCCCTGGTGGTTTCGATGGTCAAGCCACAGATGGCTTCGCACAAATGGCACGCACGGTGATGGAGAGTCTTGGTCATGGCCAGTTTCTGTCTTGTTATGGGCGGGCAGCGTTGGCCGCGGAAACAAAACTATGGCGCCAGACCCGACACCGCGCCAGCGACGTTCGTCTTGTGAATCGAGGGTTATCAGGCCAGCCGATAGCCATCAGAGTTCAGTTCGAAGGCCGCCTGGGCAGCGCCTGCAACTGGATTTCCTGAAGGGTTTCAATCGGCCCGTGGGGGCCCTGCACGCCGCTCAGTTCGTCGATCAGGCGCCAGCGTTCGTCGAGCCCGGTGCTGATGAATGACAGGTCAGAAACCGACTGTCAGCGCACCATTGCCGCCCCGCCTGATTGCCAAGCCCCGAGAGGCCGGTGTACAAATGAACCACTGCTATCAGGAAACAGACTTCAAAAGCGCTACCTCGGTGAACCCGTAGCACCTCTGAAACTCCCTAAAAACTGTAGCCCTATTGGTAAGGCGCGACATTTAATTATAAGATCGCGCCTTCCCCTATTTCGTCGCCCCGTGCGGCTTACGCCGCAGGTCTCGCCCGTTGTTCCGTTAAACAAGGCTTTGAGCATCTGCGGTTTGTAGCAAAAAGGTAGTCAATGATGAGCGCAAGGCACTTTCTCTCCCTGATGGATTGCACGCCCGAAGAGCTGGTCAGCGTGATCCGTCGAGGCGTTGAGCTCAAGGACCTGCGTAACCGCGGCGTACTGTTCGAGCCTCTGAAAAACCGCGTCCTGGGAATGATTTTCGAGAAATCCTCGACCCGTACCCGGATCTCCTTCGAGGCCGGCATGATCCAGCTCGGTGGCCAGGCGATCTTCCTGTCGCCCCGTGACACCCAACTAGGCCGTGGCGAGCCGATCGGCGACTGCGCCATCGTCATGTCGAGCATGCTCGATGCGGTGATGATCCGTACCTTTGCCCACAGCAACCTGACCGAATTCGCCGCCAACTCCCGCGTGCCGGTGATCAACGGCCTGTCCGATGACCTGCACCCGTGCCAGTTGCTGGCGGACATGCAGACCTTCCTCGAACACCGCGGCTCCATCCAGGGCAAGACCGTGGCCTGGATCGGCGACGGCAACAACATGTGCAACAGCTATATAGAAGCGGCGATCCAGTTCGACTTCCAGTTGCGCGTTGCCTGCCCTGAAGGCTACGAACCCAACCCGGTGTTCCTGGCCAAGGCCGGCGATCGGGTCACCATCGTTCGCGACCCGAAGGAAGCCGTGCGTGGTGCACACCTGGTGAGCACCGACGTCTGGACCTCCATGGGCCAGGAAGAGGAAACCGCCAAGCGTCTGCAACTGTTCGCACCGTATCAAGTCAACCGCGCCCTGCTCGACCTGGCCGCTGAAGACGTGCTGTTCATGCACTGCCTGCCGGCGCACCGTGGCGAGGAAATCAGCGTCGACCTGCTCGACGACAAACGCTCGGTGGCCTGGGATCAAGCCGAAAACCGTCTGCACGCGCAAAAAGCCCTGCTCGAGTTCCTCGTCGAACCGGCGTATCACCACGCATGAGCCAGCCATTACTGCTTAACCTGCGCAACCTCGCCTGCGGCTATCAAGACCAGCGCGTGGTGCAGAACCTCAACCTGCACCTGAACGCAGGCGACATCGGTTGCCTGCTGGGCTCGTCGGGCTGCGGCAAGACCACCACCCTGCGGGCGATTGCCGGTTTCGAACCGGTACACGAAGGCGAAATCCAGCTGGCTGGCGAGACCATCTCCAGCGCCGGTTTCACCCTCGCTCCGGAGAAGCGTCGCATCGGCATGGTGTTCCAGGACTACGCGCTGTTTCCGCATTTGAGCGTGGCCGACAACATTGCCTTCGGCATTCGCAAGCATCCGCAAAAGGATCGCGTGACCGAAGAGTTGCTGGAACTGGTCAACCTGAAGAACCTCGGCAAGCGTTTCCCCCACGAGCTTTCCGGTGGTCAGCAGCAACGTGTCGCCCTGGCCCGCGCCCTGGCGCCGGAACCGCAACTGCTGTTGCTCGACGAACCGTTTTCCAACCTTGATGGCGAATTGCGCCGCAAGCTCAGCCATGAAGTACGCGACATCCTCAAAGCCCGTGGCACCAGCGCGATTCTGGTGACTCACGACCAGGAAGAAGCCTTCGCGGTCAGCGACCACGTTGGCGTGTTCAAGGAAGGTCGCCTGGAGCAGTGGGATACGCCCTACAACCTGTATCACGAACCGCTGACCCCCTTCGTGGCGAGTTTCATCGGCCAGGGCTATTTCATTCGCGGTCAGTTGAGCAGCCCCGAATCGGTGCAAACCGAGCTGGGTGAGTTGCGCGGCAATCGGGCCTACACCTGGCCGGTAGGCGGCGCTGTGGACGTGCTGCTGCGCCCGGACGATATCGTCTATGCACCGGACAGCGCACTGAAGGCACGAATCGCCGGCAAGACGTTCCTGGGCGCATCGACCCTGTATCGCTTGCAACTGCCGACAGGCGCACAGCTGGAATCGATTTTCCCGAGCCATGTCGATCGTCAGGTTGGGACGGAGGTGGGTATTCGTGTCGCAGCTGAACACCTGGTGCTGTTCCAGGCGTCCGGCAGCACGGCGGCGCAGATTCCGGTGGCCGAATCCGGTGTCCGGCGTTACAGCCCCGCTAACTAAACAACACAATCCCTGTGGGAGATTCTATGGTTGAGGGAAAGCCCTCAACCTGCTTTTGGTTGGTATTCGCTCTGCCCTTTCAGCAGTGCAAATACGATCCGGGCAAGTTTGCGGGCCAGTATCACCAGTGCCTGCGTAGT
>NZ_JAHBCX010000019.1:0-89316 GCF_019955895.1 Pseudomonas sp. GL-B-12
GCTCAGCAATCGTTGGTTACATCTTTGATTTCTCGCGGAGTAACTTGTGATGCTGATAATCTGTTGACTAGCAGCCTGACTCAACAAGCACCCACACGAATTGCTTGATTCAGTTGTTAAAGAGCGGTTGGTTAAGATCTTTCGTCTCAACCGAGGCGCGCATTCTACAGCAGCCTCATTTGCTGTCAAGTGGTATTTTTCAGAAGTTTTCCAAGTTTCCTTTGTAACTTCAACCACTTGCGCTTCAGATCTCTCGTCAGCGGGAGGCGAATTCTACAGCGTTACACGCTGCTGTCAACACCTCTTTTTCAACTTCGTTTTGGCTTCGATGACCTGAAGCAACCTGCTGCCGAAAACTGCGTAACTCTTTGTTTACCAAGGAGTTTTCCGTTTCGACTGCGCCGGAAGTGGGGCGAATTATAGACACCTGGAATCTGCCGTCAACCACTATTTACGCCTTTTTTGGCGGAAGAGCCCTTTTTAGCCATTAAACGCGGGATTCGACGAGCCAAAGGCGGTAGCCGCAGCACTAACAGTAATGCACCTATAGATGCATAGATCACCCACTCCTTCAGGTCGGCACGCACAATCCAGAGCATATGCAGTAATCCAAGCCCGAGAATTACATAAGCCAGGCGATGCAACTTCTTCCAGCGAACACCCAATCGCCGCTGACTGTATCGATTGGAAGTCACCGCCAATGCCAGCAAACCAAGAAAGCCCAGCGCGCCGACAATAATGTAAGGCCGCTTGCGTAACTCGACACCCAGCTGCGACCAGTCAAAACCAAGAATGAATGCGCAATAACTACTGAGGTGGAGCAGCACATAGGCAAAACACCACAACCCCAACTGTCGCCGCACGGCATTCCACCCCGCCCAACCAGTGAGTTTCTGCAAAGGCATCATGCTCAACGTTATAAGCAGCAGAACAAGCGCGCCCAAACCCAATCGATCGACCAGCACCTTTCCTGGATCCGGCCCGAGGACATCCTCCCAGGCCTGGTACAACCACAGCAGCGGCCACACCAACACCACGACAAAGACACCGATGCGCCAAAACGGATAGCGCATCAGTAGTTCTTCCTCAGGTCGAGCCCCGTATATAGAGAGGCGACTTCCTCTGAATAGCCGTTGAACATTTGCGTGTCGCGCACATTGGGCTTGAACAGGCCGCTGGGCAGGCGGCGTTCACGCGCCTGAGTCCAGCGAGGATGATCAACGGTAGGATTCACGTTCGCATAAAAACCATATTCATCCGCAGCAATGCTCTGCCAGGTGGTTTTCGGCTGCTCGCTGACCAGACTGATGCGCACGATGGACTTGATGCTCTTGAAGCCATATTTCCAGGGCACCACCAAACGCAACGGTGCGCCGTTTTGATTAGGCAACTCACGCCCGTACATGCCTACCGCAAGAATCGCCAATGGGTTCATCGCTTCATCCAGACGCAGCCCTTCTATATACGGCCAGTCGATCAAGGCAAAACCAGAGCGCTGACCCGGCATGCTTTTAGGATCCTGCAGGGTTTCGAAGCGGATGAATCTGGCTTTCGAGGTCGGCTCGACTTCCTTGAACAAGGCCGAGAGGGGAAAACCGATCCAGGGAATGACCATCGACCAGGCTTCCACACAGCGCAAACGGTAGATTCGCTCCTCCAGCTGATACGGTTTCATGAAGTCTTCGAGCGCATACCGCCCAGGCTTGCCCACCTCCCCGTCCACCACCACCGACCACGGCTCCGTCTTCAGCGTGCCGGCATTGGCAGCCGGATCACCTTTGTCGGTGCCGAACTCGTAGAAGTTGTTGTAGTGGGTCGCATCCTTGAACGGCGTGATCGCCTCATCCTTGACGCTGACCGCGCCCCACTGGGTAGCCGGAAGTTTTTCGCTGAACCAGGCAGGCGCCTTGCCGGGCTCTACATCCGGATAACGCGCAGCATCGCCAGCGCTGGCCCATTGCGGCAGGCTGCCCAGAGCGAAGCCGGCAACCGTGGCGCCGAGCACTTTGCGTCGAGAAAGATAGAGGGATTCAGGCGTGACGTCCGACTCATGGCAGTCGGACGTTCTGGAGACTTTGATCAGCATGGTTACTCCGCAGCTTTGGAGGACAGATGCACCCATAGACTGCGGAGTATGAGGGAAATTACGCGCCCTTGTTACGGCGAAGACGTAACAGGTATTGAACCGGGCCGGAGGCTGCATAGGCGAGAAACACCAGCAGCAGGATGCGCGGAGGGTCACTGAACACCACTGCGAACACCAGCACCACAGCGAGAATCGCCACGAAAGGCACTCGCCCCTTCAGGTCCAGCTCCTTGAAGCTGTTGTACTTGATGTTGCTAACCATCAGCATGCCGGCCGCCGCAACCATCAGCGCAACCAGGAAGGACATCTTCGATCCCTGAATGCCGTAGTCGCTGAACGCCCAGACGATACCTGCAACCACACCTGCAGCGGCAGGACTGGCCAGACCGATGAAGTAGCGCTTGTCCGCGGTGCCGACCTGCGTGTTGAAGCGCGCAAGGCGCAATGCCGCGCCCGCCACATAGATGAAGGCGACCATCCAGCCAACCTTGCCCATGTCACCCAAGGCCCAACCGAAGGCCAGCAATGCCGGGGCAACACCAAAGGCAACCATGTCCGACAGCGAGTCGTACTCGGCACCAAAGGCGCTCTGGGTATTGGTCATGCGGGCCACACGCCCATCAAGACCATCGAGCACCATAGCGACGAAGATCGCGATGGCCGCGAACGCGAAATACTTGCTCGCATTGGCCGAGTCACCAGCACTCAAGGCCGCCTGGGCGCTCATCGAGTTGATGATGGAATAGAACCCTGCGAACAGGTTCGCAGTGGTGAACAGATTCGGCAGAAGATAGATACCACGATGCCGGACTTTACGACCTTCAGCGTCATGCCCTTCCTCGACATGTTCATCGATGGGCAGCAGGCTTTCGGCGTCAGAAGCCTGGTTTGGCTCTTCGGGGCGTTCGCTCATGGACATTACCTTGCAACGGGTGGAAAGTTTGGACAGGTGTCTGGGACGACGGTTCGGCCGCAAACGATGCAGCTTTATACCAGAACCGGCTCCCCAAACGAAAAAACGCGGCCTAAGCCGCGTTTTTCGTACAAGCGCGTGACTTAGTTTTTAGCTTTGTCGACGATCTTGTTGGCACCGATCCACGGCATCATGGAGCGCAGTTGCTCGCCGATGATTTCGATGCCGTGAGCGGCGTTGTTACGACGCTTGGCGGTCATCGAAGGATAGCCGGTAGCGCCTTCGCTGATGAACATCTTGGCGTATTCGCCGTCCTGAATACGTTTCAGGGCGTTGCGCATGGCCTGACGGGATTCGGCGTTGATTACTTCCGGACCGGTCACGTACTCGCCGTATTCGGCGTTGTTGGAGATCGAGTAGTTCATGTTGGCGATACCGCCTTCGTACATGAGGTCAACGATCAGCTTCAGTTCGTGCAGGCACTCGAAGTAGGCCATTTCCGGCGCGTAGCCAGCTTCAACCAGAGTTTCGAAACCGGCCTTGACCAGCTCAACGGTACCGCCGCACAGAACGGCTTGTTCGCCGAACAGGTCGGTTTCAGTCTCGTCCTTGAAGGTGGTTTCGATGATGCCGGTACGACCGCCGCCAACGCCGGCAGCGTAGGACAGCGCAACGTTCTTGGCGTTGCCCGAGGCGTCCTGGTAGATAGCGATCAGGTCAGGGATACCGCCGCCCTTCACGAATTCGGAACGTACGGTGTGGCCTGGAGCCTTCGGCGCGATCATGATCACGTCGAGGTCAGCGCGCGGCACAACCTGGTTGTAGTGGATCGCGAAGCCGTGGGAGAAGGCCAGGGTGGCGCCTTTCTTGATGTTCGGCTCGATTTCGTTCTTGTACAGGGAGGACTGGAATTCGTCCGGGGTCAGGATCATGACCAGGTCGGCAGCTGCAACAGCAGAAGCAACGTCGGTCACTTTCAGGCCGTGGGCTTCAGCCTTGGCAACGGTAGCCGAACCCTTACGCAGGCCGACAGTTACGTCAACGCCGGAGTCTTTCAGGTTGCACGCTTGAGCGTGACCCTGGGAACCGTAACCGATGATGGCAACTTTCTTGCCCTGGATGATCGACAGGTCGCAGTCTTTATCGTAGAAAACTTTCATGAATTTCCCCTATATCAGGCCGTTCAGGCCGTTCGCTAATTTGGTTTAGATGCTGAGTACTTTGTCGCCGCGGGCAATGCCGGTCACGCCACTACGGACGGTTTCCAGAATCGAGGCGGTGCCAATGGACTGAATGAAGCTGTCGAGCTTGTCGCTGGTACCGGTCAATTGAACGGTATACACGCTGGCACTGACATCGACGATCTGTCCACGGTAAATATCGGTAGTGCGCTTGATCTCGGCACGCTGGGCGCCGGTGGCCTTGACCTTGACCAGCATCAGTTCGCGCTCGATGTGAGCACTCTCCGACAGGTCGACCAGTTTTACCACTTCGATCAGCTTGTTCAGGTTCTTGGTGATCTGCTCGATGACTTCATCGTGACCGACCGTGGTCAGCGTCAGACGCGACAGGGTCGGGTCTTCGGTCGGAGCCACGGTCAGGCTTTCGATGTTGTAGTTGCGCTGCGAGAACAGACCAACCACACGAGACAGAGCGCCGGGTTCGTTTTCCAGAAGCAAGGAAATAATGTGCCGCATGATTAGGTACGCTCCGTCTTGCTCAGCCACATATCGCGCATGGAGCCGTCTTTGATCTGCATCGGGTAAACGTGCTCGCTGGTATCGACCGAAATATCGATCACCACCAGGCGATCTTTCATGGCGAACGCTTCTTCCATCTTCGACTTCAAATCTTTCGATTCAGTGATGCGCACGCCAACGTGACCATAGGCTTCAGCCAGCTTGACGAAGTCAGGCAACGACTCCATGTAGGAGTGCGAGTGACGACTGCCATAGCTCATGTCTTGCCACTGACGAACCATACCCAGAACGCCGTTGTTCAGAATGACGATTTTTACCGGCAAACCGTATTGCAGACAGGTGGACAGTTCCTGGATGTTCATCTGGATACTGCCTTCGCCCGTTACACAGGCAACGTCGGCATCCGGATAGCTCAACTGAATGCCCATGGCCGCCGGGAAACCGAAGCCCATGGTGCCCAGGCCACCGGAGTTGATCCAGCGGTTCGGCTTGTTGAACTTGTAGTACTGCGCAGCAAACATCTGGTGCTGGCCCACGTCGGAGGTCACAAAGGCGTCGCCCTTGGTCACTTCGCACAGGGTTTCGATCACGGTCTGAGGCTTGATCTTGCTGCCGTCGCCCTTGTCATACGGGAACAGGCCACGATCACCGCGCCACTCGTCAACCTGCTTCCACCAGCTGGCAACGGAGTCCTTGTTCGGGGTCTCGCCGATTTCCTTGAGGATCGCGACCATTTCGGTCAGGACACTCTCAACCGGACCCACGATAGGCACGTCGGCCTTGATGGTCTTGGAGATCGAAGCCGGGTCGATGTCGATGTGAATGATCTTGGCATTCGGGCAGAACTTCGACGCGCCGTTGATGACACGGTCGTCGAAACGTGCGCCGACAGCGAGGATCACGTCAGCATGGTGCATCGCCAGGTTTGCGGTGTAGCTGCCGTGCATGCCGAGCATGCCGATGAACTGACGGTCGGTGCCAGGGTAGCCACCGAGGCCCATCAGGGTATTGGTCACTGGCAGATTGAGCATCTTCGCCAGTTCGGTCAGTGGCGCGGAACCACCGCCGAGGATCACGCCGCCGCCCGAATACAACACAGGACGCTTGGCCGCCAGGAGCATTTCTGCCGCCTTGCGGATTTGACCGGAGTGACCGCGAACAGCCGGGCTGTAGGAACGCAGCTTGGCTTTTTTCGGGAAGACGTATTCGAACTTCTCGGCCGGGTTGGTCATGTCTTTCGGGATATCGACAACGACCGGGCCAGGACGACCGGATTGCGCCAGGTAGAACGCCTTCTTCATGACTTCCGGGATTTCCGACGCGTGCTTGATCATGAAGCTGTGCTTCACGATCGGCCGGGAGATACCGATCATGTCGGTTTCCTGGAACGCATCGGTGCCGACCATGGTGCTAGGCACCTGGCCGGAAATGATCACCATCGGAATGGAGTCCATATAGGCGGTGGCGATACCGGTGATGGCGTTTGTTGCGCCAGGACCGGAAGTCACCAGTACTACACCAGCTTTACCGGTGGCACGGGCGTAGCCGTCAGCCATATGGGTAGCCGCTTGCTCGTGACGAACCAGGATGTGGGTCACTTCCGGTTCTTTGAACAGGGCATCGTAAACATGAAGAAGAGCACCACCCGGGTACCCGTAGATATATTTGACGCCTTCGTCACGCAAGAAGCGGACGAGCATCTCACCGCCAGATAAAAGCTCCACGTTGCTCACCTCTAAAACGCCAGAATACCGCCCACGAAAAATGGGACGGGTCTTAATAGGTTTACTTCTCGGCAGAGCATGAGCGACGGTGGTCGCCGACTACGTCAGCACTGACTGAGCAAGTATTGGGATCGTCCCAAGTGTTGCGGGGCTTTCCCACCCAGCGCGAGGTAACGCGTTGCGGGTGTAACAGGTCGACGCGGATATGCGCCTCATGATCTGCTGAGAGGGTCTGCTTCTGGCAGTCCCTGTACAGCGGACTTTGGATTCTTCTGTTTCGTCCTTCGCAAGTCAAGCCGTCTATGTGCTTTATTCTACTAAGCACATGAGAACGCAAGAAAAAACCCGTAAATCAGCCCTGTGTTAGCTTCGATTGCGCAACTTTTAGTAAAAAATTGGCACGCGCATGCACTTACCCCGCAGCGGCCGACAAAATAGAGAGAGATTGTGAACAACTGCCAGCGGACGCTGGCAGCTTCTGGCTCAGCGAGACGCCGTGATCAATTGATCAAACTGTTTGAGCAATACCTGCAACTGCCGATCCTTGCCTTGGACATTGCGTCCAGCAAAGACCATTTCGGCCATTTCCTGAATGCCCGAAGCATTGGGTAGCGGCAAATCCTGCTCAAGGATCATCTTCATGCGTGGCAGGAAGATCCACTGCAGCCATTGCTCGAAATCCAGTGTATCGACCGAAAACGGCTCGACACTGGCAAGCGCTTCAGCAGAGGGCGAGACTTCATCCCACCACCCTTGCACCCGCAACTCGCGCTCGATCAACAACAGTTGATCGGCGATTTTCAGAAAGCGCGCGTCCATCACAGCGTTACCTTGGCCTTCTGACGAGCCAGTGCTGCGCCTTGGGAATCACTCTGCTTTTCACGCGCCTGGGCAATCAGCTCCCACAAGTTGGCCTGGAGGGCTGGACGGCCATTGGCAAAGGTCAGCCCACGGCGAGCGAACTGCTCGGCCTGGGCCGCATCGCCTTGAGCCATGCGCACCTGCGCCAGACGGTAAAGCACCTGCGGCTCACGCGGTGCAACGCGTTGGGCGCGTTCGAGACTGGAGGAAGCACCGTTGAGATCACCGCTCGTCTGTTGCTGTTGAGCGGTGGTCAGCAAGGCCAACACCGGGCCGTCCAGTTGCTCGTCCGCCGACAGGCCACCCGAACTGGCCGACGGAATCCCGCTTGGCGACGACGGCATGCTGTAGCTGCCCTGATTGATCGGCGCCGACTGGACCGGCGACGTGTCAATTGGCCCCGGCGTGATCGGACCCGGGGTAATCGGTGTGGTGCTGATCGGCGTCGAAGTCGTTGCAGCGCCTGGCACCATCACCACTACACCGCTGTCGCCTTGCGGAATCGCCTGGGTCCGCGACTGGCCTTGTGCAGGGCGCTTGACGGTCGTCTGGCGGAAGCCGCCATTGGCCGAGATCCGCTCACTGTTGGACACGACGGTGCCGGAATCCACAACCGGAATCGAGCCACGTTGTACGCTAGAGCAACCGCTGAGCAAAGCTACGGCGGCAACCGCTGGAATCAACCACTTGTTCACTTGAAACCCTCTTTGCTTAATTCATCCAGCCCTTGACCCAGTCCATCACCGACTCGGCAGGGTTTTCACCACCGCAAGCGGCGCCGGGAGGCGGTTCGCTGCCGCGAATATACGGCATCTGTACGGCACTCGGGCAACCGGCGTCAGAACCTTGCCCGGTTCGCGAATCAACCCAGGCCTGAACGATATTGTCCGGCTGCGGCATGTCCAACGGCAACGGGTCGGCCTTGCGCATGAAACTGGTCCATACCTGCAGGGCCCCGGTGGCGCCGGTGAATGGCGTCTTGCCGTTGTCGTCGCGACCCAGCCAGACCACCGCCAGCAAGTCCTGACTGAAACCGGCAAACCAGCTGTCGCGCGAGTCGTTACTGGTACCGGTCTTGCCCGCCAGGGTCAGGGTCCTTGGCAGCACGTTATAGACCGAGCTGCCGGTACCTTCACGCATCACCCGCTGCATGGCGCTCTGGATCAGGTAAATGGAGGCCGGATCGAAACGCTGCTGGATCTGGAACGGATAACGCTTGAGCGGCTCGCCCTCGGCAGTCAGCACGCTGCGAATCCCGCGCATCGGCGTATTGAAGCCGCCGTTGGCGAGGGTCTGGTACATGGTCGCCACTTCGATTGGCGTCATGCCGCCGGCGCCGAGCAACATCGACGGGAAGGCCGGGAATTCACGGGTCACACCCAGGCGCTCCACCGTCTTCAGGACGTTCGGCACGCCAACCGCCAAACCGAGACGCGCGGTCGACAGGTTGTAGGAATGCGCCAGGCCTTGATATAGGAACACCGTACCGTGAGAACGACGATCATAGTTCTGCGGCTTCCAGACCTGACCATCGGCGCCTTTGACCGAGAAGGATTCGTCCGACAGCCAACTGGTCAGTGTGTACTGGCTGGGTTTCTCCAGCGCGGTCAGGTAAACCGCCGGCTTGATCAGCGAGCCGATCGGCCGTACCGCATCCAGCGCCCGGTTGAACCCGGCAAAACTGGCCTGGCGACTGCCAATCATGGCCTGCACTTCCCCGGTCTCCGGGTTGGTCACGACCATTGCCGCTTCGACGTCATCGGAACCCTTGCGTCCTGCCAGACGCTTGAAGGTGTCGTTGACCGAGGCTTCAGCCTTCATCTGCAGGATCGGGTCGAAACTGGTGAAGATCCGCAGACCTTCTTCGGTCAAGTCTTCGTCGCGATAGTCTTCACGCAACTGGCGTTTGACCAGATCGAGGAAGCCGGGGAACGAGCTGTCCGCCAGACTGCCGCGCTTGGTCACGCCCAGCGGCATTTTCTTCGCCGCCTCAACCTGCTCGGCAGTCGCAACGCCCTGCTCCTGCAGCACATCGAGTACCAGGTTGCGCCGCTCGAGGGCACGCTCCGGATAACGACGGGGGTTATAGGCAGAAGGTCCCTTGACCATGCCCACCAGCAGTGCGACCTGGTGCAACTTGAGTTCGGCCAGCGGCTGACTGAAGAAGAACTGGCTGGCGAGACCGAAACCATGCACCGCGCGCTGACCGTCCTGCCCGATGAACACTTCGTTGAGGTAAGCCTCAAGGATTTCGCGCTTGTCGTAATGCAGTTCAAGCAGCAGCGCCATCATCGCTTCGGTGAGTTTGCGGTTCAGGCTGCGCTCGTTGGTCAGGTAGAAGTTTTTGACCAACTGCTGAGTCAGGGTACTGCCGCCCTGACGCATGCGTCCGGACGAACCGTTGACCCAGACTGCACGGGCGATCGACTTCGGCGAAACACCAAAGTGATGATAAAAATCGCGGTCCTCTACCGCCACCAGCGTTTCAAGCAGGTACGGCGGCACCTGATCGATCTTGATCAGAATCCGGTCTTCGAGGTTTTTCGGGTACAGGCCGCCGATCAGCAGCGGCTCCAGGCGCACCACCGACAGTTTCGAGCCTTTTGCCCCCGCCAATTCGGCCACGTAATCTCCGGAGAAACGCACCCGCACCGGTTGCGCTTGCTCCATGCCTTCATAGAACTGGAAGCCACGGGTGTTCAGATCAACGGTATTGCCGTTGACCGACGCCGCACCCGGACCGTTAGCCACGCTTTCACGGCGATAGCCCAGGGCATCGAGTTCAGTCAGGAAATCATCCCGGCTCAGCTTCTGTCCGACGAACAGTTCGAGCGGGCGCGCGTAAACCTTGGCCGGGATGGTCCAGCGCTTGCCGGAGAACTTCTCCTGGACGATTGCATCAAGGTAAACGGCGAATCCGGCCAGCACTACCAGGGCGACCAGACTGAGTTTAATGGCCCAGCCCAGCCACGGGCGCAGGCCCCTGGAGGGTGGTTTTTTTGGGGTTCGGGGAGTTCGAGTACGAGTCATGGCGGCGGATTATACGCACTTTATTCATCCTCAACAGGAGCGCTCCGAGGTTTGCGTCGAGCGGACTTGCGGCCATAATGACGGCCTTGAATTTCCCAGTCTCTGAAGGATCGCCTGTGAGCCAGTCCCTGATCGCTGCCCTGCAAAACCCTGCCCTCTACCCGCATCCTGTAGAGGGATTCCAGGTCATCGAGACCCATATTTCCTGGGTACTGCTCACCGGCCCCTATGCCTATAAAGTGAAGAAGCCGGTCAATTTCGGTTTTCTCGACTTCACCAGCCTTGAGGCTCGCGAACACTTTTGCGCTGAAGAACTGCGCCTGAACCAGCGCCTGACCGACGATTTGTACCTCGAAGTGCTGCCCGTCACCGGCAGCGCCGAGGCTCCGCAACTGGGTGGCGAAGGCCCGGCCATCGAATACGTACTGAAGATGCGCCAGTTCCCGCAAAACGGCTTGCTCAGCACCCTTCAAGCCAATGGCGAACTGACCACCGCGCACATCGACGAGATGGCCGAGCGAATCGCCCGCTTCCACCTCAGCGCACCGAAAGTGCCAGCCGGGCACGAAGCCGGCACACCGGACAGCGTCATGGCGCCGGTGCGACAGAACTTCGAACAGATCCGTCCATTCCTCAGCGACAAAGCCGACCTGCTGCAACTCGACGCCCTGCAAGCCTGGGCCGAAAGCAGCTTCGAGCGCCTCAAACCGCTGTTCGCCCAGCGCAAGGCCGAAGGCTTCATTCGTGAATGCCACGGTGATATCCACTTGGGCAACGCAACCGTGATCGACAGCAAGGTCGTGATCTTCGACTGCATCGAATTCAATGAACCGTTTCGCTTTACCGACGTTTATGCCGACACCGGCTTCCTGGCGATGGACTTGGAAGATCGCGGCCTGAAGTGCCTGGCGCGTCGCTTCATCAGCCAGTACCTGGAGCTGACCGGTGACTATCGCGGCCTCGAACTGCTGAACTTCTATAAAGCCTACCGCGCACTGGTTCGCGCCAAGGTTGCCCTGTTCAGCATGCCGGCCGACGCCACTGCGGTGCAACGCGCCACAACCCTGCGCCAGTACCGCAACTACGCCAACCTGGCGGAAAGCTACAGCACCATTCCTTCGCGCTTTATGGCCATTACCAGCGGCGTTTCCGCCGTCGGCAAGAGCCATGTCGCCATGCGCCTGGTCGAAGCCCTGGGCGCAATTCGCCTGCGCTCCGATGTCGAGCGCAAGCGCCTGTTCGGCGAGCAAACCGTCGAGAATGATGTACAGGCCGGCATCTATAGCGCCGACGCCAGCATCGCGACCTATGCCCGCCTGCATGAAATCGCCGACGTCATTCTGCGTGCGGGCTTCCCGGTGGTGGTCGACGCCACTTACCTCAAGCGTGATCAGCGTGACAGTGCCGCAAAGGTGGCCGAGGCCACGGGCGCACCCTTCCTGATCCTCGACTGCAATGCGCCACAGGCCGTGATCGAAAGCTGGCTGGCCATGCGCCAGGCAGACAAGAAAGACCCGTCCGATGCCACCCTGGCTGTTATCGCAGCCCAGCAAGCCAGCCGTGAAGCGCTGACACCCGCGGAAATCCTCTGCAGCAAGCGTGTCCAGACCAATGAAAGCGGGACGCTCGATACCGTTGTGGAACAGATTCGCCAGCGCCTGCCAGGCCTGTAAGAAACTATTTCGGTCGTGAGGCCCGCGCTGGCTTCACGACCGTCAAATAGTGGCACTATAATGGCGCCATAAAACCATCAGGTGATGCGACATGAGCCAGCCTAAACTTCTCGACACACCGCTTTATGCCCTGCTGCACAAAGACGACATCAGAGGCTTCAACAGTGAACGCCCCAAGGATGGCCCCATCGACATGGTGGGTGGAGATTTCCGGGGGCTGGACCTGCGCGAGCTGAATGCAGATGGCGTGGATTTCAGCGACGCCTACTTCCGCTCCGCCGACTTGCGCGGCATTGATTTCAGTAAAGCGAACCTGGAAGGCGCGAGCCTGGCCCACGCGCAAATTTCCGGCGCCTACTTTCCGGTGGAACTCAGCGCCGACGAAATCCTGATGTCGATGAACTTCGGCACGCGATTGCGCTATCGCACCCGCTGATCGACATCGGTGACTGACACGTCCAGCGCCCCGTTGCGCTGGACTGCGGGAATGTTCAGCCGTAATTCCTGATTCTTCCCCGCCTCTTCCTACCGCGTTCGCGGACTTTTCACGCTCTGCCAATACTCGTTTCTTAGAAGCATTTGCGTCGAAAACGAGCAAACAATCACGCTTTTCCTACTGATGGCTACACTCCTCAGAAGATTGCCCACGCTCTCCATTCGGCCATCGCAAGGAGGCTTGATGAATGATGAACTGCAACACCTGAAGAATCTTGGCAAGACGTCAGCGCAATGGCTGCATGCCGTGGGCATCCATAGCGCTTCGGACTTGCGTCGCCTCGGGGCGGTGGATGCTTATCGGGCCGTGCGCACGCGCGGTTTTCGGGCGTCCAAGGTGTTGTTGTACGCAATTGAAGGCGCCCTGATGGACGTTCACTGGAACGACATTCCTGCCGAGCGCAAGGAAGCGTTGAACAAACAACTGGAAGCCATCTCTTCACGCCACAAGATTTGATCCGGCAAATACTTCTGAAAGTTTTCAACCTGAAACCTAATGATTACGGGGTCTGCAGACGCAAATCCAGCGAATCGCAAAGAAATCAAAAAAACAGCGGTTGACTTGGTAATGAGAATCGATATGATTATCACAACTGGTCGCGAGACTGGTCGATATTCTGAAAAGCCCTTGGTTCGGACTCTCGGATTATCTCCTCATCAGGCTAATCACGGTTATTTGACCCGGCTCTTGCCGGGTCTTTTTTTGCCTTTGGAAAAGTACTGGCAGGATGCGGCGATGGATGCTCCATGCAGATCACGCTGACGCGGGTGGTCAGGCGCATAAACAGCTTTCTTTGAAGGTTTCCCGGGCATCGAATGATCAGGCCAAGTATCCTCGACGCCAGGCACTTGTCCCCCGGCGGGCAAGACGGCCAATTGATAATTGCAAGCCGCGGGACCGAGGATAGACATGAAGTTGCTTTGCGCAGGTGCCGAGCTGGTCAATGACAGCAGCCGCGGGTTCGACATCGATGGCCAAAAGTTTTTTGCGGTGCGCCGTAGCGGGCAGGTTTATGTCTACATCAATCGCTGCCCGCACCGGGGCGTTGCCCTGGAGTGGCATCCCGACCAGTTTCTCGACCCCAGCAACAGCCTGATCGAGTGCGCCACCCATGGCGCACTGTTCCTGATCGAAGACGGCGAATGCGTCGCCGGCCCTTGCGCGGGGCAAGCCTTGACCAGCGTGGCCTGCCGCGAGGATGAACAAGGGATCTGGATCAGCCTTTAGCCACCCGGCAACACGTCCAGACGCCGGTCGACCAGCATTTCTTCGTGGTTCAACCGCACACCGTAAGCCAATACCTCGACCCCGCAGGCGATAGCCTCACGCAAGGCCTGCGCATAAGCCGGATCGATTTCCTGCGCCGGGCGCACGGCCTCGATGTCGGCCAGGCAAACACAGTACAACTGCACCGCGCGAATACCGTCCCTGGCCAAGTGCGCCAGCTCCCGCAGATGCTTGGCGCCACGTTGGGTGACTGCATCGGGAAACGCCGCCACCGCCGTACCGTCGAAGCCCAAGGTCACGCTTTTGACTTCGACGTAGGCCGGCCCGTCGGGATAATCAAGGCGGAAATCGATACGACTGTTTTCCTGACCATAAGCTACTTCGCGCTTGAGCCCGGTAAAACCGTTCAGTTCGGAGATGACGCCCGCCAGCAACGCCTCTTCGATCAAACCATTGGCCCGGGCGGTGTTCACGCAAAACAGCCGCCCTTGCGGGGTTTCACCGATCTCCCAGGTGCCGGGCAACTTGCGTTTCGGGTCGTTGGAGCGACTGAACCAGACCTGCCCGCCTTCGACCTGACAATTGAGCATCGAGCCTGTGTTCGGGCAGTGGATGGTCAGCAATTCGCCGCCAACGGTTTCGATATCGGCGAGAAAACGCTTGTAACGTCGGATCAGGCGCCCTTCTTCGAGGGGAGGATGAAAACGCATCAGCCTTGCCAGCTCCGCAACCCACGGGCAATGCGCTCGACCGCCTCCTGCAAACGCTCGAGATTTTGCGTATAGGCGAACCGCACATGATGCCCGGCCTGATAACGCCCGAAATCCAGCCCCGGGGTGAATGCCACATGTTCGGTTTCGAGAAAATGCTTACAGAACGCGAAGGCATCGCCGCCGAACTTGCTGATATCGGCGTACAAGTAGAACGCCCCTTCCGGCTCCACGGCAATGCCGAAGCCCAATTCACGCAAGGCCGGCAGCAGGTAATCCCGACGCCGGCCAAATTCGGCGCGACGCTCTTCGAGAATGCTGATGGTTGCCGGCTCGAAACAGGCCAGTGCAGCGTGCTGTGCCATGCTTGGAGCACTGATGTAGAGATTCTGGGCGAGCTTTTCCAGCTCACCGACGGCTGCGTCGGGGGCCACCAGCCATCCGAGCCGCCAACCGGTCATCCCGAAATACTTCGAAAAACTGTTCAGAACGAATGCACTGTCGTCGACTTCCAGCACGCTGGCCGCATCGGTGCCGTAGGTCAGGCCGTGATAAATCTCGTCGACCACCAGATGACCGTGGCGCTCCTTGATCGCGACAGACAGCTTCGCCAGCTCGTCGCGGGTCAGGATCGTGCCGGTGGGATTGGCTGGCGACGCCACCAATGCGCCGACGCTGTCGTGGTCCCAATGACGCTCGATCAGACCCGGCGTCAATTGATAACGCACATCCGGACCGACCGGCACCAGTTGTGCCGCGCCTTCCACCAGCCTTAGGAAGTGCCGGTTACACGGGTAGCCCGGGTCCGCCAGCAGCCAGTGTTTACCGGGGTCGACCAACAAAGCGCTGGCCAGCAGCAACGCGCCGGAGCCGCCAGGCGTGATGAGGATGCGCCGCGGGTCGATGTTCAAACCATAACGCTGCTGATAAAAGCCCGAAATGGCCTCACGCAGCTCCGGAATGCCGCGCGCGGCGGTGTAACGGGTTTTCCCCGCTGTCAGCGCAGCCTGACCGGCCTGGATGATCGGTTCGGCGGTGGTGAAGTCCGGCTCGCCGATTTCCAGGTGAATCACATCGTGGCCGGCCGCCTGCAATTCATTGGCCCGCGCCAACAGCGCCATGACATGAAAAGGTTCGATCGCGCGACTGCGGGCACTGTAGGGCTGAGCCATTAGCCTTCCTTCAACGGAAAAAAAACCGATTCTACCCAAGCGCAGGAACGAGCGAGAACCTAAAGCGGTCAGAGGCCTTGTAACCCCGATCACAAACGACTCAAGCGTGCGCGCAAGGTTTGACTAAAATCAATAATTGAGCAGGGCTCCAGAGCCACCAGACAACGGTTTGTCATCATTTGCAAGCACCATGTGCCGCGAGCTCGACATCCGGGAGTAGCGCGGCCCGAGTTGATCTGGTAAGTTCGCCCGCTTGCAGCCGCAGGGCCGGCAGGTGCCGGTGATGGAGCAATCCTGCGCAGATGGATTACAAGAGTAGAGGCGGTCTATTTCATGTCCACCCAAGCAAAGCAGCAAAACCAGGCGATCAGCGGCTTCGAGCCCTATGTTCAGAAAGCCGGCGAAGAGTACATGGGCGAGCCCATGCGCAAGCACTTCACCAAGGTCCTGAATCAGTGGAAGAAAGAGCTGATGGAAGGTGTCGACAAGACCGTGGACCACATGAAGGACGAAGCGGCCAACTTTCCTGATCCGGCAGACCGTGCCAGCCAGGAAGAGGAATTCGCCCTCGAACTGCGTGCCCGCGATCGTGAACGCAAGTTGATCAAGAAGATCGACAAGACACTTCAACTGATCGAAGACGAAGAGTACGGCTGGTGTGAATCCTGCGGCATCGAAATTGGCGTCAAGCGCCTCGAAGCGCGTCCTACCGCCGACCTGTGCATCGACTGCAAGACCCTGGCAGAAATCAAGGAAAAGCAAGTCGGCAAATAATTGCGACTTGAACGAAGAACGGAGCGTGCGAACGCTCCGTTTTTGTTTCTGATGTTTTTTTGGCTTTAAATGCATTCATGACCGCCAACACCCCCTACATCGGGCGCTTCGCCCCCACCCCTAGCGGCCATCTGCATTTCGGCTCGCTGGTCGCCGCACTGGCCTCCTACCTTGACGCGCGCTCGGTGGGCGGACGCTGGCTGATGCGCATGGAAGACCTTGATCCGCCCCGCGAGGAACCCGGCGCCCAGGCGGCCATTCTCAAGGCACTGGAAAGCTATGGCTTCGAGTGGGATGGCGACCTGGTTCGCCAAAGCGAGCGGCACGATGCCTACGCCGAGGTGCTCAATCGCCTGTTCAATCACGGCCTGGCCTACGCCTGCACCTGCTCGCGCAAACAGCTGGAACCGTATCACGGGATTTATCCGGGGCTGTGCCGCAATGCCGGCCATGGCACTGACGATGCGGCCATCCGCCTGCGCGTACCGGAACTGGAATACCACTTCATCGACCGGGTGCAGGGCCAATACCGCCAACATCTGGGTCGGGAAGTCGGCGACTTCGTGATCCGCCGCCGCGACGGGCTCTACGCCTATCAATTGGCCGTGGTCCTGGACGATGCCTGGCAGGGCATCACCGATATCGTTCGGGGTGCCGACCTGCTGGATTCCACGCCCCGCCAGCTTTACCTGCAAGAACTGCTCGGCCTGCCTCAACCGCGTTATCTGCATATCCCGCTGATTACCCAGCCGGATGGCAACAAACTCGGTAAATCCTACCGTTCGCCGCCGTTGACCGAGGATCAGGCAACGCCCCTGCTGCTGCGGGCGCTACGGGCGCTGGGACAGAACCCTGGAGCCGAACTGACGTACGCCACGCCACGGGAAGTGCTGAATTGGGGCATTGCCCACTGGGATGCCTCGTTGATCCCGCGCACACTGAGCCTGCCCGAGGCACAGCTATTGTGATCGCACTTGCAGTGGCGCGCCCATCCGTTACCATCGCCGCACGTTTTCGGGCACGCGCATAAAAAAAGAGAGGCCGGGATGTACATCTATCGCTTGGTCCTGCTTTTGGTAGTGGGGATTTACCTGTTTTCCCCGGCCATCATGGATTGGTGGATCGACGCCACTGGCGCCTGGTATCGCCCATATTTGCTCTGGCTGATTCTGATCGTCGTGACCTTCATCCTGCAGAGCCAAAAAGATGCCGATGAGCTTTAGCCTGACCCAGATGATCCTGATCAGCGCCGCGTACCTGGCGGTGCTGTTCGGTGTGGCTTGGATCAGTGAACGGGGCATGATCCCCCGGGCGATCATTCGCCACCCGCTGACTTACACCCTGTCACTGGGCGTCTACGCCAGTGCCTGGGCGTTTTACGGCACCGTGGGCCTGGCCTATCAATACGGCTATGGTTTTCTGTCCAGCTACCTGGGCGTTTCCGGGGCATTTCTGCTGGCGCCGGTGCTGCTCTATCCGATCCTGAAGATCACCCGCACTTATCAACTGTCGTCGTTGGCGGACCTGTTTGCCTTCCGCTTCCGCAGCACCTGGGCCGGTGCGCTGACCACGATTTTCATGCTGGTTGGCGTATTGCCGTTGTTGGCCTTGCAGATTCAGGCGGTCGCCGACTCCATCGGTATCCTCACCCGCGAGCCGGTACAGCATCGCGTGGCCCTGAGCTTCTGCGCACTGATTACGCTGTTCACGATTTTCTTCGGCTCCCGCCACATCGCCACCCGCGAAAAGCATGAAGGCCTGGTGTTCGCGATTGCCTTCGAGTCGGTGATCAAGCTGATCGCCCTCGGCGGTGTCGGGCTGTATGCGCTTTACGGTGTGTTCGACGGCCCGCAACAGCTTGAGCTGTGGCTGCTGCAAAACCAGACCGCGCTCGCCGCCCTGCACACGCCTTTGCAGGAAGGCCCGTGGCGTACGCTGTTGCTGGTGTTCTTCGCCTCGGCGATCGTGATGCCGCACATGTATCACATGACCTTTACCGAGAACCTCAACCCGCGCTCGCTGGTCAGTGCGAGCTGGGGCCTGCCGCTGTTCCTGTTGCTGATGAGCCTGGCGGTGCCGCTGATTCTCTGGGCCGGCCTGAAACTGGGCGCCACCACCAATCCGGAATACTTCACCCTGGGCATCGGCATCGCCGCCAACAACAAGGCTTTGGCGTTGCTGGCCTATGTCGGCGGGCTGTCCGCCGCCAGTGGCCTGATCATCGTCACCACGCTGGCGCTGTCCGGGATGGCCTTGAACCACCTGGTGCTGCCGCTGTATCAACCACCGGCCGAAGGCAACATCTACCGCTGGCTGAAGTGGACCCGCCGGGCGCTGATCGTCGCGATCATCATGGCCGGCTACGGCTTCTACCTGATGCTCGGTGCCGAGCAGGACCTGGCCAACCTCGGCATTGTCGCTTTCGTCGCCACGTTGCAGTTCCTGCCGGGCGTGCTCTCGGTCCTGTATTGGCCGACCGCCAACCGTCGCGGCTTCATCGCCGGCTTGCTGGCGGGGATCCTGGTGTGGCTGGTGACCATGCTGTTACCACTGGTCGGCAATCTGCAGGGCTTCTACATTCCGCTGCTGAACATGATCTACGTGCTGGACGACACCAGTTGGCACATGGCGGCGATTGCCTCGCTGGCGGCCAACGTGCTGATGTTCACCCTGATCTCGCTGTTCACCAACGCCAGCACCGAAGAGGCGAGCGCCGCCGAAGCCTGCGCCGTGGACAACGTGCGCCGTCCGCAACGCCGGGAACTGCACGCCGCCTCGCCCCAGGAGTTCGCCACGCAACTGGCCAAGCCACTGGGTGCAAAAGCGGCGCAGAAAGAAGTTGAACAGGCACTGCGCGACCTCTATCTGCCTTTCGACGAACGCCGACCCTATGCCCTGCGCCGCTTGCGTGACCGCATCGAGGCCAACCTCTCTGGCCTGATGGGCCCAAGCGTGGCCCAGGACATGGTCGAGACGTTCCTGCCGTACAAGGCCGGCGGCGAAAACTACGTCACCGAAGACATTCACTTCATCGAAAGCCGCCTCGAGGATTACCACTCGCGCCTGACCGGCCTGGCCGCCGAACTCGATGCCTTGCGCCGCTATCACCGCCAGACCCTGCAGGAATTGCCGATGGGCGTTTGCTCGCTGGCCAAGGATCAGGAAATCCTCATGTGGAACAAGGCCATGGAGGAACTCACCGGCATCGCCGCGCAGCGCGTGGTCGGTTCGCGCCTGAGCACCATTGCCGACCCATGGAAAGAACTGCTGCAAGGCTTCATCAATCTGCCGGACGAACACTTGCACAAACAGCACCTGGCCCTCGACGGCCAGACACGCTGGCTGAACCTGCACAAAGCGGCGATCGACGAACCCCTCGCGCCGGGCAACAGTGGCCTGGTGTTGCTGGTGGAAGACTTGACCGAAACCCAGATGCTCGAGGACAAACTGGTGCACTCCGAGCGTCTGGCCAGCATCGGTCGACTGGCGGCCGGCGTAGCCCATGAAATCGGCAACCCGATCACCGGTATCGCGTGTCTGGCGCAGAACCTGCGCGAAGAACGTGAAGAAGACGGCGAGCTGAAGGAAATCAGCGGCCAGATCCTCGAGCAGACCAAACGCGTGTCGCGCATCGTCCAGTCACTGATGAGCTTTGCCCATGCCGGCAGCCATCAGCACAGCGACGAGCCCGTCTGTCTGGCCGAAGTGGCTCAGGATGCCATCGGCCTGCTGGCCCTGAACCGACGCAATTTCGAAGTGCAGTTCTACAACCTGTGCGACCCCGAACACTGGGTCGAAGGCGACCCGCAACGGCTGGCCCAGGTATTGATCAACCTGCTTTCAAACGCCCGTGACGCCTCGCCTCCCGGCAGTGCGGTACGGGTCAAGAGCGAAGCCGGCGAACACACGGTCGATCTGATCGTGGAAGACGAAGGCAGCGGTATTCCGTCGAGCATCATGGACCGATTGTTCGAACCTTTCTTCACCACCAAGGACCCTGGCGAAGGCACCGGTCTGGGCCTTGCACTGGTCTATTCCATCGTTGAAGAGCATTATGGACAAATCACCATCGACAGCCCGGCTGATGTTCAAAGCCAACGCGGCACCCGAATCAGGGTTACCTTGCCGCGTCATGTCGAAGCGACGTCCGCTGTGAACTGAGACCGTCGAGAGTATCGAATCAATGCCGCACATTTTGATCGTCGAAGACGAAACCATTATCCGCTCCGCCTTGCGCCGCCTGCTGGAACGTAACCAGTACCAGGTCAGCGAAGCCGGATCAGTGCAGGAAGCACAAGAACGCTTCACCATTCCCTCGTTCGACCTGATCATCAGTGACCTGCGCCTGCCGGGCGCGCCCGGCACGGAGTTGATCAAGCTTGCCCAGGGCACGCCGGTGCTGATCATGACCAGCTATGCCAGCCTGCGCTCGGCGGTCGACTCGATGAAAATGGGCGCAGTGGACTACATTGCCAAACCATTCGACCATGACGAAATGCTGCAAGCGGCCGCACGAATCCTGCGTGACCGACAAACGGTACAAACCGGCGGTGAAGCCGTTGCCGGCAAAGCCGCCAACGGCGCGGCGAAATCCGGTACCGACAACAGCAACGGTGAAATCGGCATTATTGGCTCGTGCCCACCGATGCAGGACCTCTACGGCAAGATCCGCAAAGTGGCACCGACCGACTCCAACGTTCTGATCCAGGGCGAATCGGGTACCGGTAAAGAACTGGTGGCGCGCGCCCTGCACAACCTGTCCAAACGCGCCAAGGCGCCGATGATTTCGGTGAACTGCGCGGCCATTCCGGAAAGCCTGATCGAGTCCGAACTGTTCGGCCACGAAAAAGGCGCGTTCACCGGCGCCAGCGCCGGGCGCGCCGGCCTGGTGGAAGCGGCGGACGGCGGCACCCTGTTCCTCGACGAAATCGGCGAACTGCCACTGGAAGCCCAGGCTCGCCTGCTGCGCGTATTGCAGGAAGGCGAAATTCGTCGCGTGGGCTCGGTGCAGTCGCAAAAAGTCGATGTGCGCCTGATCGCTGCGACTCACCGCGACCTCAAGAGCCTGGCGAAGATCGGCCAGTTCCGTGAAGACTTGTATTACCGCCTCCACGTTATCGCGCTGAAGCTCCCAGCCCTGCGCGAACGCGGTGCGGACGTCAACGAGATCGCCAACGCCTTCCTGGCGCGGCAAAGTGCGCGGATCAACCGCACCGACCTGAAATTCGCCGCGGATGCCGAGCAAGCCATTCGCCACTACTCCTGGCCGGGCAACGTTCGTGAACTGGAAAACGCCGTCGAGCGCGCCGTTATCCTGTGCGAAAGCCCGGAAATCTCCGCCGAGCTACTGGGCATCGACATCGAACTGGGCGACCTGGAAGACGACGAGTTCATTGGCCTGCCGCCCCAACAGGGCAACGGCAACGCCAGTAACAGCAACCACGAACCGACCGAAGACCTCTCCCTGGAGGACTACTTCCAGCATTTCGTCCTCGAGCATCAGGACCACATGACCGAAACCGAGTTGGCCCGCAAGCTCGGGGTCAGCCGCAAATGCCTGTGGGAGCGCCGTCAGCGCCTGGGCATCCCACGGCGCAAGACCGGGGTGGCCAGCGAAAGCTGAACCGTACCTGTCTCATGTGCGGGTAACACGTGACTTTCTGAAAAAACTGTTACCTCAGCTTTTTCACGTAACAGAAGCCGGGGCTTACGGTAACGAAGCCCCGGCTTTTTTTCGCCCTCGAAATGCCTGTCGACCGACCTAACCCCTTGTTTTATTGGGTTTCGCAAAAGTTGGCACGCACCCTGCTATATGTTTGATACAAGAACAATAACAAGCAATGCACAAGACAATAAAAATAAGACGAATCGACTCACGCACAATAAAAACAAGACGGCGAGAGGCGCAGCTAACTGATTCTTTTGGAGAGGCGTTGTATTTGGGGCTTGCCCCACGACCAGGCCGAGAACAACAAAAAACTGTCTTAAGACAGAGCCTGTACTGGTTGGATCGAAAGATCACAGCAATTCAGCGACCAAAGCAATCCGTTTGCTCTTGGCTCCCGATTGGGAGGGTCATGAAGGAAAGCTTCATGGCGAGGGCACTCAACAAAAACAAGAAGCCCGAAACCAAAAATAAAAATAGAGCATGCAACTACTTCTTGGGGAGCTTCGGCTCCCCTTGTGGTTTTCGCGATTCGGAAATCCCCGCAAATCGGCTCGTTCCGGCCTTGAAGCCTGCGGCCTACAGCTCATATCTGCTGTGTCCTACACCATCCCCCGACTAAATGCTAGAATCCCCGCCCATCATGCGGTCATTCTTCTGTTATGGCCGAATATTCCTTCAAACAGTGCATCCCATGCTGAAGAAGCTGTTCCAGTCATTCCGTTCTCCCAAGCGTCCTACGCAACACATTCGCAGCACGCCTGAAGTGCTCAACAGCGGCCAACACTCGCTGCAGAAGGCGCAATTCAGCCGCTACGCGGTGAATATCGTTGAACGCCTGCAGAACGCCGGTTATCAGGCTTACCTGGTTGGCGGTTGCGTGCGCGACATGCTGCTGGGTATCACACCGAAAGATTTCGACGTTGCCACCAGCGCCACACCGGAACAGGTACGGGCCGAATTCCGTAACGCGCGAATCATCGGGCGCCGGTTCAAGCTGGTGCACATCCACTTCGGCCGCGAAATCATCGAAGTCGCGACCTTCCGCGCCAATCACCCGCAAAACGAAGACGAGGAAGACAGCAACCAGTCTTCGCGCAACGAAAGCGGGCGCATCTTGCGCGATAACGTCTATGGCACCCTGGAAGAGGACGCGCAACGTCGCGACTTCACCATCAATGCCTTGTATTACGATCCGGTCAGCGAACGCATCCTCGACTACGCCAACGGCGTACACGACATCCGCAACCACCTGATCCGCCTGATCGGCGATCCGACGCAACGCTACCAGGAAGACCCGGTACGGATGCTGCGGGCCGTGCGTTTCGCCGCCAAGCTGAACTTCGGCATCGAAAAACACAGCGCCCTGCCGATCCGCGGCCTGGCGCCGATGCTGCGCGAGATCCCGTCGGCCCGCCTGTTCGAAGAGGTGCTCAAGCTGTTCCTCTCCGGCCATGCCGCCGATACGTTTGAAATGCTGGTCGACCTGCAGTTGTTCGACCCACTGTTCCCGGCCTGCGCCGAAGCACTGGAATACAACCCGACGTACACCCACACCCTGATCAGCGAAGCCCTGATCAATACCGACCTGCGGATCAAGCAGAACAAACCGGTCACCCCGGCGTTCCTGTTTGCAGCCCTGCTCTGGCCTGCCCTGCCGGCCCGCGTCCTGCGCCTGCAGGAGCGTGGCATGCCGCCGATTCCGGCGATGCAGGAAGCTGCGCACGAACTGATTGCCGAACAGTGCCAGCGCATCGCGATTCCGAAACGCTTCACCATGCCGATCCGCGAGATCTGGGACATGCAGGAGCGCCTGCCCCGCCGCAGCGGCAAGCGTGCCGATCTGCTGCTGGACAATCCGCGCTTCCGCGCCGGCTACGACTTCCTGCTGCTACGCGAAAGCGCCGGCGAGCAGACCGATGGCCTGGGCGAATGGTGGACGGACTATCAGGACGCCAACGAAAGCGAGCGTCGCGACATGATTCGCGACCTCAGCGGCAAGGACGAAGGCACCGGCGCCCCGCGCAAGCGTCGCCGCAGCGGCGGTTCCAAGCGCAAACGCGCTGCCGGCGCTTCGAGCACCACGGGCGAGTAATCCATGGAACGCATCTACATCGGCATGGGCAGCAATCTGGCTGCCCCCGCCGACCAATTGCGCAGCGCCGTCGAGGCGCTGGCGCATTTGCCGCAAACGGCGCTGGTCGGGGTTTCTGCGTTTTATCAAAGCGACTCGCTGCTACCCGGACAACCGCGCTACACCAATGCGGTGGCCGCTCTCGACAGCACGCTGGCGCCGCTGGATTTGCTCGATGCCTTGCAGGCCATCGAAAACGGCCAGGGTCGTGAGCGCCTTGAGCGCTGGGGGCCGCGCACGCTGGACCTCGACATATTGCTGTTCGGTGATCGCCTGATCGACGAACCGCGCCTCAAGGTTCCCCATTACCACATGCAGGAAAGGGCCTTCGTGCTGTATCCACTGGCGGAACTGGCACCTGCGGATCTGCGCCTGGCCGATGGCCGGACCTTGGCCGAACTGCTCAAGGCATGCCCGTTCGTCGGCCTGGAACGCCTCCCTCAGAATTGACCAAGTTCCCCTGTGGGAGCGGGCTTGCTCCGGGCGGCGTTCCGACGAAAGCGGTGTTTCAATCAACAAAAATGTTGAATGTGATGCCCCCCTTCGCGAGCAAGCCCGCTCCCACACTGGTCGCAGCTTCGACTGCTGAATCGCATCAGTTACCCCGGTAACACCCCACCCGTAACAATGCGGTAACACACGCAATTGACTTCCCTCGTTCTCCTCACGACTATAGGCGTCCCGCTGCCGCCAACACGGCGTTCAAGGGCGCAATCCAGGCCTTAAAAGCACGACGAAAGAGCGTGCGCCTGTATTCAACGAAGAATCACGCGCGTTACTCGCAGTAGTTTCCACAGCGCCTGAATGAGGAACTTTTCATGCCAGCCATCACCCTGACCACCCTGCAAGGTCTGAAGCAAAAAGGTGAAAAGATCACCATGCTGACCTGCTACGACGCGACCTTCGCCCATGCCTGCAACCAGGCTGGCGTCGAAGTGCTGCTGGTGGGCGACTCCCTCGGCATGGTTTTGCAGGGCCACGACAGCACCTTGCCTGTCACCACCGCAGAAATGGCTTATCACGTGGCCGCCGTCAAACGCGGTAACAGCGATGCCCTGATCCTCGCCGACCTGCCTTTCATGGCCTACGCCACCACCGAGCAAGCCATGACCAACAGCGCCCTGTTGATGCAGGCCGGCGCGCATATGGTCAAGGTTGAAGGAGCGTTGTGGCTGGCCGATTCGATCCGCCTGCTGGCCGAGCGCGGCATCCCTGTCTGCGCGCACATGGGCCTGACGCCGCAGTCGGTGAACATCCTGGGCGGCTACAAGGTCCAGGGCCGCAATGAAAACCAGGCGCGGCAGATGCGTGCCGACGCGATCGCCCTGGAACAGGCTGGCGCGGCAATGCTGCTGCTCGAGTGCGTCCCGAGCGAACTGGCGGAAGAAATCACCCAGGCGGTGAAGATTCCGGTGATTGGTATTGGCGCCGGTAATCGCACCGATGGCCAGGTACTGGTTCTGCACGACATGCTGGGCCTGTCCATTACCGGCCGCGTGCCAAAATTCGTGAAAAACTTCATGACTGGCCAGACCAGCATTGAAGCGGCATTGAACGCCTACGTGACTGAAGTCAAAGCGGCAACTTTCCCTGGGATCGAACACGGATTTTCTGCATGAACACCGTAAAAACCGTACGCGAACTGCGGGCCGCCGTGGCCCGTGCCCGTAGCGAAGGCAAGCGCATCGCCTTTGTGCCAACCATGGGCAACCTGCACAGCGGCCACGTGGCGCTGGTGACCAAAGCCTCGCAACGGGCGGACTTCGTGGTGGCGAGCGTTTTCGTCAACCCGCTGCAATTCGGTGCTGGCGAAGACCTCGACAAGTACCCGCGCACCCTCGCCGCCGACCAGGAAAAACTGCTCCAGGCCGGTTGCCATCTGCTGTTTGCCCCCACTGTTGAAGAGATGTATCCCGACGGCATGGCCGGCCAGACCCGCGTCAGTGTCCCGCAATTGTCCGAAGGCCTGTGCGGCGCCAGCCGCCCGGGGCATTTCGAAGGCGTGGCGACGGTGGTCAGCAAGCTGTTCAACATGGTCCAGCCGGACCTGGCGATTTTCGGCGAGAAAGACTTTCAGCAACTGGCGGTGATTCGTGCGCTGGTTCATGACCTGAACATGCCGATCCAGATCATCGGTGAACCCACTGTTCGCGCGGCCGATGGCCTGGCGCTGTCATCGCGCAACGGCTTCCTCAACGAAGAGCAACGTGCTGTGGCACCGGTGGTCTACCGCACGCTGAAAGCGATCGGCGAGGCGATCAAGCAGGGTGAACGCGACTACCCGGCGCTGATCGGCACGCAGATAAAACAGCTCGAAACAGCCGGCCTGCGTCCTGACTATCTGGAAATCCGCCATGCCCTGACCTTGCGCCCGGCGACGGCGCAGGATCGTGACCTGGTGATTCTGGTGGCGGCGTTCCTGGGGACAACGCGGTTGATCGACAACCTGCACCTGAACCTCGACGCGCCCGTCTAAACACTCTCGAACTCTGTGGAGTGAGTCTGTGGTGAGGGGGCTTGTCGGACCGCCGCACCGCCCCGTTGGGCTGCGAAGCGGCCCCAAACTTTCGAGCGTTTCCGAAATTTTGCCAGTGCTACGCACTGGAACGGGGGCAAGCCCCCTCGCCACAAAAGTACACTTCAAACCCTTCGCTTCATTCGTATTGCCGCCCACAAACCCTTCGGGCAAACTGCCCGCCGTTCGATTCCGACCTGGGAAATACTCATGCACGCCATCATGCTCAAAGCCAAGCTGCATCGCGCCGAAGTCACCCACGCAGTACTCGATTACGAAGGCTCCTGCGCCATCGACGGTGAATGGCTGGACCTGTCCGGCATCCGTGAGTACGAACAGATCCAGATCTACAACGTCGACAACGGCGAGCGCTTCACCACCTACGCCATTCGTGGCGAAGAAGGTTCGCGCATGATCTCGGTCAACGGCGCCGCCGCGCACAAGGCCAAGGTTGGCGATCGCGTGATCATCTGCGCTTACGCTCATTACAGCGAAGCCGAACTGCTCAACTTCAAGCCGCGCATGCTCTACATGGCACCGGGCAATGAATTGAGCCACACCAGCAACGCCATTCCGGTCCAGGTCGCCTGATCCGAGTCCTGTCTCTTCCGTTTGTCGGACCGTTCCTAACTTTGGTGTTAAAAAAGTACCGGAAACAGGTCAGACAAAGTCAAGACAGATCATTGCGCGGGGTTTAATGTATCCGCCCTGCGCCATGAAATCGTGTCGACGCAGTTGACCGGAACGCCCACCCGCAGCGCTCCGGGACTTTTAGTGTTCAAAAGGCCGTTCAAGTAATAAGGAAACCCGCAGCGATGGCGTATTACCGCACTCCTCACGACGTTACCGCTCTGCCTGCCTGGCAAGCGTTGAATGACCACCGCCAAGCCATGCAGGATTTCAGCATGCGCGAAGCCTTCAATGCCGATCCGCAGCGTTTTACTCAGTTCACCCTCAGCAGCTGCGGCCTGTTTCTCGACTATTCGAAAAACCTGATCAACGCCGAGACCCGCAACCTGCTGGTGGGTCTGGCCAACGAAGTCGACCTCAAGGGCGCGATCAAGTCGCTGTTCGACGGCGAAATCGTCAACTCTTCCGAAGGCCGTCCGGCCCTGCACACGGCCCTGCGTCGCCCGGTTGGCGACAAGCTGTCGGTCAACGGCGTCAACGTGATGCCCGAAGTGCACAAGGTACTGAACCAGATCACCGACCTCGTCGGCCGTATCCACGATGGTCTGTGGCGCGGTTACACCGAGAAGCCGATCACTGACGTGGTGAACATCGGCATCGGCGGCTCGTTCCTCGGCCCTGAGCTGGTGTCCGAAGCGCTGTTGTCCTACGCCCAGAAAGGCGTGCGTTGCCATTACCTGGCGAACATCGACGGCAGCGAGTTCCACGAACTGACCATGAAGCTGCGCGCCGAGACCACCCTGTTCATCGTCTCGTCGAAATCCTTCAACACCCTCGAAACCCTGAAGAACGCCCAAGCCGCCCGTGCCTGGTATCTGGCCCAGGGTGGTTCGGAAGCCGAGTTGTATCGCCACTTCATCGCGGTATCGAGCAACAATGCCGCCGCGGTAGCGTTCGGCATCCGCGAAGAAAACATCTTCCCGATGTGGGACTGGGTTGGCGGGCGCTACTCGCTGTGGTCGGCCATCGGTTTGCCGATTGCACTGGCCATCGGCATGTCCAACTTCAAGGAATTGCTGTCCGGTGCCTACACCATGGACCAGCACTTCCAGAGCGCACCGTTCGAACAGAACATGCCGGTGCTGCTGGCCTTGCTCGGCGTGTGGTATGGCAACTTCTGGGGCGCACAAAGCCACGCGATCCTGCCGTACGATCACTACCTGCGTAACATCACCAAGCACCTGCAACAACTGGACATGGAATCCAACGGCAAGAGCGTGCGCCAGGACGGCAAGCCGGTGTCCACCGACACTGGGCCGGTGATCTGGGGCGGCGTCGGCTGCAACGGTCAGCACGCCTATCACCAGTTGCTGCACCAGGGCACCCAACTGATCCCGGCCGACTTCATCGTGCCGATCGTCAGCTTCAACCCGGTGTCCGATCACCACCAGTGGCTGTACGCCAACTGCCTGTCGCAGAGCCAGGCGCTGATGCTCGGCAAGACCCTTGGCGAGGCCGAAACCGAGCTGCGCGACAAAGGCATGAGTGAAGCCGAGGTGCACAAGCTCGCGCCGCACAAGGTGATCCCGGGCAACCGTCCGAGCAACACCCTGGTGGTTGAACGCATCAGCCCGCGTCGCCTCGGCGCTCTGGTGGCGATGTACGAACACAAAGTCTTCGTGCAAAGCGTGATCTGGGGCATCAATGCCTTCGACCAGTGGGGTGTGGAGCTGGGCAAAGAGCTGGGCAAAGGTGTCTACAACCGCTTGGTCGGCAGCGAAGAAACCCCGGCCGAGGACGCCTCGACCCAAGGGCTGATCAATTACTTCCGTGGTCGTCACCGCGGGTGATTTGAAGCCTGCCCACAGGCTTTGGATCAACCCCAAAGTCTGAGGGCAAAAACAATCCCCTGTGGGAGCGAGCCTGCTCGCGATGGCGGTGTATCAGTCAGCATTGGATTGGCTGCCACTCCGCTTTCGCGAGTAGGCTCGCTCCCACAGTTGTTTTGTGTACGGATTGAACCCATTGACCACTCGGCGCATCTCCCACAGTTGTTTTGTGTACGGATTGAACCCATTGACCACTCGGCGCATCTTTATCTTTGTCGCAAAACAAGCATAAGGAACCGTCATGTTCGATATCAGCATGTTCCCCAAAGCCGATGCCGTCCGCCGGGCCGCACAATTGAGTCAAGACGACTATCAGCGCCTGTACCGCGAATCCGTCGAACACCCCAGCACCTTCTGGGCCGAACAGGCCACGCGTTTTCTCGACTGGAGTGCGCCCTGGGAAACCGTCCAGCGCTACAACCTGAAAACCGGTGAAGCCAGCTGGTTTGCCGGTGCGCAATTGAACGTCAGCTACAACTGCATCGACCGGCACCTGGAGAAACGCAGCGATCAGGTCGCCATCATCTGGGAAGGCGACGACCCTGCCGACTCGACATCGATCACCTACAAAAAACTGCATGAAAACGTCTGCCGCCTGGCCAACGTGCTGAAAAGCCGTGGCGTGAAAAAAGGCGACCGCGTGTGCATCTACCTGCCGATGATTCCCGAGGCGGCCTACGCCATGCTGGCCTGTACCCGCATCGGCGCGGTGCACTCGGTGGTGTTCGGCGGCTTCTCCCCGGACTCGTTGCGTGACCGTATTCTCGATGCCGACTGCCGCACCGTGATTACCGCGGACGAAGGCGTGCGTGGCGGCAAGGTCGTGCCACTCAAGCAGAACGTCGACAAGGCGCTGCGAAGCTGCCCGGACGTGAGCACCGTGCTGGTGGTCGAGCGCACCAAGGGGCAGGTGAACTGGGTCGAAGGACGGGACATCAAGTATCAGCAGGCCCTGCGCGAAGCCAGCGCCGATTGCCCGCCCGAGCCGATGGACGCCGAAGCCCCGCTGTTCATCCTCTACACCTCCGGCAGCACCGGCAAACCCAAAGGCGTGCTGCACACCACCGGTGGCTACCTGCTGCAAGCAGCGATGACCTTCAAGTACGTGCTGGACTACCGCGATGGCGAAGTCTTCTGGTGCACCGCCGACGTCGGCTGGGTCACTGGCCACAGCTATATCGTCTACGGTCCGCTGGCCAATGGCGCGACCACGCTGATCTTCGAAGGCGTGCCGAGCTACCCGAGTACCTCGCGCTTCTGGCAGGTGATCGACAAGCACAAAGTGAACATTTTCTACACCGCCCCGACGGCCCTGCGCGCACTGATGCGCGAAGGCCCGGAACCGTTGAAGCAAACATCCCGCGCCAGCATCAGGCTACTCGGCACGGTCGGTGAGCCAATCAATCCGGAAGCCTGGGAGTGGTACTTCCATGCGGTCGGCGAGGAGCGTTGCCCGATCGTCGATACCTGGTGGCAGACCGAAACCGGCGGCATCATGCTCAGCCCGCTGGTCAGTGCCCAGCGGATCAAGCCGGGTTGTGCGACACAACCGATGTTCGGCGTGCAACCGGTATTGCTCGACGAGCAAGGCAGGGAAATCAAAGGTGCCGGCAGCGGCGTACTGGCCATAAAGTCCAGCTGGCCGGCGCAGATCCGCAGCGTTTATCGCGACCCGCAACGCATGGTCGACACCTACTTCAAGCCCTACCCCGGCTACTACTTCACCGGTGACGGCGCGCGGCGCGATGAAGATGGCGATTACTGGATCACCGGGCGCATCGACGATGTGATCAACGTGTCCGGCCACCGTATCGGCACCGCCGAAGTGGAAAGCGCCCTGGTGCTGCACGAAAGCATCGCCGAGGCCGCTGCGGTCGGTTACCCCCACGACATCAAGGGCCAGGGCATCTATGTCTTCGTCACGCCCATGAACGGCGTCGAAACCAACGATGAACTGAAGAAAGAATTGCTGGCCCTGGTCAGCCAGGAAATCGGCAGTTTCGCCAAGCCGGACTTGATCCAGTGGGCACCGGCCTTGCCGAAAACCCGCTCAGGCAAGATCATGCGGCGCATTCTGCGCAAGATCGCCTGCAACGAACTGGACAGCCTGGGTGATACTTCGACCCTGGCTGACCCGAACGTGGTGCAAGGGCTGATCGACAAGCGCTTGAAGTAGGAGCGAGCTCGCTCGCGATGAACTCCGACGCGCCGCGTATATTCAGGAAAAACGCGTTATCGTTAACGTCCATTGCGAGCAATCGAGCGTCGACCGGCTGCCCCTACAGAGTAACCATGGAATTCATCCGCACCCGCATCGAAACCCAGATCATGAGCCTGACCGGTTTGTCCCTGGGTAAACTCGACCTGGAAAACCCCAAGGGCGACCCCGGCCTGTTCGGGCCGGACTCGGTGAGCTGGCAAGTCCATGGCGATTTCAGCAGCATGTTGATCGGTGGCATCAGTGCCCTGATGCTGCAAGCCCTGCATCCTCTGGCATTGGCCGGGGTCTGGGACCATTCGAATTTCCGTGAAGACATGCTCGGTCGCTTGCGTCGCACCGGGCAGTTCATCTCCGGCACCACCTTCGGTTCTCGACAGGATGCCGACTGGCTAATCGAAAAAGTCCGCACCATCCACTTGCAGATCACCGGCACGGCACCGGACGGACGCGCCTACGCCGCCAGCGATCCCGAACTGCTGACGTGGGTGCACGTGGCGGAAGTCAGCAACTTCCTCGCCGCGCATTTGCGCTATCGCAATCCGCACCTGTCGCTGATCGATCAGGATCGCTACTACGCTGAAATTGCCCTGGTCGCCGAGCGCCTCGGGGCCCGGGATGTGCCCCGTTCTCGGCAGGAAATTGCCGACTACCTCGAGCGCATGCGCCCTCAGTTGCTGTGTGACGAACGCAGTCGCGAAGTCCTGCGCCTATTGCTGAACGCCCCCTCCCCCAGTCGCCTGGCCAAGCCGTTTGGCGGTTTGATGATGCAGGCCGGGATCGATCTGCTGCCGGACTGGGCCAGCGATATGCTCGGTGTCAGCCAGAACCCGCTGCAACGCAAGCTGATCCGCGCCAGCGTCAATCGCAGTGCGCCGATGCTGCGCTGGGCGGTGCGTAATGGGTCGGTGCAGCGGGCCAGGCGGCGGATGGGGTTGCTGACCTGAACACAACCTCTTGAATGTGATCACTCTGTGGCGAGGGAGCTTGCTCCCGCTCGAGTGCGTAGCGCTCGCAAAAAAACCGAAATGTACCGGGATTTTGGGGCCGCTTCGCAGCCCAGCGGGAGCAAGCTCCCTCGCCACAGGCAAGCCCCTCATCTCAGCTCCAAACTGTTAAACTCCCGCGCCCAATTCCCTCCTGCAAGGCGCCCAGCATGTCTTCCTTGAATCAGGCGCTGCGCGCCGCCCTCGAACGTCGCCAGGACCTGCTCGCCGAACTGCACCAGCAAGGTACCGATTGCTATCGCCTGTTCCACGGCAGCCAGGAGGGCGCCGGGGGCCTGACCATCGACCGCTACGGCCCGCAATTGCTGGTGCAGAGTTTCCACCAGGCGCTGGAGCGCGAGACGCTGCTGCAACTGCACGAAGCGATCAATCAACACCTGGGTTTTGACACCCTGCTGGTCTACAACGACCGCTCCCGTGGCAACTCACGCATCGACCGTGAAGACATCGTCTACCGCGCCGACGAAGCCGCCCTGCAAGACCTGGTCGGCCACGAGTGGGGCCTGAACTATCGGGTACGGGGTCGCCATGCCGGACAAGACCCGCTGCTGTTCCTCGACCTGCGCAACACCCGCGGCTGGGTCAAGGATCACAGCAAGAACAAAAGCGTACTGAACCTGTTCGCCTACACCTGCGGCGTCGGCCTCAGTGCCGCCGCCGGTGGTGCGCGCGAGGTGTGCAACCTGGACTTCGCCGAAGGCAATCTGGCGGTCGGTCGGGAGAACGGCCAACTCAACCCGCAGTTGCCGACCATGGAATTTATCCAGTCCGACTACTTCCCGGCCATTCGCCAACTGGCCGGCCTGCCAATCAGCCAGCGCCGCGGGCAAAAACTGCCGAGCTATCAGCGCCTGGAACAGCGCCAGTACGATCTGGTACTGCTCGATCCACCGGCCTGGGCCAAGAGTGCATTCGGCACCGTCGACCTGCTGCGCGACTACCAGAGCCTGCTCAAACCGGCCCTGCTGACCACCGCCGACAACGGCGTGCTGATCTGCTGCAACAACCTGGCGAAAGTCAGCATGGACGACTGGCGCGAGCAGGTTTTGCGTTGCGCAGAGAAGGCCGGGCGGCCGGTGCGTGAGTGGAGCGTGATGAAGCCAGGCGCGGACTTCCCGTCGATGGATCAGCAACCACCGCTGAAAACCCTGATTCTGCAGCTCTGACCGCTGTCGGAGAAATCTGAAACTTCCTGATCAGGCCAATCACTTGGGAACCGGAAACGCGTGCCATACTCCAAGGCACTCCGATCCAGACAGATGAAGCCGCACATGTACAAAGGATTGATTCGCGCCATCGGCGCCTTGTTGACTGCTCTGGCCCTCTACAGCTTGCTGGGTTTTCTGATTTTACCGGGTGTCGCGCTGCGCGTTGCCAACCAGCAACTGGCCAACTACGCCACCACACCCGCCACGATCCAGCGAATCGAATTCAATCCGTTCAGCCTTGAACTGACCCTTTGGGGCTTGAACATCGGCGAGCCCGGCAAGGAGCAGGTCGGTTTCGAACGCCTGTATGCCAATCTGCAACTCGACAGCCTGTGGACCAAGGCGGTGCACCTGTCCGATGTCGAACTGGACAAGCCCAAGACCGAAATCCTGTTCAGCAAGGACGGCAAACTCAATCTGCTGGGGCTGTTCAAACTGCCAGCGAGGGAGCCCACACCCGCCGACCCGGATGCCAAGCCGTTTCCGCTGCGCATCGAGCGGATCAAACTGGCCGGCGGCGCCGTGCACTTTGAAGATGCCCGGCCCAGCGAGCCCATCGAGTTTCTCTACGACACACTCGATTTCGAGCTGAAGAACCTCAGCACCCTGCCCGATGACAGCGCCGACATGACCTTGGTGGCCGTCGGCCCCAATGGCGGACAGATCGACTGGACCGGTAACTTCAGCCTGATCCCGATCGCCTCCGAAGGTAAGCTGAAAATCACCGATGGCAAGATGAAAGCCTTTTGGCCCTATGTGCGCGATGCCGTTCCACTGGACCTCGAGAACGGCGTCATGAGCATCAGTACCGACTACAAATTCAGCCTGGCCAAGGAAACCGAGCTGCTGCTGAGCAATGTAGCGGTCAACATTGCACCTTTCGCGATCAAGGCCCCGGATGGCCGGCCGCTGGTGAAGCTCGAACGCCTGGACGTCAGCGAAACCACCGTAGACCTGGCCAAACAGCAAGTGGTGGTCGGCAAGATCCGCAGCCACAAACTGGAAACCTGGGCCGCACTGGAATCGGACGGCCAACTCGACTGGCAGAAGCTGTTCGCCAGCCAGCCGGCCAAACCCGCTGCCAAAGCCAAGGCGGATGCCGAACCGGCCAGCACTCCGGCGGCGGCAGACTCACCGAAACCTGAACCAGCCGCGCCAGGCAAACCCTGGCAGGTGCTGCTCAAGGACGTACAGTTGCGCGATTACCAAGTGCATCTGGCTGACCGAAAGGCACAGCCTCCCGTCGCCCTGGATCTGGCTCCGCTGAATCTCGACCTGCAAAACTTCGACAGCCTCAACGGTTCACCCTTTACCCTCAAGCTCGATACCGGCGTGGGCAAGCAAGGCAAGATCATGGCCGACGGCGAGGTCAACCTGGCCCCGGTCAGCGCCAGACTGAAGGTACAGACCAAGGACATCGACCTGCGAGTTGCCCAGTCCTACATCACGCCGTTCATTCGCCTGGAATTGCGCAGCGGCATGCTCGGCAGCGATCTGGCGGTCGACCTGAAAAGCACCGCCCCCCTGGCGTTCAACGTCACAGGCCGCGCCCAGATCGATCAGTTGCATACCCTGGACACCCTGAAAACCCGCGACTTCCTCAAGTGGCAACAGGTCGTGGTCGAAGGCTTGAACTATCAGCATGGGGACAGTCTGTCGATTGACAAGATCAACCTGTTCCAGCCCTATGCGCGTTTCATGATCAACGATGATCGCACCACCAACATCGATGACCTGCTGATTCCCCAGCCGGCGGACTCCGGGGCAAGACCGGCGGCGAGCAAACCGGCCAGCAACGAAAAACCGCTGGGCATCCACATCGGCGGCATTTTCATCAATGACGGTTCGGCCAACTTCGCCGACTTCAGCCTGACCCCGAACTTCGCCACCGCCATCCAGCAACTCAACGGGCAGATCGGCACCATCGACAGCCGCCAGCCGAAACCGGCCAGTGTCGACGTCAAGGGCAAGGTCGATCGCTACGCGCCGGTGACCATCAAGGGCTCGGTCAATCCGTTCGACCCGATGGCCAGCCTCGACATCGCCACCAGCTTCAAGCGCGTGGAGCTGACCACGCTGACGCCCTACTCCGGCAAGTTCGCCGGCTACCGTATCCGCAAGGGCCGGCTCAATCTCGACCTGCACTACCAGATCACCAAGGGTCAGCTCAAAGCTGAAAACAAAGTGGTGGTCGAACAACTGCAACTGGGTGAAAAAGTCGACAGCCCCGATGCCGTGAGCCTACCGCTGAAACTGGCCATTGCCTTGCTCAAGGACGTCGACGGCAAGATCTCCATCGAACTGCCGGTCACCGGCGACCTGAACAACCCTCAGTTCAGCGTCATGCCGATTATCTGGCAGACCCTGCGCAATCTGATCGTCAAAGCCGCGGCAGCGCCGTTCAAGCTCATTGGCGGGCTGGTCAACGGTGGCGGTTCGGAAGACCTGGGCAGCGTTTCATTCGCAGCGGGTTCCAGCGAATTGGGCAAGGATGCCGAAGGCGCCCTGGACAAACTGTCCAAGGCGCTCAAGGAGCGCCCGGCCCTGCGCCTGGAAATCGAAGGCACCGCCGCCCAGAGCAGCGATGGCCCGCTGATCGCCGAACAACGCCTGGAGCGTGAGTACCAGTACAACTACTACAAAATGCTCCAGCGCCGCGGTGACAAGGTCCCGGCCCAGGCTTCGTTGCTGGAAGTGCCGGATGGGGAAAAAGGCCCGCTGCTCGAAGGTATCTACCGTACCCGCCTGAAAACCCAGCCCCCTGCCGAATGGAAGGACCTGGGCAAGGAAGAGCGCACCGCGAAAATGCGTGCCGAGGTGATCAAGTTCTGGAGCACCAGCGACGTGCTGTTGCGTCAACTGGGCCAGGAACGCGCCAGCAGCATCAAGGATTACCTGGTCGACAAGGCCCAACTGGAAGATGACCGGGTGTACTTCATCGACGCCAATCTGGGCGAGGCGCAAAGTGACGGCCGCGTAGTGACACCAATGCATCTGGATGCCGAGTGATGATGCGGCGGCAGCTGACTGGCCTGATCCTGGCGCTCTCCGCCAGTCAGGCCTGGGCGGCCGATACCCTGCGCTGTGGCAGCCAGTTGATCAGCGTCGGCGATCGTTCGAGTGAGGTTTTGCAGAAATGCGGTGAACCGGTCAGTCGCGACTTGCTGGGGTACAAACGCAGTGCAGATCGGCGTGAGGAATTTCAGGTCGAGGAATGGACCTACGGACCGAATGGCGGGATGTATCAATACTTGCGGTTCGAAGGTAATCGGCTGAAACAGATCACCAGTAAACGCGGCAATTAATTAGCACTATCCAATGTGGGAGCAAGCCCGCACATTGGGTTTTCAGCGCTACACATAGAACAGGCCCCGGCAAAAGTGCGCGGGGCCTGTAGTGGCCAACATCCTTTGGCCGTTCGCATGAACACTCAGGTTGCAACAGACCCATGACTCTGCCCGTCTGTCGCACCCTCTCCCGGTCCAGGCGAGAAGCCTTGCCTTACTCGGCTTTCAGGCCGTCAGCGGAGACCGCCTTGACGCCTTTGATTTTCTTGGTGATAGCTACAGCCATTTCTTTTTGCGAATCGGTCACGGCGGTGGTCGACGACAGCGATACCACGCCTTTGTTGGTTTCAACCTTGATGTCGGTACCTGGAATGCCTTTTTCGGTCATCAGGTCGGCTTTGACTTTAGTGGTGATCCAGGTATCGGAAGTAGCTTCTGTAGCCTTGGTCATTTCACCCGCCGCCAGGGTCATCGGAGCCTGGGTGGCTTGAGTGGTCTGGGCGAATGCCGCGTTTGCCATGGTCAGGGTCAGCGCAGTGGCAGTAGCGGCAGCGATAGCGAACTTCTTCATACGAGTAACTCCTGTTTTTCTGAAAAGTCTGCCGGGTGTCTTTTCGGCAGGGTTACCAGGGATATTGCGAACGCTGTGCCAACTTTGAAAAAGAGTTAAAAATCTTATTAATCAACGAGTTACAAAATCAGCCAACTTTCGGAATCATGCAAAATGCACGATAAGCACAAACACTGCATGCAAGTTGCGGTTTTATGGAAAGTTCCTAAGATGCTGAATTTCTGAGCTTTATCTGCAGCATTTGACGACGGGTCGACAAACAGGAAAATCCCCGCAAAAGCGGGGACTTGATTCAGCTCTTCATGCCGCAGAACCGGAACACCCTTTAGGCAAGTAGTCCTGGGATACGCTGCTTTTACATGACCAGCCTTTGGTTTCGTCCCGTGTCAGGGTGACGGTTTTACCCTGGACCACCCCCGGGGCATTCTGCAACGTACAAACGATTGATCCCGCTCCCGCCTGCGTTGTAGCCGTCACAGACAGGGCGCAGTGGTTGGTCGATGTCGCGCCGGCGGGCGCCACGTTGGCAATTGTCGGGGTTTCCCCCTGGTTGATCACATCCTCGAACGGCACTTTCATTGCAGTCAGTTCGGCCAGCGCCGCCGTGACCTTGGCCCGAGCCTGGTACTTGGAATACATCGGCAGGCCCAGTGTTGCCAGGATCCCGATGATCGCCACCACGACGAGCAACTCGATCAGGGTAAAACCTTTTTGATTGTTCATGTACAAGCTCCATGCATGAGTCGAAGGCTCATGACCTGCCCCATGGCAGCACAGCCTGTGCCAATGCCAGAAGCCCCTGTTGGCAGGGGGCGTGGTGGCCGAAAAGCGCTTACCTACTACCAGGATCAGCACTATCTGACGTTTTTTGTCACCTCACCCTTGCGGGTTTGGCCTCGTCCTTTGACTAGGCTATAAGAGCAATTCAATCGGAATACCCAGGACTGAACATGGCGGTCAAGGCAGCGAAAATCAGCGTGTATGCATGGGAAGGCATCGACCGCAAAGGCACAAAAGTGACCGGCGAACTCAGCGCTCAAAACCCGGCGCTGATCAAGGCGAAACTGCGCAAGCAAGGCATCAGTCCCGGCAAGGTTCGCAAAAAAAACCATTCGGTTTTCAGCATGGGCAAGCGCATCAAGGCCCAGGACATTGCCCTGTTCACCCGGCAAATGGCGACGATGATGAAGGCCGGCGTGCCGTTGTTGCAGTCCTTCGAGATCATCGGCGAGGGCTTCGACAATCCGGCCATGCGCAAGCTGGTGGACGAGCTGAAACAGGAAGTTGCGGCAGGCAGCAGCTTCGCCGCTGCCCTGCGCAAGAAGCCCCGGTATTTCGATGAGCTGTATTGCAACCTGGTGGATGCTGGCGAGCAGGCCGGTGCCCTCGACACCCTTTTGGAGCGGGTCGCGACCTACAAGGAAAAAAGCGAAAGCCTCAAGGCCAGGATCAGGAAAGCCATGACCTACCCGCTGGTGGTGGTGTTCGTCGCGGCGATAGTCACCGGGATTCTGCTGGTCAATGTCGTGCCGCAGTTCGAGTCGGTGTTCAAAGGCTTTGGCGCCGAACTGCCGGCCTTCACCGTGATGGTCATTGGCCTGTCGCAATTCATGCAGGCCTGGTGGTGGGTGGTCCTTGGCGCACTGATCACCATGGCCTTCGGCGTGCGCCACGCCCTCAGGACATCCCCGGCCTTTCGCGACCGGATGGACACCTGGCTGCTGAAACTGCCGCTGGTGGGCACCCTGATGCACAAGTCCGCCGTGGCCCGGTTCGCCCGTACACTGTCGACCACTTTCGCAGCCGGCGTGCCGCTGGTGGAGGCCCTGGAATCAGTGGCCGGTGCGACCGGCAATGTCGTGTTCAAGCGCGCGGTATTGCGCATTCGGCAGGACATCTCGACCGGCATGCAATTGCATTTCGCCATGCGTACCTGCGGCGTCTTTCCGAACATGGCGATACAAATGACCGCCATCGGCGAAGAGTCAGGCACCCTGGACGCTATGCTCGACAAAGTCGCGGGGTTCTATGAAGACAACGTCGATAACATGGTCGATAACCTCACCAGCCTGATGGAACCGTTCATCATGGTGGTGCTGGGTGTTATCGTCGGTGGACTGGTAGTTGCCATGTACCTGCCCATCTTCCAACTTGGCTCAGCGATCTGACATGCCCTTGAATGAAATTCTGATTCACTCTCCGCTGGCCTTTGTCCTTCTCGCAGGCATCACCGGCCTGCTGGTCGGCAGTTTCCTCAATGTCGTGATCTGGCGCCTGCCGAAAATGCTCGAACGCGACTGGCGTGAGCAGGCCCATGACATTCTCGGGCTGCCTGGCGAAACGCCGCTGCCGACTTACAACCTGTTGCTGCCCCACTCCCAGTGCCCGCACTGCGGTCACCGAATCCGCGCCTGGGAAAACATCCCGCTGCTCAGTTATGTGTTTTTGCGCGGCCGCTGTTCAGCCTGTGCGGCAGCGATCAGCCCGCGCTATCCGTTGACCGAACTGGCCTGCGGGCTGTTGTCGGCGTTTGTTGCCTGGCACTTCGGCTTCGGTTGGCCGGCCTGCCTGGTGCTGGTCCTGAGCTGGGGTTTGCTGGCGATGAGCCTGATCGACGCCGAACATCAGATATTGCCGGACGTACTGGTGCTGCCGTTGATTTGGCTGGGGTTGATCGTCAACAGTTTCGGCCTGTTCGTGACGTTGCACGAGGCGCTTTGGGGGGCGATCGCCGGTTACAGCCTGCTGTGGTCGGTGTTCTGGCTGTTCAAGCTGATCACGGGCAAGGACGGCATGGGCTACGGTGATTTCAAGCTGCTGGCGATGCTGGGCGCCTGGGGTGGCTGGCAGATTTTGCCGTTGACCATCCTGCTGTCCTCGCTGGTGGGTGCCATTATCGGGCTGATGCTGCTGCGCTGGCGCAATGCAAAAACCTCGACGCCGATCCCTTTCGGTCCCTATCTGGCCATTGCCGGCTGGATTGCGTTGCTCTGGGGTGGTCAAATAACCGACCTCTATTGGCAGTTTGTCGGTTTGAAATGAATAGCCCTGTGGAAAAACCCTGGATTCTCGGCCTGACCGGCGGCATCGGCAGCGGCAAAAGTGCGGCCGCCCAACACTTCATAGATCTGGGTGTGCATGTGGTCGACGCCGATCACGCCGCTCGCTGGGTAGTGGAACCCGGCCGCCCAGCACTGGCGCAAATCGCCGAGCACTTCGGCCTCGGCGTGTTGCAGGCCGACGGGCAACTGGACCGCGCCGCGCTTCGCAAATTGATCTTCGAGGTGCCTGAAGAACGCCGTTGGCTGGAAGCCCTCCTGCATCCGCTGATCGGCGAGGAGATCGCTCACCACCTGGCGCTGGCAAAATCGCCTTATGCGATTCTGGTTTCGCCGCTGCTGATCGAGTCCGGGCAATACGCCATCACTCAACGGGTGCTGGTGATCGATGCCCCCGAACAATTGCAGATCGAACGCACCCTGCAACGTGACCAAACCAGCGAGCAGCAAGTCCAGGCGATCCTCAAGGCCCAGTCCAGCCGCCAGGATCGCGTGAGCCATGCCGACGACGTCGTGGTCAATGATCGCGACCTTGCCTGGCTGCACAGCGAGGTCGAACGCCTGCATCACTTTTATCTTTCTTTGCGTGGAGGCCAGTCATGAGCCAACCAACAACCGTCGAATGCCCAACCTGTGGCGCCCCCGTGGAATGGACCGCCGAGAGCAAATTCCGGCCATTCTGCTCCGACCGCTGCAAACTGATCGACCTGGGGGCCTGGGCGTCCGAAGAACACAAGATTCCAGTGCCCCCCGATGCCGAGGACGAGATGTTCAGCGGCGACTTTGACCCGCGCCACTGATCCATCGAGTGGGCGATTCCAGGTTTTGATGTGGATCAGGACTTGGGATCGTCATCCTTCCAGGGCGCCGAGAGGTAGCGAGTGCGGTTGAACGTTTCCAGCCACTCCGGACAAAACACGACCAGCGCACTGACGATCATGCCGTTGATAAACGCTTCGGGAAAAATGATCAGCCACAGGTAACCGACAAAATCCTCAAGCCAGTACGGCATCTCGAAACGCTCATCGAACCACAGCAACCACAGCCCCAGCAGCAGGCACAGCAACGCCGACAGCGCGGCGGCAAAGAATCCGGAAACGAAGATATACACGAAGGGATTTCGTGGCTGCGCCCGCTCCACCAGAATGGCGCAGCACTCGGTGACCAGCACCGGCAGCGCAATCAACAGCGCGCCATTGACCCCGACCGCCGCCAGGTCCTGTCGGCCGAGCAGCACCAGCCCCATTTGCGCAACCAACCCGCCAACCAGCGCCAGCGGCCAGTCCAGCAGTAGCGTCACCGCTGTCATGCCGATGAAGTGGTAAGACACGCCGGTATCAAAGTCGCGCCGCACCAGCCACAACAGAAACAGCGCAAACACCGTTCCAAACAGCAGATGCTGACGACGGCTGTCGGTGAACAGTTCGACCCACGGCGCGCGACAGATCGCCCAGATCAACACCGGCACATAGATCAGCCAGCCGACCGCAAGGGTTTGCGATGACAGCAACTCTGCACCGATCATGGCTACGCGCGACTCCTTGGCGAAAGACAACAAACACTCAGTCTACACCGCCGCTCGCCTGCCCTTCGACCTCAAGCCCAATGCCGCGGATCGTTCATCACCGCGTCATGTTCGGCGAACAGCTTCGGTAGCTCAGACTTGAGAAAGTCCACCCAGGTGCGGACCTTGGCATCGAGAAAGCGTCGCGAAGGATACAGCGCATACACATTGCGTTCGCGCAGGCGCCATGCAGGTAACACGCGCAGCAAAGTGCCGTCGTTCAAGGGCCGCGTCGCGGTGTAGAACGGCAGCAGGCTGATGCCCATGCCCGACTCCGAAGCCTTGACCATCGACTCGGCAACATTGCACTGAAAGGTCTTGGCCGGGCTGACAGCGTGCTCGCCGTGCTCGTCCTGGAACAGCCATTGATCGCTGTACAACGGGTCGAGCATGCGCAGGCATTGATGATCGCTCAGCGCCAGCGGCTGCTGCGGCACGCCCCGGCGTTGCAAGTAAGCCGGGGAGGCACAGGGCACGCTGTAGATCTGCCCGATGGCCTGCGCAACCATTTGCGAGTCGGCCAGTTCGGGAGCGATAGAAATCACCACATCGTGCCCCTCCTCCAGCGGATCGGGATTGCGCTGCGACAAGGTCAGCTCGAACACCACATCGGGATAAAGCTCGCTATAGCGGGCGATCAACGGCGTGAGCAGCACACCCAGGCCGTTCATGCTGTGCACCCGCAAACGTCCGGCCGGATTGATATGAGCGCCGCGGGCCTCGGCCGTCGCCTCATCCATGGCTTCGACGATTTGCCGGCTGCGCAGCAGGAAGCGCTCACCGGCGTCGGTCAGGCTCAAGCGCCGCGTGGTGCGTTGCAGCAGACGCGCCTGTACATGTTCCTCCAGATCCGCCACCAATCGGGATACCTGCGCGGTCGACAGATCCAGCGCATCGGCAGCCCCGGTGAAACTGGCGCAGTCCACCACCCGGATGAACACGCGCAAGTTGTTAAGCACATCCATAAGCCCCCCTCGGGCGATGACTGTTACGTTTTATGTAAGGCTGCATCCGCCGTTCGCCCCTTTATCCGTCGGTGGCAAAGACTAAAATTCAGACATCGAAACCGACACGGAGCACGCCAACATGAAAACGTTGATCAGCCTGTTGCTGACCGTCATCGCCACCTCGGCCATGGCCGCTGACAACGAACCCCTTGCGGTCCTGTACAACCCGGCGCAGCCACTGGACATCGCCAAGGTGGTTTCGGTGTCGAACACGGCGACCGCGTGCGGGGTTGTGCCGGCGACCATGGAGTACGTCGATCATCAGGGCCAGACCCAACGCGTGACCTACAACGTCATGGGTGATTGCACCAGCAACCTGTGATCAATGGCTCACAGCAAGGTCCACGTATAGCTGAGGATCAAGCGGTTCTCGTCGATATCACTGCGGTAGTTTGAACGCGCCATGGCATTGCGCACACGGATGCCTAGGCCTTTGAGACTGCCGCTCTGCAACACATAGCCGATATCCAGGTCACGCTCGCGATCCTTGCCTTCAAAACCCTTGCCAGTATCGACATTGTTGCCGCTGATGTAGCGCACGGTACTGGTCAGCCCCGGTACGCCGAGCGCCGCGAAGTCGTAGTCGTAGCGCGCCTGCCAGGAACGTTCATCGGTGAAGGCGAACTCATAGGTCGGCACTTCGTTGCCCAGCGGTGAGATGTTGGCAAACACCCGTGGGAACGCACTGTCACCAAACATGCCCTGATAGCCGACGTAAAACGTATGGCCGCCACGCTTGGCCGACAGCAACGAGAAGAACGCCTGGTTGTCGATGTTGCCCAGCAGTTTCTTGCCGTCCTCGCGCGAATCGTAATAACCGAGGTTGGCGCCGAGGATCCAGTCGCCCACCGGCTCACTGTGCTTTAAACCCAGAAAACGCTGGTTGTAGATATCTTCCAGTTGCCCGTACCAGGCGCTGACCGAGCTGCGCTTGTCGTTGAAGACATAATCAGCGCCAGCAAAATTGAAACCGTCACTGCTGACCTGACGCTGCGGCACATGACCCAACATCGCTTGCATCTTTTCGTCGCCAGCCTCGTTGCGCAGGCTAGTTGAACTCAAGTGACCACCCTGCAGCGTCAGGCCATTGATCTCGTTGGAGGTGATGCTAGCGCCCTGATAACTCGGCGGCAGCAGGCGAATATCGCTGAATGCCAACACCGGCAGATTGGGTTGCAACTCACCGACTTTCAGCTCGGTTTTGGAGTAGCGCATCTTCAACGCGCCTTCCAGGCGGCTGTAGTTATCCGCCGCGCGGCCGTCGCCCTGCACCGGCAGCAAACCGGTATTGGTCCGGTCCGGGGCGCTGTCGAGCTTGAGGCCGAGCAAGCCGATGACGTCCACCCCAAACCCGACGGTGCCCTGGGTGTATCCGGACTTCACGTTGAGGATGAAACCCTGGGCCCACTCTTCAGCCTTCGATTGCTGGTTGGCGCCGACGATGTCGGAATAGTCGCGGCTGAAGTAGTAATTGCGCGCCTGCAACGTCGCGGTGGTGTCTTCGATAAAGCCTTTTTCAGCGGCCATCGCACCTGTGGAAAAACTCGAGACGACAGCCAGGGACAACGCAGAACCGGTTGTTGGGAGAATCTGTTTCATCGTTTTTCTCTTATTGTTATTGATCGACTGGTTGAAGGACTTCAGTTGCAGTGGATTTGTGACGGGGGACGGAACGACGGGCGCTCAACAGCACATGGGTGACCATGCCGAAAATCAGCCCCCAGAACGCCGCGGACAAACCGAACAACGACATGCCCGAAGCCGTGACCAGAAAGGTCACCAGCGCGGCTTCACGATCGCTCGGCACCGCCATTGCGCCCGTCAACGCGCCGGCAATGGCGGCGAACAAGGCAAGGCCGGCCAGTGCCGCAACCAACTCTTTGGGGAATGCGGAAAACAGCGAGACCAGCGTGGCGCCGAAGATCCCCAACAGCAGGTAACACAGGCCGCCGACGACCCCGGCCACGTAGCGTTTGCGAGGATCTTCGTGGGATTCGCGACCGGTGCAGATCGCCGCGGTGATCGCCGCCAGATTCAGTCCATGGCACCCGAACGGCGCCAGCAATGCCGTGCCCAGCGCGCTACTGGCGATGATCGGGCTCGCCGGCGTTGGATATCCGCTGGCGCGCAGCACCGCCATGCCGGGCACGAACTGACCGGTCAGCGCCACCATCACCAGCGGCAAGGCGATGTTCAGGATCGCGCCCAGGCTGAACTCGGGTGTGATCCACACCGGCGTGGCCAGGCCGATCACCAGCGCTTCACGATGCAAATCACCGGTGAACGCGGCGATCGAACAGCCCACCAGCAGCACCATCATCACCGCATAACGCGGCATCACACGCTTGCAGATCAGGTAGCAGGCAAACATCGCCAGGACCAGCAACGGCTTGTGCTGCATCGACACAAACAAGCCGGTGCCGAAACTGAACAGGATCCCGGCCAGCATCGCCGCCGCGATGGCTGCGGGCAGCTTGCTGATGATCCGGTCGAAAGCGCCCGAGATGCCAACCACGAAAATGATCAGGCTGCTGACCAGATAAGCCCCCACCGCCTCTGCCATGGAGATGTCCGGCAACAGCGTCACCAGCAACGCCGAGCCCGGCGCCGACCAGGCGATGATCACCGGAACGCGGTAGCGCAGGCTCAAACCGATACCGAGCACGGCGCTGCCAATGGAGATCGCCCAGATCCAGGACGACAACACTTCCCGCGAAAGATGTGCCGCTTCTGCCGCCTGAAAGATGATCACCAACGGGCCGGCATAGGAAATCACCGTGGCAATCAATCCAGCCACGGCGGCTGACAACGAGAAGTCCTGGAAAAACGCTTTCATGATTCAGGCACCGGTCGCTGACAACGCTGGGTTGACGCCAGCAGCGCTGCGTCGGCTGCTGATGGCGAACACGGTCATGGCCAGGGCCGCCACCGCACCGGGCAAGGCAAACGCCATGAAGTTCAATTGCAGGGGCAAGCTGATCCCGAGCAAGGCACCACCCAGCAGCGGACCGACGATGGCCCCGTTGCGCCCAATGCCCGACGCCCAGCCCAGGCCGGTAGAACGAATTGTCATGGAATAAAACTGCGCGGCGCAGGCGTACAAAAGAATCTGCGAGCCAATGGTGGTGGCACCCGCAATGGCGATCAGCAGGTACAACACCGGCATCGGGCTGTTGAAGCCCAACAGAGTGATCGACACCGCCGCCATGGCGAAAAACACCGACAGCACCCGCGGCAGATTGAGTTTGTCGCCCAGCACCCCGCCACCGACCGCGCCGAAGATCGCCCCGAAGTTCAACACCAGCAGGAACGACAGGCTCGAACCCAGGCTGTAACCGGCGTTGGCCATCAGTTTCGGCAGCCAGGAACTCAGCGCGTACACCATCAACAGACAGCAGAAAAACGCCAGCCACAGCATCAGCGTGCGCAGCGCACGGCCTTCACGGAACAACTGCAACACCGGGGTGCCCGTGCCCTTCACTTCAGCCATGTGCAATTGATCAGACGTTTGCGCGACGTAAGCCGGATCAATCCGCTCAAGAATATTGCGCGCCTCTTCATTACGCCCCTGACGCAACATGAAGCCCACCGATTCGGGCAGGAAATACATGATCAGCGGCAACAACAGCAACGGCAGGACCGCCACGTAAAACACCGCCTGCCAGCCGAAACTCGGGATCAGCACAATGCCCAGCCCGGCGGACAGCATGCCGCCCACCGAGTAACCGCTGAACATGATCGCGACCAGAGTGCTGCGGATTTTTTTCGGAGCGTACTCGTTCATCAGTGCCACGACGTTAGGCATCACGCCGCCAATGCCGAGCCCGGCAATGAAGCGACAGAGGCCGAACTCGGTGGGGGTTCGGACGAAACCATTGAGCACGGTGAAACCACTGAAGAGCATCACGCAGATCGTGATGGCCTTCTTGCGGCCGATCCTGTCCGACAGCGGACCGAAGAACAGCGCGCCGAACATCATGCCGAACAGTGCATAACTGCCCAGTGCACCGGCTTGCAGAGGACTGAGCCCCCACTCTTTCATCAGCATCGGCAAGACCACGCCGTAGATCACCAGATCGTAACCGTCGAAGATGATGATCAGGGCACACCAGAACAGCACCATCCAGTGAAAGCGGTTGAAACGAGCGTTGTCGATAACCTCATGTACGTCGATCTTGCGCATGGCATATATCTCTTGTTGTTGTTTTTTTAGAGCGTCGGTAACACGGCTTACGTCCGTACAGCCGAGGGTAGAGCCGCCCGATACGTGGCAATAGCCAGTGAGCGCAGATCACTATCCATTTTGTGCAGGGCCCTGAAACGGGCATGGGAACGGAAGGCATTGAGCCTCTCCGACAAATTGTCTTCTTTGCGATCACATTTGAACGCTAAGCTTGGGCCTATGGATGACTCAGATTATTTACGCCTGCTGACCATCGCGGCTGAGCAGGCCAACGCGTTCCTGTCCAATGCCCGCAAATGGGAGCGTGAGCGTTGGGTCTGCCAGCGCCTGCTGCAAGGCTTGAACATTCCCTATCGTGCCGATGAATTCGCCCCCGCTGGCGAGCCGCCGGATGTGTTGTTTCGCGATGCCAGTTTCGAGGTGTTCTTCGTGCTCGACGAGGGCCGGCGCCTCAACGATGAATGGCGCGACGAGCTGCAACGCCGACGCAGCGCGTTTTCCCTGAGTCAACTGGTGCGCCGCGAGGCCAAGCCACGACGCATCCCCGCCAACGAATTTTTGCTGCGATTGGCGCCGACCTTGCGTAAAAAGGCGCACAACTACAAAGAACGCGGCATGGATCTGGGTGAGCTGGACATCATTGCCTTCGCCAGCCTCAAACGCGAAGTGCTGGACCTCAACAGCCATTTCCCGCCGCCGACCGAATACCTGCGCCAAGGTTGGCGTTCGCTGTCATTGGTTGGGCCGACATTTGCCCGCGTGCTGTTCGCTCACCCGGATGCGCCGGACTTCTTGCGCAGCAACCTGGGGCGCAGCATTGTGTTCGACGTCGGGATCAGCCTGTGAGCCTCGAGCCTTTCCCCGGTCAGCAGCTAAGCTCCGTTCACAGCTGAATAATTTCCCTGTAGCTTCTACACATTCAGCAACGTCTACTCCTGACGAGGCCCGATATGACCAGCCGCCTGAACCCCGACGACCAAAAGCATGTCGAAGAGTACCTGCAGTTGTCCCAGCACCAAGTCGAGCGCCGGCCTTTCCGGCCGTGGATGCTCCTTGTACTGGTCTTGGCAGTGACCATTGGTCTGGGCTTGTTGAGCCGACTTATCAGTTACCTGACGCTATGAGCTGCCTCGCGCTCGCTCGGGTAATTGCACCGATTTCTTTTAGCCTTGCGAGTTATCCTTATGTCCCATCGTATTGTCATTGTCGGCGGCGGCGCCGGCGGTCTGGAGTTGGCTACCCGTCTGGGTAAGACTCTGGGCAAGCGCGGCACAGCCAGCGTGATGCTGGTCGACGCGAACCTGACCCACATCTGGAAACCGTTGTTGCACGAAGTGGCGGCCGGTTCCCTGAACTCTTCCGAAGATGAACTCAACTATGTGGCCCAGGCCAAATGGAACCACTTCGAGTTCCAGCTGGGGCGCATGAGCGGGCTCGATCGTGCGAAGAAAAAAATCCAGCTGGCCGCCACCTATGACGAAGCTGGTGTGGAGCTGGTGCCGGCCCGCGAAGTGCCTTACGACTCGCTGGTGATCTCCGTCGGCAGCACCACCAACGATTTCGGTACCCAGGGCGCGGCGCAGCACTGCCTGTTCCTCGACACCCGCAAACAGGCCGAGCGATTCCACCAGCAACTGCTCAATCACTATTTGCGCGCTCACGCCGGTCAGACCGACACGATCGAGCAAATCAGCGTGGCCATCGTCGGCGCCGGTGCCACCGGGGTCGAGCTGGCTGCCGAACTGCACAACGCCGCCCACGAATTGGCAGCCTATGGCCTGGACCGGATCAAACCGGAAAACATGCACATCACCCTGATCGAAGCCGGTCCACGGGTGCTGCCGGCGCTGCCGGAGCGGATTGGCGGACCTGTGCATAAAACCCTGGAGAAACTCGGGGTCAACGTCATGACCAATGCCGCTGTCAGCGAAGTGACGGCCGACAGCCTGATCACCGCCAACGGCAACGAAATCAAGGCCAGCCTGAAAGTCTGGGCCGCGGGTATTCGCGCACCGGGTTTCCTCAAGGACATCGATGGCCTGGAAACCAACCGCATCAATCAGCTGCAAGTGCTGCCGACCCTGCAAACCACCCGTGACGAGAACATCTTCGCCTTCGGTGACTGCGCCGCCTGCCCGCAACCGGGCAGCGACCGCAATGTTCCGCCACGTGCCCAGGCCGCGCACCAACAGGCTTCGTTGCTGGCCAAATCGTTGAAACTGCGCATCGAAGGCAAGCCACTGCCGGAGTACAAGTACACCGACTACGGCTCGCTGATCTCGCTATCGCGTTTTTCGGCCGTGGGTAACCTGATGGGCAACCTCACCGGCAGCGTGATGCTCGAAGGCTGGCTGGCGCGGATGTTCTACGTGTCGCTGTACCGCATGCACCAGATGGCGTTGTACGGGCCGTTCCGCACGGCGATGCTGATGCTGGGCAGCAAGATCGGGCGCGGCACCGAGCCTCGCTTGAAGCTGCACTGATATAAAACTGTGTGCGAGCCTGCTCGCGAAGAGGTCGAGCCAGCCAGCATCAATGTTGACTGGCACACCGCTTTCACGAGCAGGCTCGCTCCCACATTAGTTTTGCGATGTCCTGAGTTTCTCGCAGGCAAAAAAAATCCCCGTATCTTGCGATACGAGGATTTTTAATATGGTCGGGGTAAGGGGATTCGAACTCCTGACATCCTGCTCCCAAAGCAGGCGCGCTACCGGACTGCGCTATACCCCGGTAAAAAAAAGGCACCTTTGCAAGGCACCTTCTTCGATCAGCGCTTTTGGCCTCTGATCTTAAGATTCGATTCCAGCGCTAACTGGTTTCAAAAATGGTGGGTCGTGTGGGATTCGAACCTACGACCAATTGGTTAAAAGCCAACTGCTCTACCAACTGAGCTAACGACCCAAAAATGGTCGGGGTAAGGGGATTCGAACTCCTGACATCCTGCTCCCAAAGCAGGCGCGCTACCGGACTGCGCTATACCCCGGTTTGAAATTGGCTCCGTGACCAGGACTCGAACCTGGGACCCAATGATTAACAGTCATTTGCTCTACCGACTGAGCTATCACGGAACTACACATTTCAATTTACAACTTTGAAGCTTTACTGCGTTCTCTTCGACCCGTTCGCATCGCTGCGTTCGTGTGTCTGAGGCGCGCTATTCTACAATCTTCAGCACCTCTGTCAACCCCCTAAATTGCTTTCAAGTTAATGATTTGCAACTTATTTTGGATTCCTGCTTGGGGAGCGGAAACCCTGGCGGGTGACTTACTGCGGGGCGCACTTTACAAGCCTTTTCCTTTGAGTTCAACAGCCTAACGAAAAAAAGGCCTCGTTATGCGAGGCCTTTTCGATTTTGCTGCCGTTTTGGATCAGACGAAGACGATTTCGTCGTTTTCCACCACACCGTGAGCGGTATCGCCCGGCATGAATCGACCGGACAGGATCAGCTGCGCCAGCGGGTTCTCGATCCAACGCTGGATAGCGCGCTTGAGCGGCCGCGCACCATACACCGGGTCGTAACCGACCGCGATCAGCTTGTCCATGGCTTCAGGGCTGAGCTCAAGCTTCAGCTCGCGCTCGGTCAGGCGACTGCGCAGACGACCCAACTGGATCTCGGTAATGCCGGCGATCTGATCCCGCGCCAATGGCTCGAAGATCACCACTTCGTCGACCCGGTTGATGAACTCCGGCCGGAAGTGGCTGGAAATCGCATCCATCACCGCTGCACGCTGCGCCTCACGATCACCGACCAGTTCCTGGATCTGCACCGACCCCAGGTTGGAGGTCATGACAATCACGGTGTTCTTGAAGTCCACCGTGCGGCCATGGCTGTCGGTCAAACGACCATCCTCGAGCACTTGCAGCAAGATGTTGAACACATCCGGGTGCGCCTTCTCGACTTCGTCCATGAGGATCACCGAATACGGCTTGCGACGTACGGCCTCGGTCAGGTAACCGCCCTCTTCATACCCCACGTAGCCTGGTGGCGCACCGATCAAGCGAGCCACGGAATGTTTCTCCATGAACTCGGACATATCGATCCGCACCATCGCCTCTTCAGTATCAAAGAGGAACTCGGCCAGCGCCTTGCACAGCTCGGTTTTACCGACACCGGTCGGGCCGAGGAACATGAACGAGCCGCTCGGGCGATTCGGGTCGGACAACCCGGCGCGGGAACGCCGCACCGCGTTGGAAACCGCAACCACCGCTTCGTCCTGGCCGATCACACGCTGGTGCAACAGGCTTTCCATCTTCATCAGTTTTTCGCGCTCGCCTTCGAGCATTTTCGACACCGGAATACCGGTCCACTTCGAAACGACTTCGGCGATCTCTTCTTCAGTTACCTTGCTGCGCAGCAACTGGTTTTCGGCTTTGCCGTGCTGATCGACCATTTGCAGGCTGCGTTCCAGGTCCGGGATCACCCCGTACTGCAACTCCGCCATGCGGTTCAGGTCGCCTTTGCGACGGGCCGCTTCCAGTTCCTGACGGGACTGCTCGATTTTCTGCTGGATCTGCGCCGAACCCTGGACCTCGGCTTTCTCCGAATTCCAGATTTCTTCCAGATCCGAGTATTCACGCTCATGCCGAGCGATTTCTTCCTGCAACTTTTCCAGACGCTTCTTCGCCGCGTCGTCGCTTTCTTTCTTCAGCGCCTGGGATTCCACCTTCAGCTGAATCAGACGACGCTCCAGACGGTCCAGCACTTCCGGCTTGGAGTCGATCTCCATGCGGATGCGGCTGGCGGCTTCATCGATCAGGTCGATGGCCTTGTCCGGCAGCTGCCTGTCAGTGATGTAGCGATGGCTGAGCTTGGCCGCGGCAATGATCGCGCCGTCGGTGATCGCCACCTTGTGGTGAACCTCGTAGCGCTCTTTGAGGCCACGCAGGATGGCAATGGTGTCCTCTTCGCTCGGCTCATCCACCAGCACTTTTTGGAAGCGTCGCTCGAGGGCCGCATCCTTCTCTATATATTGGCGGTACTCGTTGAGCGTGGTCGCACCGACACAGTGCAGCTCACCGCGGGCCAGGGCCGGCTTGAGCATGTTGCCCGCATCCATCGAGCCTTCGCCCTTACCGGCGCCGACCATGGTGTGCAGTTCGTCGATGAACAGGATGATCTGCCCTTCCTGCTTCGACAGTTCATTGAGCAGGGATTTCAGGCGCTCTTCGAACTCACCGCGATACTTGGCGCCGGCGATCAGCGCCCCCATGTCCAGGGACAACAGGCGCTTGCCCTTGAGGCCATCCGGCACTTCACCATTGATGATGCGCTGGGCCAGGCCTTCGGCGATGGCGGTTTTACCCACGCCAGGCTCACCGATCAGCACCGGGTTGTTCTTGGTACGACGTTGCAGCACCTGGATGGTCCGGCGAATTTCATCGTCACGGCCGATCACCGGATCAAGCTTGCCTTCTTCGGCGCGTTTGGTCAGGTCGACGGTGTATTTATCCAGCGCCTGTCGCGCTTCTTCGTGGTTAGGGTCGTTGACGGCCTCGCCACCGCGCAGGTTGTTGATCGCATTTTCCAGGGCTTTCTTGCTCACGCCCTGGCCGAGCAACAGCTTGCCGAGCTTACTGTTCTCGTCCATGGCGGCGAGCAGCACCAGTTCGCTGGAGATGAACTGGTCGCCCTTCTGCTGGGCCAGACGGTCGGCCTGGTTGAGCAGGCGCGCCAGATCCTGCGACATGTTCACGTCACCGGTCGGGTTCTGGATTTTCGGTAGCTGGTCGAGCTCTTTGGTCAGCTCTTTACGCAGGCTGTTGACGTCGAAGCCCACCTGCATCAGCAGGGGCTTGATCGAGCCGCCCTGCTGCTCGAGCAAGGCTTGCATCAAGTGCGCCGGCTCGATGGCCGGATGATCGTGGCCGACAGCCAGGGATTGGGCATCGGACAACGCTAACTGCAATTTGCTGGTTAAACGGTCTATACGCATGGGTCACCTTCCTTTTGAGCAGGCCGGACCTATAAAACATCCTGAATGAAGAAACCTGCCAGATACCACAATAGATGTGGTCGATTCTGCGAGATTCAAGCGTCGGGACGTTGATGCAGGTCAGGCAAGTCTAGCGTTCGAGCCAGATAAGGGAGGCAAATCGGCCAGTGCGAGGGGCACGGCGATAGGAAAAGAAGCGAGGATCGGTCACGGTGCAGAAACCGCCACCGTAGACAGCCGTGACGCCGCGAGCTGCCAAGCGCAGACGCGCAAGCATATAGATGTCGGCCATGAACTTGCCGGGGTTTTGGCTCGGTACAAAGGCCTCTGCCGCTTGCGGCAACTGCTGCACGAAGGTTTCGCGCACTTCCGGGCCGACTTCAAAGGCTTGCGGACCGATGGCCGGGCCGAGCCAGACCAATACTTCGGCAGGCGGTACCGCCAGACTGTCGAGAGTGGCTTCCAGTACGCCCGCCGCCAGCCCTCGCCAACCGGCATGGGCCGCAGCGACGCGGGTGCCGGCATGGTCACAAAACAGCGCAGGCAGGCAATCGGCGGTCATCGCCGCGCAAGCGACGCCCGGCGTTGATGTCCAACTGGCATCAGCCGTATCCACCCGGCCAGGATCGGCATGGGCCACGACAATGCCGTGGACCTGCTGCAGCCAGGCCGGTTGAATGGAGAAATGCTCGGTAAGGCGACGGCGATTCTCGGCAACAGCTTCAGGGCTGTCGTCGACGTGATCGCCGAGGTTGAGGCTGTCGAACGGCGCCAGACTGACGCCGCCCGCACGGGTGGTGACGCAGGCTTTGACCCCGGCCGGCGCGGGCCAGTCAGGAGTCAGCCAGTCACTCATCCGATGAACGCCTCGCGGTCTTGCTTGAGCAGGGTCAGCAACCAGACGAAATCTTCCGGCAACGGCGACTCCCAGCTCATGCGCTTACCGGTGGTCGGATGATCCAGTTCCAGGAAACGCGCATGCAGCGCCTGACGCGGGAAGTTTTTCAGCGACTCGACCATGGTTGGGTTGGCTGCCGGCGGGATACGGAAACGACCGCCGTAGGCAGGATCTCCGACCAACGGGTAGTTGATGTGCGCCATGTGCACGCGAATCTGGTGTGTACGACCGGTTTCCAGCTTCACCCGCACGTGAGTGTGGGAGCGGAAGCGCTCGAGCACGCGGTAATGGCTGACGGCTTGCTTGCCACCCTCCATCACGGCCATGCGCTGGCGTTGCTGGCCGTGACGACCGATCGGCGCGTTGATCTTGCCACCGGCTGTCACCACACCGATCACGATGCACTCGTAGATCCGGCTGACGCTGCGGCTCTGCAACTGTGTAACCAGCTGCGTCTGCGCTTGAATGGTCTTGGCCACCACCATCAGACCGGTGGTGTCCTTGTCCAGACGATGCACGATACCGGCGCGGGGCACATTGATGATGTCCGGCACGTGGTGCAGCAAGGCGTTGAGCAAGGTGCCGTCGGCGTGACCGGCAGCCGGGTGCACCACCAGGCCCGCAGGCTTGTTGATCACCAGGATATCGTCGTCTTCGTAGACGATGTCCAGGGCAATGTCTTGAGCGACCCATTCGCCCTGAGCTTCCTGCTCGGCAGTCAGCTCAAGGATGGCGCCGCCGTGGACGATGTCTCGCGGGCGGATAACCGCCCCATCCACAGTCAGGCGGCCGTCTTTGATCCAGGCGGAAAGGCGCGAGCGCGAGTGCTCAGCGAATAGTTGTGCGGCGACTTGATCGAGGCGTTGGCCGCCCAATTCGGACGGCACCTCTGCGCGAAGTTCAATTTTATCGGACATGCTCAGACTAGGCGTCGGCACAGCCTTTGGTTTCGGCTGCGCGCTTGTGGTTAAATACGGCGTCTTTTGCCCCGAGGCTATTCAACGGGGCGCTCATCATAACAGGACGGCCACGCCCAAGACAGCGGCCGTCATAGGGACGCAAGCCGCCATGCAAGTGAAACACCTGCTGCTGATCGCCATCCTCGCATTGACCGCTGCTTGCTCATCGAAGGAAGTCGTAGACGAAAACCTCAGTGAAGTCGAGCTGTACCAACAGGCTCAAAATGACCTGGACAACAGTAGCTACACCAGTGCCATCGCCAAGCTGAAGGCTCTGGAATCGCGTTATCCGTTCGGTCGCTATGCCGATCAGGCGCAACTCGAACTCATCTACGCCAACTACAAGAACACCGAGCCAGAAGCGGCCAAGTCCGCTGCGGAACGCTTCATTCGTCTGCACCCACAGCATCCGAACGTCGATTATGCCTACTACCTCAAGGGCCTGACTTCTTTCGACCAGGACGTCGGCCTGCTGGCGCGTTTCCTGCCGCTGGACATGACCAAGCGTGACCCGGGCGCCGCCCGCGACTCCTATAACGAATTCGCCCAGCTGACCAGCCGTTTCCCGAACAGCCGCTACGCACCGGATGCCAAGCAGCGCATGATTTATCTGCGCAACCTGCTGGCAGCCTACGAAATTCACGTGGCCGACTACTACCTGACCCGTCAGGCCTATGTCGCTGCCGCGAACCGCGGTCGTTACGTGGTGGAAAACTTCCAGGAAACCCCTTCGGTCGGCGACGGCCTGGCGGTGATGACCGAGGCCTACCAGCGCCTGCACCTGGACGAACTGGCTGCCACCAGCCTGGAAACCCTGAAGCTCAACTACCCGAACCACCCGACGCTGGTAGACGGTCAGTTCGTACCGACCGTGGCCGAAGCCGACAACCGTTCGTGGCTGAGCAAGACGACCCTGGGCCTGATCGAGTCCCGTCCGCCGCTGCCACCGGGCGAAACCCGCGCCAACCAGGACGTGCAGAGGCAGTTCCAAGACGCCAAGGACGCAATTCCGAGCGAGCTCAAGCCTAAAGACGGCAATGGCGACGCGGTCGAAGAAGAAAATCACGAAGCGCAAGGCAACGACAGCGACCGTTCGTGGTTCAGCTACATGACCTTCGGCGTGTTCGACTGACACCTTAGGTTGTGCAAAAAGGGAGACTTTCGAGTCTCCCTTTTTTATTTCAGCGCTTTATTACACTGTGCGCCTGTCTGGTCCTTGGCTAAACTGCCGCTTCATCAATCAAAAAGCAGCTCACCATGCTTCGTTTATTGTTCTGGATTGCCCTGATTGCCGCTGCAGTATGGTTCTGGCGCAAATTCAAGGGGCAGGCCTCCACCCCCAAGCCCCCTGCCGAACGGGAAGCGGCGCCCATGGTCCGTTGCGCCCATTGCGGCGTTCACCTGCCCCGTGACCGCGCGCTAAGCCTCGACCAGCAATGGTATTGCAGCCAGGCTCATCTCGAGCAAGACAAAGGTTCCAGAGGCCGCTGACACCTCACCCGAAATGGCGGCCGATTGAGAACTATCGCGCGCCCCCAAGGAACTGAAAGGCATCGATCGACGTCTGACGCAGATTATTCAAGATCACTCTCTGCGAATGAACCGGGTAATCGAAAACGTCCTGCACCTGCTGCGCCGCGAGCAAATGCCGCCGCTACGGCTCGATCTGAAATCACTGGAAATACTCGATAATAAGGCCCCAGCCCGCCATATCAAGGGCCCGGGGCTTTATCTGTCCGGCCAGCCGGGCGAAAGCATTCTGTCCCGCCTAGACTTCAAAGCACGCCAGGAAAGCGGCTGCTTTTGCATGACCTATGCTCACGGACGAACCCCACGTTGAACACGAGACCACGACAAAAAGTCTTGATCGTCGATGACGAACCGGACATTCGCGAACTCCTGGAAATCACCCTTGGAAGGATGAAACTGGAGACGTTCAACGCCCGCAACGTCGGCGAAGCGCAATCCCTGCTAAAACGCGAAACCTTCGATCTATGCCTGACCGACATGCAGTTGCCGGATGGAACCGGCCTGGAGTTGGTGCAGCACATCCAGCAACGCCACCCTCAGGTCCAGGTAGCGATGATCACTGCCTATGCCAGTCTCGAAACCGCGATCAATGTGCTCAAGGCCGGGGCATTCGACTTCCTGACCAAACCGGTGGACCTTACGCGCTTGCGTGAACTGGTCACCAGCGCCCTGCTGGTTCCTGCCCGCGGGGTCGGCATCAATCGATGCTTGCTGGGCGACTCATTGCCCATGCGCAACCTGCGCAAACACATCACGAAACTGGCCAGCAGCCATGCAACGGTATACATCAGCGGAGAATCCGGCAGCGGCAAGGAGTTGGTCGCGCGTCTGATCCATGATCAAAGCCCCCGCGCCAATCAACCGTTCATTGCGATCAACTGCGCGGCGATTCCCTCGGAACTGTTGGAGAGCGAGTTTTTCGGCCATCGCAAAGGCAGTTTCAGTGGCGCCATCGAAGACAAACCCGGCCTGTTCCAGACAGCTCACGGCGGCACCCTGCTCCTCGACGAAGTGGCTGACCTGCCGCTGACAATGCAAGTCAAACTGCTGCGCGCGATTCAGGAAAAAGCCGTACGCAGCGTCGGCGGGCAGCAGGAAGTGGCAGTGGATGTGCGCATTCTCTGCGCCACGCACAAGGACCTTGGCACCGAAGTTGCCGCTGGACGATTTCGTCATGATCTTTACTACCGTTTGAACGTGATCGAACTCCCGGTGCCGCCCTTGCGCGAGCGTCGTGATGACATCGAAACGCTAGCCAGCCACATACTCAAGCGCCTGGCCGCCGATACCGGTCAACCTGCCGCGAGACTCCACCCCAAAGCCCTCGATGCGCTGAAAAGCTATCGCTTCCCGGGCAATGTGCGGGAACTGGAAAACATGCTCGAACGGGCGCACACCTTGTGTGAGAACAATCAGATCGAAGCCGGCGACCTGCGCCTGGCTGAAGGCAACTGTGGGGCAGAGGGTGGCGTGCCGGACCTGACCCGGATCGACAATCTGGAAGCCTACCTGGAAAACGTCGAACGCCAACTGCTGCTCCAGGCCCTGGAGGAAACCCGCTGGAACCGCACGGCGGCAGCTCAGCGGTTGAACCTGTCATTCAGGTCGATGCGTTACAGGCTCAAGAAGTTGGGATTGGATTGAGGCTGCGATTTTTTGTGCTTGCTTCAAAGTCTTCCGGCAGGCGCATAAGGCGCAGGATCGATAATCGGCGCCCGGCCCAGCATCACATCGGCAAACAGCTGGCATGACGCCGGCGCCAGCACCAGCCCGTTACGGTAATGCCCGCAGTTAAGCCAGAGCCCGTCAAACCCCGGCACCGGGCCGATATAAGGAATGCCCTCGGGTGATCCCGGGCGCAATCCGGCCCAATGCCCCACCACTTTGGCATCGGCCAGCGCCGGGATCAACTCCACTGCGGACGCCTTCAGGCTTTCCAGTGCCGACCCGGTCGGCGTCTTGTCAAAGCCTTCATGCTCCAGCGTACTACCGATCAATATGTGCCCGTCGCGCCGGGGAATCGCATAACGGCCCTTGGCCAGAACCATACTCGGCAGGAAATCCGCCGCACACTTGTAGAGAATCATCTGCCCTTTCACCGGCTCGACCGGCAGCGTCAGATCAAGAAGCTTGAGCAAATCACCGCTCCAGGCCCCCGCCGTCAGGACAACTTGATCGCCCAGGACAGTACCTGTGGAGGTGTGCACGCCGACCACTTTGTTGCCGTCACGAACAAACCCGCTGACTTCGCACTGCTCATGGATCGTCACGTTCGGCAGCGCCAGCAACGCGGCCTTGAGTGACTTCACCAAACGCGGATTGCGCACGTTGGCGACGTCGGCCATGTAGATCGCCCGGGAAAAGCCACTACCCAGCACCGGCACGGCGTCGTGTGCTGCCGAAATATCCACCGCGCTAAGCGGGCGATTTTCCCGGGCGGCCCATGCCAGGGCTTCAGCCTCGTCATCCAGATCCAGCCAGTAAAGACCAGTGGTGTGCACTTCAGGATCAACGCCAGTGGCGGCAAACAAGCGCTCGCCCAGCTGTGGATAAAAGTCCTGGGACCAGTGAGCCAACGCGGTGACCGCCGGGCTGTAGCGCCACGGGTAAAGCGGCGAAACGATGCCGCCACCGGCCCAGGACGATTCCTGGCCGACGTTCGAGCGATCCAGCAGCACAACGCTTTGCACTTCGGAGGCGAGATTGAAGGCCGTCAGCAAACCAATCACCCCACCGCCGACAATCACCACTTGCTGTTGCCTGGTCATGTTCTGATCCCATCGTTAAATAGACAGAGGGTGCAAAAGGCACCGGAAAAAGTAACTCAGCGCCCCCAGCAGTCTTTGCTGGTCAGGCCGGATTTCGCGTTGACCATTCCGAGCACACCGGTGTTGGTGATGGTCAGATCACCGCACTTGTCGGTGGCCATGCTCGAGTCAGCCTTGCGCACCGCCGTCAGCAGAAAGGCCTGGTCGGTCAGGGTCGGTGTGATGCTGTAGTAATCATTGCCGGCACTAAGGCCCGTCGCATCGGTGTAGGCATTTTTCTGCGAGTAGAAGCGCTCCAAGAGCTGCGCCTGCTCCGAGAGCAGACCGGCTACTTCTGCGCGACGGCCCTTGTTCAGGTATTCGGTGAAACTCGGGGCAGCAATGGTCATGACAATACCGATGATCGCAATCACGATCATGATTTCGATCAGGGTAAACCCGCGGTTGGAACTACGCATGCCTCAATTCTCACTCACTGTATTTGTCGCCACATGATGCGACGGCTGCCGCCGGATTTTTCCATCCCCGCAGTACCGTCACCTGTGGAATCGTTCACGACCCCGCCATTGTCGCTGGCGTCCTGGGTCGAATGCTCTCCGATAAAGATCACGCCATCGGATAGCGTGTCGCTGTTGTCGACCACTCCATCGGTGTTGCTGTCGAGCATCTTAACGCTGATCGCATCGGGCAGCTTCAGGCAGACGGCCTTCAGCCCCTGATTGCTGTGATAAAAACCGTACCAGTTGCCATTGGCCAGGCAGGTTGGCCGGTTCAGCGCTGGCGAATCCGCTGATGTGGCAGCGTGCGCCGACATCGACAGGTCAAGCGCGACGACGACAGCGAACAGTTGTGACCATAACCTGACAGGTCGCTCAGTACTTCGCATAGATGCTCTCCACCACACTGCGCGAATGACCCGCGATGCCCACTGCCGTGACCCGATACAACGTTGCCGGGGTATTGATTGGCACATTCACCGCATTTCGGCTGACACCGATGTTTTGCACGCCATAAAAGCCCTTGCCCGATGCAATCCAGGTCACTCCGGAAGTGGCGTTGAAACCGGCAGCGATAATAGTTGAAGACTCGGACGGTGGTGCACATTGAACGATGCCGCTGCAAACAGGTAGTGCATAACTGTCCCGTTGCACTGCACTCTCTCCCACCCGCAATGCTGCTTCGGCACTCTGAAACGACTGGTTGCGCAAGGCGACGCTACCGGCCATTTTTTCCTGCAGGGTGGCACTCTGCATCGATGAAAGACCAATCAGCGTGAGTAAGAGCAAGAACACCAGACTGACCAGCAGTGCCATGCCGCGTTGGGTGTAATACATCATGGGAGAACGATTCATTGGCGCTCCCTCATGGCAAGCGGTTGCGCAGAGCGGCAACCACGTTGAAGGTTTGATCGCTCACCCGGTGGTTCGGATCGAAGAGGGTCAGGCTCAGGCGAACGCTACGAATCAGCGCAGGGTCCGGCGGGCTGCTGCTGTAGCGTGAAGCAGCCAGATCAGTGGCAGTGCTGGCCAAGCCAAAGCTCACGTCAAAAGCGCTTACATTGCTCACCAATACCTGTGGTTTTGCAGACCCACTCCTCATAAGCAGTTGGTTGTTGCTGAAGCTGTAAGTCAGTTGCCGTATCGGAAAGACCAGTTGCCCTGCCACTGGAGGCGGACCGTCGCTGTAGGCCGTCGAATTGTTTCGACAATCGGAAAGCACGGTCCAGTCCGGTTTGCTGCCATTGCCGCCGACATCCGCCGTAACCAGCGTCAACTTGCGGCCGCCGTTTTCCCAACGGATCGGCGTTAGCTGATTGGCATGGAAATCACCTTTCTTACTTGAATCGGTGATCGTTTCCAGACAACCGAACATCCCGACCATGCGGACTTCCTGAATCATTTTGCTCAACACGAAACGTGCGTCCTCCTGCATGTTCGCGGCCGCGTTCTGGCTGAGATAAGTGTTCTTGGCCGCGATGAAAACCTGCACCACGCCCAGCACCACGATCAGGCTCAATGCCAGGGCGATCAGCAACTCGACCAGGCTAAAACCTCTGCTGCGGCGACTCACGGGATCACCACCGGATCAATGGCCGCGCGACTGCTCAGGACGAAGCTGCGCCGCGAATCGGCAGCCTTCGCAGCCCGTGAGTCGTCCCAGGTAATCGTGATGGTGTACACCTGCTGATTGACGCTGACACTGCCCGTCGCGGATGCACCGAGTGAACTGACAATGTTGGTGTTGAAGTCAAACAGGTCCTGATCCCGGGTAACGTCCGGGTTGCCCGAAGCCGGCGGCTCAATGGTGTAGTCCGCAGCGGCGTTGGCGCGAATGCGGTCCATCAGGTCGTAGGCGATAAAGCTGGCCTGGCTGGTCATGCGCGCGCTGTCCGTGTACTTCAGCGCATTGAGCTGAAACGCCGCCGCCCCCAGCAGGCCCACTCCCAGAATGACTAATGCCACCAGGACTTCGACCAGCGTCATACCTTCCTGCGTACGTTTGCTCCGTGCCCTCATCCGCAACTTCCACCCAATAGAATTCGTCCGTTCAAACACACCGTCAGCGTCCTGCTTTGTGCTCCTCGCCCATAGCTGATCAGCACCTCTGTGGACGGTGATGACAATCCGCCCATGCTGTTGAAATCGATGGCAGTGACGCCAGAGGTTAGCGCCAGAGTTGCGCCGCTGCTCATCGCCGGAACAACCCGTAATACATTGGCCAAAGCGCCAGTACCGTCGTAAATCGCCAGTTCCCCACTCCAGACATCCCCACCCGCCGTCGGGCGCACCCGTGTGGTATTGCCCCGATCGATGGCTTCGAGCCGGGCAAAATTCAAAGCTCGCTGCAGGTCCGCGATTTCGGTATCAGCCCTGGTTGTTTGCGCCGAGCGGGTAAACGCCGGGACGGCCATAGTCAGCAGAATCAGAAGGATCGCGAGCGCGACCAGCAACTCGATCAGCGTGAAACCTTTTGTAGGATGATCCATCGGGGCCTTCTGTTTCCTTCGGCTATACCTGCTCTTGCGCGGCACAACATTCGAGCGATGCGGTGCGTTTGCGTTGTCACTTCTCGCGCAGGGATTGCGCGAGCCACAGCACGCCACGGAGGGAGATGTCATGCGGCAACAAGGCTTCAGCCTGATCGAACTGCTCATGGGACTGGCAATTACAGGAATTGTTCTGCATCTGGTCAGCCCGACGTTCGCAACGCTGGTCGAGTCGAGCCGAAGAGAGCAAGCGGCACAGGCTCTTTTCAGTGGTATTCGCACCGCCCGGACCGAAGCCATCGTCCGCAACCAGGCCGTGGTGATTCACGGCATCAATGGCGACTGGAGCCAAGGCTGGCGGATCATTCTGGATATCAGCGGCAAGGGGGATATGGACAGCGACAATCCACTGTTGGCCGAACGCCAGAGCGGCGCACGAGTGTCGATTGTGGGGAACGGTCCGGTCGAAAGCTCAATACGATTCAGAGGCCAGGGCGAGCCACTGTTTGGAGGGACATTACACATTTGCGCAGTTCGCGAACCGATAAGCCGACATCAAGTAGTGTTGGCACGGACCGGTCGCGTAAGCCTGCGCAACGACAAGGCTGAACAGGCGTTATGCGAAGAAAGGAATAAATTCAGAGTAACGAGCGAACGCGCAGTTCTTTAGGCATCGAGAACGTGATGTTCTCCTCGCGACCGGCCAGTTCATCGGCACCGGTGGCACCCCAGGCCTGCAACTGCTGGATCACACCGCGCACCAGGACTTCCGGGGCGGATGCGCCAGCGGTGATGCCGATACGCTCGACGCCGTCAAACCAGCTTTTTTGCAGGTCTTCGGCACCGTCGATCAGGTAGGCCGGAGTGGACATGCGTTCTGCCAATTCGCGCAAGCGATTGGAGTTGGAGCTGTTCGGGCTGCCGACCACCAGCACCACGTCGCACTCGTCGGCCAGTTGCTTGACCGCGTCCTGACGGTTTTGCGTGGCGTAGCAAATGTCGTCCTTGCGCGGTCCACCAATGGCCGGAAAACGCGAACGCAGAGCGTCGATAACGCGGCTGGTATCGTCCATCGACAAGGTGGTCTGGGTCACGAAGGCGAGCGCTTCAGGGTTGTTCACCTGCAACGCCGCGACATCTTTCTCGTCTTCGACCAGGTAGATCGCGCCACCACTGCTGGCATCGTACTGGCCCATGGTGCCTTCGACTTCCGGGTGACCGGCGTGGCCGATGAGAATGCACTCTCGGCCGTCACGGCTGTAGCGCGCCACCTCAATGTGGACTTTGGTCACCAGCGGGCACGTGGCGTCGAACACTTTCAGCCCACGGCCAGCCGCTTCGCTGCGCACGGCCTGGGAAACGCCGTGGGCACTGAAGATCACGATGACGTCGTCCGGCACCTGATCCAGCTCTTCGACGAAAATCGCACCACGGGAGCGCAGGTCTTCGACGACAAATTTGTTGTGGACCACTTCGTGGCGCACGTAGATCGGCGGCCCGAAGACTTCCAGGGCGCGATTGACGATTTCGATCGCCCGGTCCACACCGGCGCAGAAGCCACGGGGGTTGGCGAGTTTGATTTGCATGCTGTGCCTCGTGTCTTGCGCGCAAGAAATATCGAAAACAGAGAAAAACTAGTGTGGGAGCGGGCTTGCTCGCGAAGGCGTCATCACATCCAACATTCTTGCTGACTGACACACCACTTTCGCGAGCAAGCCCGCTCCCACATTTTGACCGTGCTCGGTCAGTTACAGCGCTTTGACGGAAATGATTTCCACGTCAAAGGTCAACGTCTTGCCCGCCAGCGGGTGGTTGAAGTCGATGGTCACTTGCGCGTCATCGAACTCTTTCACCACGCCCGGCAATTCAGTATTGGCCGCATCGTTGAAGATCACCAGCAAGCCAGGCGACAGCTCCATGTCCTGGAACTGGGAGCGCGGGATGATCTGCACGTTTTGCGGGTTCGGCTGGCCGAAAGCGTTTTCCGGCTCGATGCTCAGCGTACGCTTGTCACCGGCCTTGAAACCGAACAGCGCCGCTTCGAAACCTGGCAACAGGTTGCCGTCACCGACCTTGAAGGTCGCCGGGGCCTTGTCGAAGGTGCTGTCCACCGTGTCGCCGTTCTCCAGACGCAATGCGAAATGCAAGGTGACTTCCGTGTTCTGGCCGATGCGTTGCTCAGCCAATACCTGTTCAGTCATGAACGGTTTCTCCGGTCTTTTTACTTTTGAACATATCCAGTGCCAGCATGACAGCACCTACAGTGATTGCACTGTCGGCAAAGTTGAACGCCGGGAAATACCAGCGGTTCTGCCAATGCACCAGAATGAAATCGATCACATGGCCAAGGGCAATGCGGTCATACAGATTGCCCAGCGCACCGCCGAGCACCAGTGCCAGCGCAACCGCCAGCCAGGTCTCGTTGCGCCCCAGACGCTTGAGCCACACCACCAGCACCGCACTGACCACGACAGCGATCAACGCGAACAGCCAGCGCTGCCAGCCGGAGCTGTCAGCCAGGAAGCTGAACGCCGCGCCAGTGTTGTAGGCCAGGGTCCAGCTGAAGTAATCGGGGATGATTACGATCTGCTGGTACATCTGGAGCTTGCCTTCGAAGTAGAACTTGCTGGCCTGGTCGATGACCAGGACCAGCAAACTCAACCAGAGCCAGCTCAGCCGTCCAAAACGGCCAACGGCATTAGGCATAGTGACGGACCTCGCCGGCGCCGCTGATGTTGTCGACGCAACGACCGCAGATTTCCGGATGCTCCGGGTTCACGCCGACGTCTTCACGGCAGTGCCAGCAACGGGCGCACTTGGCGTGGCTCGACCTGACGATCTTCAGCTTCAGGCCGCTGACTTCGGTGACCACGGCATCGGCCGGTGCCTGCACCAATGGTGCAACACTGGCGGTCGAAGTGATCAGTACGAAGCGCAGTTCGTTGCTCAGCTTGGCCAGGTCGGCGGTCAGCGCGTCTTCGGCGAACAGCGTCACTTCGGCTTGCAGGTTGCCACCGACAGCCTTGGCTGCACGCTGGATTTCCATTTCCTTGTTGACCGCGACCTTGACCGCCATGATCCGGTCCCAGTAAGCGCGATCCAGCTCGAAGCCTGCCGGCAATTCGCTCAGGCCTTCGTACCAGGTGTTGAGCATGACGGACTCGTTACGCTCACCCGGCAGGTACTGCCACAGTTCGTCGGCGGTGAACGCCAGGATCGGCGCGATCCAGCGCACCAACGCCTCGGAGATGTGGAACAGCGCAGTCTGGCACGAACGGCGGGCCTTGCTGTCGGCGCCAGTGGTGTACTGACGGTCCTTGATGATGTCGAGATAGAAGCCGCCCAACTCCTGCACGCAGAAGTTGTGGATCTTCGAGTACACGTTCCAGAAGCGGTATTCGCCGTAGTGCTCTTGCAGCTCGCGTTGCAGCAGCAGGGTACGGTCTACGGCCCAACGGTCCAGAGCCAGCATTTCTTCGGCCGGCAGCAGGTCGGTGGCCGGGTTGAAGCCGGTCAGGTTCGAAAGCAGGAAACGCGCGGTGTTACGGATACGCCGGTAGGCGTCCGCGCTGCGTTGCAGGATCTGCTCGGAAACCGCCATTTCGCCCGAATAGTCGGTCGAAGCAACCCACAGACGCATGATGTCGGCGCCCAGGGTGTCGTTGACTTTCTGTGGTGCGATCACGTTGCCCAAAGACTTGGACATCTTGCGGCCGGACTCGTCGACAGTGAAGCCGTGAGTCAGCAGTTCGCGATACGGTGCGTGGTTGTCGATGGCGCAACCGGTCAGCAGCGACGAGTGGAACCAGCCACGGTGTTGGTCCGAGCCTTCCAGGTACAGGTCGGCGCGCGGGCCGGTTTCGTGGCCCATCGGGTGCGAACCGCGCAGGACGTGCCAGTGCGTGGTACCCGAGTCGAACCAGACGTCCAGGGTGTCGCTGATCTTGTCGTATTGCGGCGCTTCATCGCCCAGCAGCTCGGCGGCGTCCAGCTTGAACCAGGCCTCAATGCCTTCTACTTCAACGCGCTTGGCAACGATTTCCATCAGCTCGACGGTACGTGGGTGCAGCTCACCGCTTTCCTTGTTCAGGAAGAACGGGATCGGCACGCCCCAGTTGCGCTGACGGGAAATGCACCAGTCCGGACGATTGGCGATCATCGAGTGCAGGCGCGCCTGCCCCCAGGCCGGAACGAACTGGGTCTCTTCGATGGCTTTGAGCGAGCGCTGGCGCAGGGTGTCGCCGGTTACCGGCTGCTTGTCCATGCCGATGAACCACTGCGCGGTGGCGCGGTAGATCAGCGGGGTCTTGTGGCGCCAGCAGTGCATGTAGCTGTGTTCAATGATGGTGGTGTGCAGCAGCGCACCGACTTCGCTCAGCTTGTCGACGATGGCCGGGTTGGCCTTCCAGATGAACTGGCCGCCGAAGAACTCCAGCGAGGTCGCGTACACGCCGTTGCTTTGGACCGGATTGAGGATGTCGTCGTTGACCATGCCGTACTTCTTGCAGGTCACGAAGTCGTCCACGCCGTAGGCCGGAGCGGAGTGAACCACGCCAGTGCCGGCGCCCAGTTCAACGTAGTCGGCCAGGTAAACCGGCGACAGACGGTCGTAGAACGGGTGACGGAAGTTGATCAGTTCCAGCGCTTTACCGGTGGTGGTCGCAATGACCGAACCTTCCAGCGAGTAGCGTGCCAGGCACGACTCGACCAGCTCTTCAGCCAACACCAGCAGCTTGTCGCCGACGTCGACCAGGGCGTAGTTGAATTCCGGGTGAACGTTCAGCGCCTGGTTGGCCGGGATGGTCCACGGGGTAGTGGTCCAGATCACGATCGAGGCAGGCTTGGCCAGCGATGGCAGACCGAAGACGGCAGCCAGTTTGGCTTCATCGGCAATCGGGAAAGCCACGTCGATGGTCGAGGACTTCTTGTTCTCGTACTCGACTTCCGCCTCGGCCAGGGCCGAACCACAGTCGAAGCACCAGTTAACAGGCTTCAAGCCCTTGAACACGAAACCGCCCTTGACGATTTCGGCCAAGGCACGGATTTCACCGGCCTCGTTCTTGAAGTCCATGGTTTTGTACGGATTGGCGAAGTCGCCCAGCACGCCGAGGCGAATGAACTCGGACTTCTGCCCTTCGATCTGCTCGGTGGCGTAGGCCCGGCACAGTTCGCGGGTCTTGTCCGCGCCCAGGTTCTTGCCGTGGGTCACTTCGACTTTGTGCTCGATCGGCAGGCCGTGGCAGTCCCAACCCGGGACATAAGGCGCGTCGAAGCCCGACAGGGTCTTCGAGCGGATGATCATGTCCTTGAGAATCTTGTTCAGCGCATGACCGATGTGAATCGAGCCGTTGGCGTACGGAGGGCCGTCGTGCAATACGAACTTCGGACGATCCTTGCCAATCTCGCGCAACTTTCCGTACAGGCCAATGCTGTCCCAGCGCTGCAGAATCTGCGGTTCGCGCTGAGGCAGGCCGGCCTTCATTGGGAAGGCGGTGTCCGGAAGGTTTAGCGTGGCTTTATAGTCGGTCATTTAAGGCTCTTCATTAGCGATGGGCGCTAGGTGCGGCTAGTGCACGGGCGGCGGCGACATCCGCGTTGATCGCCGTTTTCAACGCCTCCAGAGAGGCGAAACGCTGCTCTTCACGCAGCTTGTGGTGGAAAACCACCGTTAAACGCCGGTCATACAGATCGCCGGCAAAATCTAAAAGATGCACTTCCAGGTGGGCTTTGCCATCACCTTGAACCGTGGGCCGCACGCCAATGTTGGCGACGCCGGGCCAGGTCTTGCCGTCGATATCGACATCCACCAGGTAAACTCCGGTGAACGGCACGCGACGACGCTTGAGTTGTATGTTGGCGGTGCGCGTCCCCAACTGCCGGGCGAGCTTCTGGCCATGCAGTACCCGACCGGCAATCCGGTACGGCCGCCCGAGCAGGCGTTCGGCCAGGGCGAAATCCGCGGCAGCCAGGGCGTTGCGGACCTGTGTGCTGCTGACCCGGATGCCATCCAGCTCGACGGTTTGCGCCGCTTCGACGGTAAAACCCTGAACGATGCCGGCCTGTTGCAGGAAATCGAAATCTCCCGCGCGATCACAGCCGAAACGGAAGTCGTCCCCGACCTCCAGGTGCTGGACGCCAAGGCCATCCACCAGAATGGTATCGACGAACTCGCTGGCGCTGAGTTTGCTCAGGCGCTGGTTGAACGCCAGGCACAGAACACGGTCGACGCCTTCGGCGGCCAACAATTGCAGCTTGTCCCGCAGGCGGGCCAGACGGGCCGGCGCGGTGTCCGGAGCGAAGAACTCGCGCGGCTGCGGCTCGAAAATCACCACGCAACTGGGCACGCCCAACTCGAGCGCACGCTCACGCAGCCGCGCCAGGATAGCCTGGTGGCCGCGGTGTACACCGTCAAAGTTGCCAATAGTGGCGACACAGCCCCGATGCTGGGGGCGCAGATTGTGGAGGCCTCGAACCAGCTGCATAACGCGCTTCTTGCTCATAAAGTGGTCGATTATAACCACACCCGGCGGCCGACGACAGGCAACACCGTAACCCAAAGTGATCGAGCCGACAAAACCGCCGGCTCGCCCGTGTTTATCGAGGCCTGAACCTCAGCCCAGCGTCTTGCGATTGAAGTCGCGCAAACGGAAGCCCATCAACACTAACATGCCGAAATAAGCCACCACACCCGCCGCCACCAACGCCCCCAGACGCAAGAAGCGTTCGAGCATATGCCCCTGATCCCAGGCCGGCATGAAGTGCATCGTACCCAACAGTACAGCGGACATCACTGCCACCGCGACCAGCAACTTGAAAGTGAACTTCGCCCAGCCCGGCTGCGGCTGGTACATCTGCTGCTTGCGCAGTTGATAGAACAGCAACCCGGCATTGAGACAGGCGCCGGCACTGATCGCCAAGGCCAGGCCCGCGTGAGCGAGGGGGCCGATCAGCATCAAGTTGAACAACTGGGTGAGCACCAGGGTGAAAATCGCAATTTTTACCGGTGTACGGATGTTTTGTTGCGCATAAAAGCCAGGGGCCAGCACTTTGACCACAATAATTCCGAGCAACCCGACCGAGTAGGCGATCAGGGCACGCTGGGTCATCGATGCATCAAACGCATTGAACTGGCCGTACTGGAACAAAGAAACCGTCAGCGGCTCAGCCAGAATCCCCAATGCCAGGGAGCAAGGCAGCACCAATACGAAGCACAGGCGCAGGCCCCAGTCGAGGATGCGCGAATACTCGTGACGATCCTTGTTGGCGTAGGTCTTAGCCAGGGTCGGCAGCAGAATCGTCCCCAGGGCCACGCCCAACACGCCGGACGGCAGTTCCATCAAACGGTCGGCGTAATACATCCACGACACGGAACCGGCAACCAGGAACGAAGCGAAGATGGTGTTGATGATCAGCGAAATCTGGCTCACCGAGACACCGAGGATGGCTGGCAGCATTTGCTTCATTACGCGCCAGACGCCGGTGTCGCGCAGGTTCAGGCGCGGCAGTACCAGCATGCCGATCTTTTTCAGGTGCGGCAGCTGATAGAGCAATTGCGCCAGGCCGCCGACCAGCACCGCCCAGCCGAGCGCCATTACGGGCGGATCGAAGTACGGCGTCAAAAACACCGAAAAGATGATCATGCTGACGTTCAGCAGGGTCGGCACGAAGGCTGGCACCGAAAAGCGGTTCCAGGTGTTGAGGATCGCACCGGCCAACGACGACAGGGAAATCAGCAGGATGTAGGGAAAGGTCACCCGCAGCAGGCTGGATGTCAGTTCGAATTTTTCCGGCGTGTCAGTGAACCCCGGCGCGGTCACCCAGATGACCCACGGCGCGGCGATCATGCCCAACACCGTGACCAATGCCAGCACCAGCGTCAGCAGGCCCGAGACGTAGGCGATGAAGGTACGCGTCGCCTCTTCACCCTTCTGGCTTTTATATTCGGCAAGAATCGGCACGAACGCCTGGGAAAACGCCCCTTCGGCAAATATCCGCCGCAGCAGATTGGGCAGTTTGAAGGCGATAAAGAAGGCGTCGGTCGCCATTCCCGCGCCAAATGCCCGCGCGATGAGGGTGTCCCGAACAAATCCCAAAATCCGGGAAAGCATCGTGATAGAGCTGACGGCGGCCAACGATTTGAGCAGATTCATGGAAAGAGTTTGTGCCTGTCGATAAACAGCAGGCGAACTACGCGCCTACTTGTGCGATACTCCGCGCCGCAACAGCACAGAGCCAAAGCTCGCGAGTTTACAGGTCACACGCCGGAAAGAAATATCCCGTCGCACCACGCCTACCACTTAGCGGAACGTTTCAAGTGCCCTTGACAAGACTTCAACTCATCGGCATGATTCGCGGCCTATTTTGTTTGCTATTTCCTAAAAAGTCTTTCGAGGAGCTCGACGGTGGCCAACTCACCTTCCGCCAAAAAACGTGCAAAACAGGCTGAGAAGCGTCGCAGCCACAACGCCAGCCTGCGTTCCATGGTTCGTACCTACATCAAGAATGTAGTTAAGGCCATCGACGCAAAAGACGCTGCCAAAGCTCAAGCCGCTTACGTTCTGGCTGTGCCAGTTATCGACCGTATGGCCGATAAAGGCATCATCCACAAGAACAAGGCCGCTCGTCATAAGAGCCGCCTGAATGGCCACGTCAAGGCCTTGAACGTTGCCGCTGCTGCCTAAGCGACTCGTTCATTAAAAAACCGACCTCAGGGTCGGTTTTTTATTGCCTGCGATTCAGTGATTTCGACGCAAAAAAATGTGGGAGCGAGCCTGCTCGCGATGACGGATTAACATTCAGCACTTGTGCTGGCTGGATATCCGCTATCGCGAGCAGGCTCACTCCCACAGTTTGATTTGCGTGAAATTACTGAGCGTGCGCCCACGGCAAAATCGGAATCGCCGTTACCGCATTCTGCGGGCTACCCTCGATCAGGCGATCGCTATACACCAGATACACCAGTGTATTGCGCTTCTTGTCGAGGAAGCGCACCACCTGCATGGTCTTGAACACCAGGGACGTGCGCTCCTTGAACACCTCGTCGCCATCCTTGAGCTCACCCCTGAAGCTGATCGGCCCGACCTGCCGGCAAGCGATAGACGCTTCGGCACGATCCTCAGCCAAACCAAGACCACCCTTCACCCCACCGGTCTTGGCGCGCGACAGATAGCAAGTCACACCATCGACCTTGGGATCATCAAAGGCCTCGACCACGATCCGGTCATTCGGCCCGACAAACTTGAACACCGTCGACACCTGACCAATCTCTTCGGCCGAAGCCAGCAGCGGCATCGCCAGCAATAGCCCCAACAATCCTTTTGCCACACGCATTCAGGTATTCCCTCAGACCAGGATCAGGTTATCGCGGTGAACCAGCTCCGGCTCCGCCATGTAACCCAACAGACCGACAATCGCCTCAGACGACTGACCGATGATTTTTTGCGCTTCCAGCGCACTGTAGTTGGCCAGGCCACGGGCAATCTCACGACCGTCCGGCGCCACGCAGACCACCATCTCACCGCGACGGAAGCTGCCCTGCACCAATTTGACCCCGACCGGTAGCAAGCTCTTGTTGCCTTGGGACAACGCGATCACCGCACCAGCATCCAGCACCAGAGTGCCACGGGTTTGCAGATGACCGGCCAGCCACTGCTTGCGTGCCGCCAGCATGCCGCGCTCCGGCGATAGCAAGGTGCCGATGCGCTCGCCCGCCTTGAGGCGATCCAGCACACGCTCGATGCGCCCACCAACGATGATGGTATGAGCACCGGAACGGGCCGCCAGACGCGCAGCACGCAATTTGGTCTGCATGCCACCACGCCCCAGCGCACCGCCCGTGCCGCCCGCCACCGCGTCGAGCGCCGGATCATCGGCACGCGCCTCGTAAATCAGCTGGGCATCCGGATTGTTGCGCGGATCGGCATCGAACATGCCGTCGCGATCCGTCAGGATCACCAGCAAATCCGCCTCGACCAGGTTCGCCACCAGCGCTGCCAGGGTGTCGTTGTCGCCAAAACGGATTTCGTCGGTGACCACGGTGTCATTCTCGTTGATCACCGGAATGACTTTCAGCTCGACCAGTGCGCGCAAGGTGCTGCGGGCGTTCAGGTAGCGCTTGCGATCGGACAAGTCGTCGTGAGTCAGGAGAATCTGCGCGGTATGCCGGCCATGCTCGGCAAAGCTCGACTCCCAGGCCTGCACCAACCCCATCTGGCCGATTGCGGCGGCAGCTTGAAGCTCGTGCATCGCACTGGGTCGCGAGGTCCAGCCCAAACGGCTCATGCCGGCCGCCACCGCCCCGGAGGACACCAGCACCAACTCGACACCCGCCTCATGCAAGGCCACCATCTGCTCAACCCAGACACCCATTGCCGCGCGATCCAGGCCTTTGCCGTCCGCCGTCAGCAAAGCGCTGCCGATCTTCACGACCCAACGCTGCGCACCTGTCACCTTGCTCCGCATCATCTTCAACCCTAGCTTGAGGGCAGCGCGACCTAGCACTGCCCGTGACGTTATTCGTGGTTATTCGTGACCAACAATCGATTTCCAGATACCAAAACGCCGCTCGATTGAGCGGCGCTTAAGTTTATCGCAACGAATCAGTCACGCACGTAAATGATTTCCGGACCGTCTTCGTCATCCACATCTTCTTCATCCCAATCATCGTCGCCGATGTCGTGGACCGACTTCACGCCGCTGCGACGCAGTGCACGCTTGTCATCCAGCGCCTGCAGTTGCGCGCGAGCTTCGTCTTCGATGCGCTGATCGAGATCAGCCAGCTCTTCCTTGTAAGCCGGGTCATTGGCCAGGCGATCAGCACGATCTTCCATGTAACGCATGATGTCGTGGCACAGACGCTCGGTACCGAGCTTGGAGATGGCCGAGATCACGTAGACCGGACCAGTCCATTCCAGGCGATCAACGACTTCCTTGACGCGAGCATCGTGCTCCTCATCAAGGATCTGGTCGCACTTGTTCAGGACCAGCCAGCGATCACGCTCCGCCAGGGACGGGCTGAACTTGATCAGCTCGTTGACGATCACTTCAGCGGCATCCGGTGCGCTGGCGTCATCCAGCGGCGCCATGTCCACAAGGTGCAGCAGCAGACGCGTACGCGCCAAGTGCTTGAGGAAGCGAATGCCCAGACCAGCACCTTCGGAAGCGCCTTCGATCAGCCCCGGAATATCGGCAATGACGAAGCTCTTCCAGCGATCGACGCTGACCACACCCAGGTTCGGCACCAGCGTGGTGAACGGGTAGTCGGCAACTTTCGGCTTGGCAGCCGAAACCGAACGGATAAAGGTACTTTTACCGGCGTTCGGCAAGCCCAGCAGACCGACGTCAGCCAGTACTTTCATTTCCAGCTTCAGGTCGCGCTGCTCACCCGGCTTGCCCGGAGTGGTCTGGCGCGGCGCACGGTTGGTACTGGATTTGAAACGGGTGTTGCCCAGACCGTGCCAGCCGCCCTGCACTACCATCAATTTCTGACCGGCCTTGGTCAGGTCGCCGATGACTTCCTGAGTCGCGGAGTCGATCACCGTGGTGCCGACCGGAACGCGCAGGATCAGGTCTTCACCCTTCTTGCCGGTGCAGTCGGTGCTGCCGCCGTTGGAGCCACGCTCGGCATCGAAGTGCCGGGTGTAACGGTAGTCCACCAGGGTATTGAGGTTTTCGTCGGCCATCATGTAGATGGAACCGCCGTCACCGCCATCACCGCCGTTCGGGCCACCGTTCTCGATAAATTTTTCCCGACGGAAACTCATGGCGCCATTGCCGCCGTCACCAGCCTTTACTCGAATCGATACTTCATCAACAAACTTCATAACAAACGCCTCTCGCCATACGGACGAGCCGAAAAACAATCAAGACATAAGACTCTTGCAAAAATGAGCGCAGCGACCCCAAACCACGACACCTACATCGTACGCCGACAGCCCATACAAACAGCTTTGCAAGAGACTCACCCCACAAACGAAAAAGCCCCGTCGCGAGACAGGGCTTTTCCAGCGATCGCGCAATTAAGCTGCGACTACGCTCACGTAACGACGACCGAAGGCGCCTTTTACTTCGAACTTGATCACGCCTTCGACTTTAGCGAAGAGGGTGTGATCTTTACCCATGCCAACGCCGTAGCCAGCGTGGAATTGGGTGCCGCGCTGACGCACGATGATGTTGCCTGCTTTGATAGCCTGGCCGCCATACATCTTCACGCCAAGGCGTTTGGCTTCTGAGTCGCGACCGTTACGGGTACTACCACCAGCTTTTTTGTGTGCCATGAGTTCAATTCTCCTAGTGAGGAATTAGGCTGTAATTAAGCCTGAATACCGGTGATTTTGATCTCGGTGTACCACTGGCGGTGGCCCATACGCTTCATGTGGTGCTTACGGCGACGGAACTTGATGATGCGGACTTTATCGTGACGACCTTGGGAGATCACTTCAGCCACAACGGTAGCGCCAGCAACAACTGGAGCGCCGATATTCACGTCGTCACCGTTGGCAACCAACAGAACGCGATCAAAGGTAACGGATTCGCCGGTAGCGATTTCCAGTTTTTCGATCTTCAGGTATTCACCTGGGGCGACTTTGTACTGCTTGCCGCCAGTAACGATTACTGCATAAGACATGGTATTTCTCCGATAATCCTGCTCACCCAGCTCTTTATAAGAAGAGGTATTGGCTGGCATGGCTGCATGGGGCTGGAGGCCCGCTTGCAATTGCGTAAGGCAGGTGCTGCCCAGGAAGTTCAGGGTGCGCGATTGTACGCAAGCCACGAGCGCCTTGCAAGGGGCCGTCCATCGCGCCTTGACAGGCCCGGACGTGGGTCCTAGCATGCCGCGCAACCCTTCTGGAGCGACTGTCGCTGATGCAACCCCAAGCTTTCTACCGCGCGGTGGCGGACGATTTTAGCGCCGTCGACGGCATCATCAAGAAGCAGCTGACTTCGCGCGTGCCGCTTGTATCGAAAATCGGCGATTACATCACCTCGGCCGGCGGCAAACGCCTGCGTCCTTTATTGGTGCTGCTGTGTGGCAAGGCCCTGGGTCGCGAAGGCGATGACCTGCGCCTGCTGGCCGCGACCATCGAGTTCCTGCACACCGCTACCCTGCTGCATGACGATGTGGTCGACATGTCCGGCATGCGCCGTGGCCGCTCGACCGCCAACGCCATGTGGGGCAACGCGCCAAGCGTGCTGGTCGGTGACTTCCTGTATTCGCGCTCGTTCGAAATGATGGTCGAGCTGGGCTCGATGCCGGTGATGAAGATCCTGTCGCAGGCCACGCGCATCATCGCTGAAGGCGAAGTGTTGCAGCTGTCGAAGGTTCGTGACGCCAGCACCACTGAAGAAACCTACATGGAAGTCATCCGCGGCAAGACCGCGATGCTCTTCGAAGCCTCGACCCACAGCGCCGCCGCCCTGTGCGAAGCCTCGCAAGAACAGGCCGAAGCCCTGCGTACATTCGGTGATCACCTGGGCGTTGCCTTCCAGCTTGTCGACGACCTGCTCGATTACAAAGGCGACGCCGAAACCCTGGGCAAGAACGTCGGTGACGATCTGGCCGAAGGCAAGCCGACCCTGCCGCTGATCTACACCATGCGCGAAGGCACGCCGGAACAGGCCGCCCTGGTGCGCAAGGCGATCCAGAAAGGCGGAATCGAAGACCTGGAAAGCATCCGCGAAGCCGTGGAAGCCTCGGGCTCGCTGGAGTACACCGCGCAACTGGCCCGCGATTATGTGGCCCGCGCGATCAAGTGCCTCGAAACGCTGCCTGCTAGCGAGTACCGCGATGCACTGGTTGAACTGAGTGAGTTCGCGGTCGCGCGTACGCACTAAAAGAACCTGTGGCGAGGGGGCAACCCCCCCTCGCCACAGGTTCGCTCCCTCAGGTTTTCCTGCGTTATACCCTCTCCCGCCTAAAACCCTATACAATGTGCGCTTTTTAGCGATCCTGAATCCAAGGAGCCTTAGTGAGCACGTTGCCACCCTGCCCAAAATGCAATTCCGAATACACCTATGAAGACGGCGCCCAGCTGATCTGCCCTGAGTGCGCCCACGAATGGTCCGCGAGCGGTGAAGCCGAAGCTGTGTCCGATGACGCAGTGAAGAAGGATTCGGTCGGCAACGTCCTGCAGGACGGCGACACCATCACCGTGATCAAGGACCTCAAGGTCAAGGGTACGTCTTTGGTGGTCAAGGTCGGCACCAAGGTCAAGAACATCCGCCTGTGCGATGGCGATCACGACATCGATTGCAAGATCGACGGCATCGGCCCGATGAAACTCAAGTCCGAGTTCGTCAGAAAAGTCTGAACCGGCTGTTGTCCATCCCGCGCCCGGCGTGGGATGGCGCCTCACCCTCCCCCGTTTCGCCCATTAAATCCTCGCAATAGCCAAACGCCAGTCGCTTTGACCTGACGCAATCTTTACCCGGGAAAAAACGCAAACCGCCAATAGGCCCTTGCTATTTAATGAATAAGAATTATTCTCATCAATCCTTCAATGGAGATGAGAACCATGACTTATTTGATCGATGCCTGGCTGGACCGCCCACACCCTTACCTCAGGATCCTGCATCGGGAAACCGGGGAAGTCTGTGCCGTGCTGGAAGAGGAAGCCTTGAACGAGCTGCAGGATCAGGGTGACCTGGACGTCAGCGGTTTGAGTTCAAGCGAGCCAGTGGTGCTCAAGGAACTGGTGCGTAATCTGTTTCTGTTCTGCTATGCCCGGGCTTTGCGCCCGCACAGCGAACTGCACCACAAGATCGAAATATGAAACACCGTAAAAAAACTGTGGGAGCGGGCTTGCTCGCGATGACTGACTGACATTCAACATCGCTGTCGACTGTTATGCCGCCTTCGCGAGCAAGTCGGATCGCCGCACCGTCGCTCCCACATTAGCCCGTCATAGCGACAGGCCAGGTCTTACAGAACGTCGAGCAACTCGACGTCGAACACCAGTACGCTGTGCGGCGGAATGCTGCCAACGCCTTGAGCGCCGTAAGCCAGTTCGCTCGGCACGTACAGGCGCCATTTGCTGCCGGCGTTCATCAGTTGCAGGGCTTCGGTCCAGCCGGCGATCACGCCGCCAACCGGGAATTCTGCAGGCTCGCCGCGATCATAGGAGCTGTCGAACACAGTGCCGTCGATCAGGGTGCCGTGGTAGTGAGTACGCACGGAGTCTTCACGGGATGGCTTGGCGCCTTCGCCAGCGGTCAGCACTTCGAACTGCAGGCCGGAAGCCAGAGTGGTGATGCCGTCACGCTTGGCGTTTTCAGCCAGGAAGGCCAGGCCTTCGCCAGCAGCCGCTTCAGCCTTGGCTGCAGCTTCGGCCTGCATGATTTCGCGGATGACTTTGAAGCTGGCGGACATTTCTTCCTGACCCACACGGCTTGGCTTGCCGGCGAATGCGTCGGTCAAACCTGCCAGGATCGCGTCCAGGCTTACGCCCGGTGGCGGGTTGTCGCGCAGTTGGTCGCCCAGCTGACGGCCAATACCGTAGCTGACGCGGGTTTCGTCGGTGGACAGATTTACTTCGGACATGACACTGCTCCGCTGTGCGGACGGCTCGGGAACTTGCCATGCGTACACAGCGCGTCCCGGAGCGCCCGGAACCAAAAGGGCCAGCAGACTAGCACAGATGTCATGCCATTGATGAGGGGCGTCAGGCGATCGGCACCTTCAGGTTTTCCTCGACATCGGCAACCAACCCGCACATTTCGTCATGTACGACTGTGTGCACGAGGTTGAAGTGCAACTTGGGAAAGGAGCGCAGCACATCACGGGCATGCTCCACCGAACGCAGGCTCATCATGTGCCCGTGCGTATCGCTCAAGGGATACGCCGTGCCATGCATCCGCGCCTCCAGCAGGTAGATGCCCCCCTCCATAGAGATCAGGTTCAGCTCATCGACCTTCCCGGCGACGGCATACGCATTCAACTCTTGCAGGTTCATGAGCGCACCTCACGCAGTAGCGAGCCAATCTCATTACAGGGATAGGCCTCGGCGCATCAAAGCACAAGCCACAAACGACGCCGCCCGTCTGTTTTGCAACAGACGGGCGGCGTGTTTCATGGGGCCAGCAATGGATCAGTGCTTGGTGACTTTATCCAGGTAACCCATGGCGAATGCCGATACCACGAAAGTCATGTGGATGATCACGTACCACTGCAAATGTTCAGGGTTGACGTTCTTGGCGTCCATGAAGATGCGCAGCAGGTGAATCGACGAAATCGCCACGATCGACGCGGCCACTTTCATCTTCAGTGACGAAGAGTCCATGGTGCCCAGCCAGTTGAGCTTCTCCTTGCTGTCGTCGATGTCCAGTTGCGAGACGAAGTTCTCGTAGCCGGAAATCATCACCATCACCAGCAAACCGCCCACCAGCGCCATGTCGATCAGCGACAGCAGCACCAGGATCATGTCCGATTCGGCCATTGAAAACACGTTCGGGATGACGTGGAAGACTTCCTGGAAGAATTTCAGTGCCAGCGCCAACAGCCCGAGGGATAGGCCGAAATAGATCGGCGCCAGCAGCCAGCGCGAGGCGTACATTGTATTTTCGATAAAGCGTTCCATTGAATCTCACATGTGGACTGAAAACGGCCGCGAGTATAACAGCCGCCCGTCTATACCCAGAAGCAGCCAGAAACCGTCGGAAAATCCGTCACCTGCGCCTGTGTATCAAGGTTTTTCTGCTAGTGTCCAAATCATTGACTGCTCAGTGATATCGGACAGGAAGACTGGAAATGGATGTGCGATTGCCTTTGACGAGTGCCGGTATCTGCCTGGCGCTGCTGCTAAGCGGCTGCTCACCCAGCGATGAAAAACGCCAGGTCAGCCTCGAAGAAAAAACCGCGCAGTTCGAAAAGTCGCTGGACGCTATCCAGGATCCAAAGCTCAAGGATGCCGTGTCGGAGCTGGGCGGCTCACTGCTGCTGCTTGAACGCGCACAACTCAAGCTCGACAGCAAACCAGTTGAAACCGAATACGGCGAAGACACCCTCGCCATGCTCAAGCACTATCCGAGCCCGCAGGCCCTGGTCGACACCTACATCAACGGGTTGTTCGTGCTGCAAAAGGACTCCAGCTCCGACTACCTGACCGACTTGCAACCGGTGTTTCCCTTCACGTTCAGCGTTCCTGCCGCATTTTTGTTTCCCCATGGCCTGGAATGGCAGTCGGTCACGCTGAGCAACAAGCGAGTGATTGCGTTCCAGCCGGAATGGTCGGAAACCGACCCTGGCATCCAGTTGAGCCCATCGAGTTCCAACCTGACCAACCCCGATGACCTGACCGTGGCCTATCCCTTCATCGAAGGCCTCGACATCGACAGAAAGCAGCAGCCGCAACCGGTGAGCCTGCAAGGTAAAGTCGAAGTCGTCGCGCCACGCCGCCTCTACAGCTTCGATCTGACGAAAAAGGACGTAGGCCAGACCCGCACCAATGACAACCTGAGCGTCACCCTGCTCTCATTGACGAACAACTACGCGGAAATCGAATACAACAACAGCGCGCCGCTGGCCCCAGAAGTCAGTGAAACACCGCTGAACCCGCTGATCGTCCAGGCCATGGACAGCACCGGGCAATTCATCTCGCGCGCCGGCTCAATCAACGAAACCGCGGTACAAATCGCCTTCTATCAGCAGCAGCTGGCCAAGATGCAGCAGCAAAAGAGCTGGAGTGAGTCCCTGGAAAAACAGCTCGACGAAGAACAACGCAACTTTGAGAAACAGCAGGCTCGACATTATTCGAAGGTGTACTTCAACGGGACGATCGAAACCCTCGAAGTCAGCATGCTGGATTTTTCCGCCGTCACGGTCACCCGCAAGGACCTCGACCTGCCGATCCGGCGTTTCGATGCCAATACCACGGACAAGTCCATCCAGCCCTTGAACCTGCCCGTGGTGGTCTATGACGACCAGGCGGCGGGCTGGCTGAAAGGAGCAACGCTGAGCGAGGACCAACTGAAAAAGAACGTCAACATCAGTCAGTCGGTCGACGACCCCAGCGCGGCACGAATCGAATTCACTCATCTGCGCAGCTTCAACGATGAACTGCTCGGCACGTCGTTCAACCCTGGTCAAAGTCCGGTGAGTTTCTTTACCGAAGACGCGAGTGGCAAACGCGACGAGCCGATCGAGTTGCCGCCCGAGGCATACCAGATCGACCCCCTGCGCGGCACCATCACTTACGATCTGAATCTGTTTCCGCAAACGCCGGCCTATGCGGTGGGCTCGATGCCGCTGTTCCTGGCCACGGTCGAGCAAAAAACCGTCGATGCCCGCCAACTGCCCAAAGGCCTTGAGCTCAAAAACAATGCACTGGTGGTGGACCTGAAGGCGTTTCCCGCCCAGGACTGGCGCTTTTTCGCCAAGGACGACAGCGGTAATTACTTGAAGGAGATTCTATCGGTCAGCCATGACGCGAGCGCACAAGGTCCGGCGCAGTTTGCCGTGCATTACTTCTACGGGCAGCCTACGCACCTGGAAACCTATCAGCGCACTGACCTCGACACCGTGCAATATGGTTTCGAGGTCAAACTCGACAAGGCCGACATGACGCGCCTTGATCAATAGTGCGACTCAGTGCTCGGGGTGAAACTCGAAGCTGCCCATGTTTCGGCAGCGACCCCCGTTGATTTCCCGCAGTTGGGCTTGCAGGTGCAGGCACCAGATTTGCGGATCGTCGGCCAACTCGTAGCCGTGCAAGGTCAGGCTTTCAACGATGGTGTCGAGGATTGATTCAGCGACGAATGGACCGTGAAACGGGCCTTGGGCCTTGATGGCCGAAGGTTGTTCACCGGCCATTCCGGCGGCGAACAGCAGAGTCCACATGCCCGTATCTCCCGCCAATGGACGGATGGAACACTCGATACGGGTCACAAGGCCCAGGCATTGACGGGTGAGGCAGAGGTTGCGCGACATGGCGGCGACCCTCGGTAGATCCGGTATTCAGCCCCCATGGGAAGGCTGTTTCGATCCTGTGATTACTATCGATATCCCTGAGCTGAGAATAGAAGAAAAGTCTGCCTTGCAGGCCGGGCGAGACCGAAAGGCGCCGAATGGTCACAGTATGAATATTGACGTCATTTCGATGACGCTTTTCCAGTGTTCACACAAACAAATGTGGGAGCGGCGGTGCGGCGATCCCACATGGGTTACTGCATCAGGCCGGTTTTGTTTCCGCCAACGCCTCTTGCGCCAACTCTTTCTCGGCTTCCTTCAGATCATCTTCACTGATCATTTCCGCGATAACCCGCAAGCGCTCCACGACCCGTGCGTTCACGCTGCCTTCAGGGAATTCGCCATTCTCGTTCGGCTCGCCGGCCGGCTCGCCGACCAGCAAACTCAAGGCTTCGTCGGCCTGACGGACCGCGTAGACATGGAACTGCCCCGCACGCACAGCCGTCAGCACCTTCTCGTCGAGCATCAGCGTAGCGACGTTGGCGTGAGGAATGATTGCCCCCTGCTCGCCGGTCAACCCGCGGGCTTCGCACAGACGGAAGAAGCCCTCGATCTTTTCGTTGACTCCGCCGACCGCCTGCACTTCGCCGAACTGGTTGATCGAACCGGTGATGGCAAAGCACTGCTTGAGCGGGGTTTTCGACAAGGCCGAGATCAGGGTGCAGGCTTCGCCCAGGGAAGCACTGTCGCCATCGACATAACCATAGGATTGCTCCAGGGCGATGCTCGCGGAAATCGCCAGCGGAAACTCCTGGGCGTAACGGCTGCCCAGATAACCGGTAAGGATCATCACGCCTTTGGAGTGGATTGGCTGGCCGAGGTTGACCTCGCGCTCGATGTCGACAATGCCGCTGCCGCCCGGGTACACCGTGGCGGAAATCCGCGCCGGTATACCAAAGGCCGAGTCACCGACTTCCAGCACCGTCAAGCCGTTGCACTTGCCGACCGCCGCGCCCGCGGTGTCGATCAGGATGATCCCGGCCAGCATGTCATCGAGAATCCGCGCCGAAACCCGCCCGGTCCGCGTGGCCTTGGCCTTGAGCGCACGCTCGATATGCCCCGCGTCGGTCATTTCATCGCCTGCCAAGTGACGAATGAAATCCGCCTCGCTGACCAACTGGAACAAATCACCGATACGCGCCGACAAGCGCCCCTGGTGCTCGGCCAGACGCGCACTGTAGGTCGCCAGGCGTGCCACCGCATCGGCGGTCAGCGGTGCCATGCCTTCTTCGGAAGTACGGGTTTTGAGCAACTGGGCGAACTGCTCCAGGCTCTCGTCGACCATCGGGATGTCTTCGTCGAAATCCACCAGGACGCGGAACATCTCCTGGAAGTCCGGATCGAGGTCTTGCAGCGTGTAATACAGCTGACGCGCACCGATGATGACGACTTTGACCTGCAACGGAATGTGTTGCGGTGTCAGGGTCACGGTGGCCAGACGGCCCAGTTCACCCAGCGGCGATTCCATTTTCAGCTTGCGCGATTGCAGGGCGCGTTTCAGCGCGTCCCACACGAACGGCTCGCTGAGCATTTTGTCCGCTTCAAGGATCAGGAAACCGCCATTGGCCCGGTGCAAGGCACCCGGCCGCAGTTGGCGGTAGGTGGTGTACAGCGCGCCCTGATCGGTGCTGTATTCGATACGACCGAAAAGGTTTTCGTAGGTCGGGTGCGGCTCGAACACCACCGGCGCACCGCCGCTGGCCGAATGACCGACCACCAGGCTCGGCGCGTATTGCTCTTCCAGCAACTTGCGGGCGACAGCGTCGGTCTTGCTGTCGTCCACCAGTTGCTCGACCACGGTCTTGAGCAAGTACACCTGCATGGCTTGCAGATAACCGCATACCGCCGCGTTCTCGGCGTACTTCTCCGACAATGGCGACAACAATGGCTGCAAGGCCAGGGTGATGGTTTCCTCGTTCAGATGACGCAGTTGGTTGCTCGACTCACGCTTCCATTGCGGCAGGCTGGCGAGCTCTTCGTTCAGGCGCTCCTCCAGCACGGAAATATCCTCGTGAAAGCGCTCGCGCTCGGCTTCCGGCAGTTGCGCGAATTCAGCTTCGTCCAACGCCTTGCCGTCGCCCATTGGGGTGAAGGCGATATTGCTGGCGTCGCGGTACAGCGCGACGTCCTTTTCCAGTGCCAGACGCTCGATGACGTCCAGGGCCTTGTCGTAGCGCTGGTTGAAGGCGCGGTCGATGGCGCTTTTCTTCTGCTGGTAGGACGGATGCTCGAAGACTGCCGGAAAGGTCGCCAGCAGGTTGTCGATCAGACCGTTGATATCTCCAATGAAGTTACCGGCAGTGCCCGACGGCAGTTCCAGTGCGCGCGGCTCGCGCGGCTCATCGAAATTGTTGACGTAGACCCAGTCCGCCGGGGTCTGCAGGCGCTTGCCTTCGGCCTTGAGGTAGCGTTTGACGAACGAGAACCGGCCAGTGCCGGGCTCGCCCATGACGAATACGTTGTAACCGGGGCGTGGCATGGCCACACCGAACTGCAAGGCTTCGACCGCACGTTCCTGGCCAAGCACACCGCGAAAGGGCTCCAGATCATTGGTGGTAGAGAAGCTGAACTGTTCAGCGGAAAACGGACGGGTCAGCGCTTCGGGCGCTAGACGCAAGCTGGCAGCAACAGGATCAGGCATCGGGCTTCCTTAACAATCAGGCGGGGCAGATGGCAGCATTCTGGCGCCGCCCATGCCCGACTGGCAAGGAGCGCCGCAGGCCTGAGCATAGTCAATCCGCCAACCCCAGGCGGGCCGGGCTTGCGCCACGGTTTCCCATGAATGTTTTGCAAAAAATCACGGAGCCCCGTGATCGTGCCTAAACTCCAGACTGCGCGGCTGGACTAATGACCGGCCCACTGGCACCAGACGGGCCAGACTCCTTGTCTATTGGTAGGCACATAAAGAGAACAAAGCTATGAAACGGATTCTTCTCGGTACTCTCTTCACTGCTGTATCCATCAACGCCATGGCTCAGGCGCCAGGCGGCCCGGATTGCGGCTGGGGCAACATGCTGTTCGAAGGCCAGCGTGGTACTCCGGCTCACTTCATGGCATCCACCACCAACGGCACCTCAGGCAACGCAACCTTCGGCATGACCTCCGGCACCAACGGTTGTGCGACCAATGCGTCGCTGACCTATGGCGGCAAATCCTGGTTTGCCATGAATGGCATGATGAACGAGCTGTCCGAAGACATGGCCAAGGGTCAGGGCGAAGCGCTGACCACCTATGCCGTGGTACTGGGCGTGGCGCCGGAAGACCGTGCGCACTTTGCCGCCGTCACTCACGAGCACTTCCAGCAGATCTTCAGCAAGGCTGACGTGACTGCCGAAGACGTGCATACCAATACCCTGGCCGTGCTCAAAGCCGACCCTCGTCTGGCCAAGTACGCGACTCAAGCTTAAGCTCGACCCGCCCCGCTTCTTTCGGGAAGCGGGTTTTGTTTTTTGGACCTGCCTCTTTTGGGTCTTTTTCTCAAGTTTTTAAGTTGTCACTTATGCTCAATCGCCTTGCCTGGCTGGCGCTGTGTGCCTGCGCCCCGCTGTCCGCCGCGCCTCAGATAGACCCACAACGTTTGCAGCAACTGGCCAACGACCCTTTCTGGATATCCCTGGGCCATTACGAAACCGCCAAGTTCGGCGGCTGGCGCAGTTATGTCAGCGACCGGAAATTCTTCCTCGCCGCTGACGGCAATGAACATCCGGACCATGAACTGGCGGCGACCGTGCAAGCCTTGTACGCCCCGGCCAGTGCCGGTGAAACACACGCTCAATGTGTCTACCCGGCCCGCACCCGCTGGCTGAAAGAACAACTCGGCCTGAGCGGACTGCCGACGCCGGCCTGCGCCGAATTCAAGCAATGGTTCAAGGACGTCTCGCCCGACAGCGCGGTGATGATATTCCCGGCGGCCTATCTGAACAGCCCGTCCTCGATGTTTGGCCATACCCTGCTGCGCATCGACCAGGCCGAGGTGAAGAGCGACAAGACTTCGCTGCTCAGTTATGCGATCAACTTCGGCGCCTACATCGAGGGCTCGGACAACAGCATCCTCTATGCCTGGAAAGGCCTGATGGGCGGCTATCCCGGCCTGTTCGCGCTGGTGCCCTACCAGGAAAAACTCTCGGAATACCGTAGCCTGGAAAACCGCGACCTGTGGGAGTACCGCCTGAACCTGACCCGGCAGGAAACCGCGCGCATGGTCGAGCACGTCTGGGAGCTGAAGCAGATCAAGTTCGACTATTTCTTCTTCGACGAGAACTGCTCATACCGTTTGCTGGAACTGCTGCAAGTGGCCCGCCCGAGCCTGCGCCTGACCGAGCAGTTCCCACTCACCGCCATCCCGACCGACACCGTCAAAGCCGTGAAAGAGGCCGGGCTGGTGGAATCGATCCAGTATCGCCCGTCCCGGGAGCGCGAACTGCTCAGTCGCGCCGAGCCGTTGAACCCTGAAGAACAGCAATGGGTGCTGAAAATCAGCGCCGATCAGAAACAATTGCAAGACCCGGCCTTCAAGGCTCAACCCCGCGACCGCCAGGCGCTGATCATCGATGCGGCCTATCGCCTGGAGCGTTACCGCGCCAACGGTCAGGAACGCGACCCGGCACGCGCCCAGCGCAGCTTCGAACTGCTGCGGGCAATCAACCAGAATCCGGCGCCGGAGCTGGATATCCCACAACCGGGCCTGCCTGAAGACGGTCACGAGTCCCGCACCTGGCAGCTCGGCCTCGGCACCCGTGGAGATAAGGCCTTTGGCGAGTACGGCTTGCGCATGGCTTATCACGACCTCAATGACAACAACGAAAGCTTTCCCCTTGGCGCGCAGATCGAAATCCTGCAATTGAAACTGCGCCAGTACGAAGGCAATGACTGGCAAGTGCAGCAACTGGACCTGGCAACCATTCGCTCCCTGACCCCGCGCAACGAGCTGCTGCAACCGCTGTCATGGCAAGTCACCGGTGGTCTGGAGCGAGTGCCGGGCAAGCATGATGACCAAACCCTGGTCATCCACGTCAACGGCGGCGGCGGTGGCACCTGGCAACTGGGCGAAGACACGCTCGGCTTTGCCCTGGGCACCGTGCGTATTGAGCACAACAACGATTTCGCCGCATTCATCGCCCCGGCCGCCGGTTTCAACAGTGGTGTGCTGTGGAAAAACCCGCTGGGCAATTTGAGCCTGGAAGCCAAGGGCGATTTCTTCACCAATGGTGAAGTGCGTCGTAGCCTGAGCCTGAATCAGCAGTGGGAAATATCCCGCAATCTCGGACTGCGCTTGAGCGCCCAGCGCGAGTTCAGCCATTTGGCGACGGCCGAGAACGAAGTGATGCTTGAGCTGAAGTGGTATCACTACTGACCCGAATGCAGCGCAACTCCCTGTGGGAGCGGGCTTGCTCGCGAAAGGGGCGTGTCAGCCAACATCAATGTTGAGTGGCATATCGCATTCGCGAGCAAGCCCGCTCCCACAAGGGCTGTTTGGTGTTCGACGAAATGCTTACACACCTTTCACAACCACCCGACGAATCCACTTCTAGACTTTCTCTATGGGCCGCGTATCGGCTTGGGAGAGTGAGATGTGGTGGTATGCGGGATGGCTGGGTGTAAAGCCTGGCAGCAGCAGAAGGATCAGGACGCCGCACGGGCCTATCACTCGCCATAAGTCGCTTTCAGACATCCAGTGAAACCAAATGCCTGAGACCATGGCCAAAACCCTATACCGGGAGAATTCCATGAGCCGTGCCTTCGTCAATGAAGATAACGCCGCCGCGCAAGCCGATCAGCCTGTCGAACGGCAGGTCAGCGCGCAGCCCAATTACGTCACGCCGCAAGGCCTGGACCTGTTGCAGGGAAAAGTCGCCGAACTGCAAACCCTGCACGCCGAACAATCGGCCAGGGGCGAACAGGCCGACAAGCAGCGCCTGGCCGATCTCGAACGTGATTTGCGTTACTTCAAGCAACGCCTGGGCAGCGCTCAGGTCGTACTCGCTGCGACCTCGACCGAGAAAGTTCAAATCGGCAGTTGGGTGACTTACGCCGACGAACATGCCACCGAACGCCGGGTACAACTGGTGGGCGAAGATCAGGCCGATGCCGCCCACGGCCTGATCAACTGGAGTTCGCCGCTGGGTCGGGCACTGCTCGGTGCACGACTCAACGATGAAGTGCTGTGGCAGCGCCCCGTCGGGGATCAATTGATAGAAGTGATCCGTATCGAACCGACTTAGACGACGCCCTGGGCCAGCATGGCATCGGCGACTTTGACGAAGCCGGCGATGTTCGCACCCTTGACGTAGTTGACCCGGCCATTCTCTTCGCCGTAATGCACGCAAGCGTGGTGAATCGACTGCATGATCGCGTGCAGCTTGCTGTCCACTTCGCCACCGGTCCACGCCAGGCGCATGGCGTTCTGCGACATTTCCAGCCCGCTCACCGCCACGCCGCCGGCATTGGACGCCTTGCCCGGTGCGAACAGAATGTCGGCCTCGATGAACAGGTCCACCGCCTCAAGGGTGGTCGGCATGTTCGCGCCTTCGGCCACACAGATGCAGCCGTTGCGCAGCAAGGTGCGAGCGGCTTCGGCGTCCAGTTCGTTTTGCGTCGCGCATGGCAGCGCGATATCGCAGCTCAGGCTCCATGGCAGTTGGCCGGCGCGGAACTCCAGGCCAAAACGGCCGGCCAGTTCACGGATACGCCCGCGCTGTACGTTTTTCAGCTCCAGCACCGCCAGCCATTGCTCCTCGGTCAAGCCGCTTTCGCAATACAACGTGCCTTCGGAGTCGGACAGCGAAATCACCTTGCCGCCCAGGTCCATGACCTTGCGTGCGGCGTATTGCGCGACGTTGCCAGAACCGGAGATTGCCACTCGCTTGCCCTCGACGGCCAAACCGCGGCGCTTGAGCATTTCTTCGGCGAAGTACACGCAACCGAAACCGGTGGCTTCCGGGCGAATCAGGCTGCCGCCGTAGCTTGGGCCTTTGCCGGTCATCACGCTGGTGAACTGGTTGCTCAGGCGCTTGTACTGGCCGAACAGGAAACCGATTTCCCGCGCGCCGACACCGATGTCCCCGGCCGGTACGTCGACGTCGGCACCGATGTGGCGGTACAACTCGCTCATGAAGGCTTGGCAGAAGCGCATGACTTCGGCATCGCTTTTGCCTTTGGGGTCGAAGTCCGAACCGCCCTTGCCGCCGCCCATGGGCAATGAAGTCAGGGAGTTTTTGAAGGTCTGTTCGAAGGCGAGGAATTTCAGCACGCCCATGTTCACCGACGGGTGGAAACGCAGGCCCCCCTTGTACGGGCCGATCGCGCTGTTCATCTGGATGCGGAATCCGCGATTGACCTGGACCTGGCCCTGATCGTCGACCCACGACACTCGAAATACCACCGCCCGCTCCGGCTCGCAGATGCGCTCCAGGATGCCGGAGGTCAGGTAATGCGGATTGGCCTCAAGAAACGGCCACAGAGTGCGCAGGACTTCTTCTACAGCCTGGTGGAATTCGGGTTGGTCCGGATCGCGTTTTTTCAGGCGCGCAAGGAAGGTCTCGACGGATTCGATCATGGAAAAGTCTCGGCAAATTTATTGTCGTTGGAGGAGATTGAGCCGGACTGTAACAAACGATTCGCGCACAAGAACAGCGCAAAATGTCGCACTTATGAAATTAAATGGTGCACAGGATATAAATTAAACTGATTTTTTGAGCATTTTTGCACCTGAACAGGGATTCGCAATTCAAGTCTTGCACCATTAGAAACACCGCCTTCGCGAGCAAGCCCGCTCCCACATTTGAAATGCGTTCCACTAATGTGGGAGCCGGCTTGCTCGCGAATGGCGCGACTCGGTTTCACTGGAAGCGCGCAATCGGCATAGGGGACGGCCTTCATAGACCGTACCCCTGCCACACCACCCGGCATGCGGGTCCGCACCGGGCGGTTCGAGGGATTGAGGTCAGGAGAGACGTGGAAGTCCCAAGCGATCAAACCA
>NZ_JAHBCX010000020.1:0-82679 GCF_019955895.1 Pseudomonas sp. GL-B-12
AACCTGCCAGCACCACCATCGCCAGCGACATAAGGATGCATTGGTTCAGGCCTACCAACAGTGTGGGTGCAGCAGTCGGCAGTTCAATTTTGAACAGAATGTCTTTAGGTGAAGCACCGGACGCCTGGCCCAACTCAAGGAGATCCTTGGGCAACTGCTTGAAGGCCAGAGTCGTCAATCTGAGCATCGGCGGGATGCCGTAAACAATCGTTGCGATGATCGCGGGCACCCGTCCCAAGCTGAACAGCATCACTGCGGGGATCAGGTATACCCAGGGCGGCACCGTTTGCATGATGTTCAGAATCGGCAGCAACGCTTCATCTACACGCTTCACCCGGGCGGCCAGAACCCCCAGCGGGAAAGCAATGGCAACAGAGATCAGGACCGACACGCTGACGAGCGCAATCGTCTGGATGGACGCGACCCAAAGGCCAGCGAACAAACAGAAAGCCAACATCACCGCAGCGAAAACAGCGACTCGTTTATTGGCAAAAAAGAAGGCCGCAACGACGACAATACCGATGAATAAGTACGGATGGGGAGCAAGCAGCGCCCCCTCCACTGCACCGAGTACCGCCTCAATGACCTGACTTATCCCTTTGAACAATCCATGTAAATTAGTGTTCAGCCAATCAACGGCGGGAGCCAGGTAATCGCCTGGAGAAAATTGAATGTGCGTTGTCATTGGGAAGCCCTCACCCGCGCCTGTGCAGCACTCTGCGCCAGACGATCCAGGATCATGGTCAGGATAACGATAGCGATGGCCGCGTTGATCGACTTGGCGATATCCAACGTACGGATGGAACCGTAAATCGCCTCGCCCAAACCGCCCGAACCCACAATGCCGGCGATGACGACCATACCGAACGCCATCATCAGGCTTTGGTTGACACCGGCCATGATGCTGGGCATGGCGAACGGTAAGCGGATCTTGAAAAACATCTGCATTCCAGTCACGCCGCTGGCATCTCCCAACTCGATGAACTCCTTGGGTGTCATGCGAATACCCAGCGAGGTCAGTCGTAGCGCAGGGGGAAGCGCGACGATAAAAGTCGCCAACAGCGCCGTGGCAGGGCCGTAGCCGAGCAGTGCAATGGCCGGTAGCAGGTAGATGTAGGGCGGCATCGTTTGGATCAAATCCAGACAAGGATCAACCACGCGATCAAAGGCCGGCGCCAGACCGGCAATGACCCCCAGCGGAATGGCGACAACCAGTGCCAGGACAGTTGCTGTGAGCACCAGGGCAAGCGTGCTGACTGTCTCTGGCCACAAGCCGATGACGTCGCAAAACAACAGGGCCAAACCTGCAAGAATTGCAAAGCGAACGCCAGCCAGACGCCAGCCAATCAACGCCATGACAATCGCTACAACGTAGTGCGGTGGATAGGCGACACACCACAGCACGCCTTCGTAAATGCCCTTCAGCACCGCATTGACGGCATCGAACACGAACTCGCCATTGTCCGAAAGCCATTCCAGTCCTGTATCAATGGAGGTATCAAACTGACTAGAAAAATCCGGCGTGCTCATGCGGACGCCTCCATCGCACCGGCGGTTGGTACTGGCGCCAACTCGTTGGGAATACCTTGAACGCCACGCAGCAGATCACGAGGCGTAATGATCCCGACCACTGTTCCGTTATCGACGACGGCAAGCCCGTCGCGCTTGGACTTCATCGTCAAGCTGATGAGTTCATCAATATCGGCGTCAAGCGAGGTTTGGGTGAGCCTGGAAATATCGCAAGTCGGCTGTGCAGCCTTGTAGGCCTGGACAGACGTCATGACCGAGTGAGCCTTGACCAGATGCAATCGGGAAATGCCGGCGACGAATTCCGCCACGTAGTCGTCAGCCGGGTTGAGCACGATTTCCTCGGCGGTGCCAACCTGAATGATGGCGCCATCCTTCATGATCGCAATGCGGTCACCGATGCGGATGGCCTCGTCCAGGTCGTGTGTAATAAACACCGCGGACTTGCCCAGCTCCTTGGTCAGCTGGCGGAACTCATCCTGCAACTGTCGGCGAATCAGCGGATCAAGCGCGCTGAACGGCTCATCCATCAAAATTATTTCTGGGTCAGCTGTGAGTGCACGCGCCAGTCCGACCCGTTGTTGCATGCCGCCTGACAGTTCGTTTGGATAGCGTGAAGTCCACTCGCTCAATCCAACCTTTGCTAGCGCCTGCTCGGCCACTTTGTAACGTTCAGCCTTGCCCACACCCTGCACTTCCAGGCCAAACGCGGTGTTCTCAAGAACCGTACGGTTAGGCAGCAAGGCAACGCTTTGAAAGACCATACCGATGTGACGCGCCCTCACCTCTCGCAGTTGTGACGGCGACAAGGATGAAACGTCCTTGCCTTTGACCAGCACCTTCCCCGAGCTCGGGGTGATCAGCTTGTTCAGCAACCTTATAAGGGTGGATTTGCCACTGCCGGACAAACCCATGATGCAAAAAATTTCCCCCCGGCGAACCTGGAGACTGACATCGGAAACCCCGACCACGCAGCCATGGTTTTGCAGGATCTGGGTCTTTGAAAGACCCTGCTGGACAACCGCGTCCATGGCTGCCGGTGCATTTTTACCGAAGATTTTCCAAACCGACTGGCAATCTACCAGCACTTCGTCAGTATTAATTGTGGCCATTGTCATTTCGCAATCCATCGAACCAGTTGTTTGCTGGTTTCTTTAATTAATCAAAGGGCGGCAGTGGCAAACAAACAAAACTTAATAGTTCTTGATATTTCCCCAACGATTAACAAGATCTGTATGACTATCAATCCAACCCTTGATAGCCTCGTCCATGGTCTTGCCATCCTTGACTTCAGCATTCATCGCGGTGATGTCCGTGATAGGCACATAAACACTGGCCATCAGTTCACGCGCACGCGGATTGGCTTCAGCGAAGCCTTTGTGTCCTATCCAGTAATAACCCTGCAACGGCGGGAAGACCCCTTTTGGATCTTTCAAGAATTTGAGATCAAATTTCTTGGTCATCCAGGAAGGATCCCAGACGGTTACCGCCACCCATTCTTTTCGGTCGACTGCCGACTTTAAAGCCGCGGTCATGGCCGAAGTACTGCCTTCGACCAGCTTGAGCTTGATGTCGTACGCTTTGACCACGTTGTTCGCGTCACTCATCAAACCCGAACCTGGCTCAATACCAATGATTCTGTTCCCCAGCTTGTCCGCGTTTGCATTCAGCTGTTCGATGGAGTCGATGTCTACGTAACTGGGTACTGCCATGCCCTGATAAAGACCAAAGGAGACCGGTGACAGCTTCTCGATTTTGTTCTTGTTCTTTTTCCAATAATCGGCAGCGGCGTAATCAATCTGGGATGCCAACACCTGAATATCCCCTTTGCTGAGTGCAGCGTAGGCGATACCCCACTCGGAAAACTCCACGACTTTTACGGTATACCCAGCGTTCTCAAGTACCTTCTTGGTAATGCCGGTAATGGGCACCAAATCCTCCCAAGACATGGTCCCCATTACTATGTTTTTTTCTTCAGCGTGTGCCTGCAAACTCATCATGCCCACAAACGCGAGCGCGCAGAATGCCTTCCAAATATTCTTCATGGATTGTTCCGTTCTTATTAGTGACTTATTAAACGGCCTTTATAGGAAAAGCCGACAACTTAAACTTACTAACCTTCTCGCCCGGCCCAAAATTCATGCCAACGAATGACCGAACTGACGCCCAGCTTCGTTATTATTTGGGGGGGTAGCCTGCTGGGTCCTGGCGCGTGACTGAAACTATCCAGAAAATCAGAACGTATACCCGAAGCCAATTCCGCCGCCATTACACCTGCCAGAGTGCTCTTGACCGTTCCCAACCCATTTTCGCAGCAAGCCGAATACAGGTTTTCTTCGATCTCGCCAAATGCAGCGGCGCTGTTACGACTCAAACACAGACGGCCGGCCCAGCTGAACTCCAACGCAGTGGATTTCAATTCGGGAAAGCGTGCATCCAGAGAATGTCGCTGTTCTTTGGCAACCGCCGCTACACGCTCTGGCGTGACCTGGATACTCGGGTCATAGGTGAACTTTGTCCGGATGACGATACGCGAGAGACCGTCTGTAGAGATTTTACGAACAGTCGCTCCCATTGGATCAGCTGGCAACAATGCCCACTTGGATCTACCCGGCACGTCTTTCTTGAATGCATCATCTCTGTACGCTGCCGTCATGGAGGCGTACGTAAAGACGTGCAGCAGGCGTCCCTGATAATGACCAAAGTCTTCAATGTGACCGTTAACCCCAAGAATGACCTTGGGTGCGTGCACCGTCCCGTTATGAGATCGAGCGATCCAGCCGCTGCCCTGCTTCGACAATTCAATAACTGGAGAGCGCTCAAAGAGAGTGATTTTCCCTTCCAGCCCTGCTGCCAGGTCTCTGATGTATTGTGCGGGTTGAATCAACACAGCTCCGGGGGTATAGATCCCTCCATGGTAATAGGTAGACCCGGTGATTTCACGCATTTGCACTGCATCAAACATCTCGAACTTTTCGCCAATGCGCTCAAGGGATTTGGCATAATTGACGTTCAGCTTCAATCCACGCTCAGTGGCGGCAGCGTTGATCTTCCCTGAAGGGTCAAAGGTGTCTGCGGACATGCCGTACTCGCGTGCGGCTTGCGCAGCAAAATCAATCGCAAAACGATTTTGCGTGATCTCCAGCGCCGTTGCAGACTCACTCGCCACGGAGTATTCCCCTGACGACAGACTGTGCGGCACATCGATCATGAAGCCAGAGTTTCTGCCCGCTGGGCCCTTGGCGACTTCATGAGCATCGACCACAACAATGCTGTCACCCGGGTGTAACTGTGAAAGTCTGCGAGCGGCGGACAGGCCGGCAAAACCGGCACCGATAATCAGCCAATCCGCCGTCACGTTTCCATCAAGCCTGCGGACAGGCGCAGTGCGTGCGGAAATCGCCTCCCAACCTGAAACCCCGGTGTCTACCGGCAGGCGCTTGATGGTATGGGTGCTCATTTTTCGGTCTCTTCATCCGACCGATCAGACACATCGATCCAGATTGTTTTGATTTCGGTGTACTGGTCATGGGCAAAAATGGATTTGTCCCGACCACCGAAGCCCGACTCTTTGTAGCCGCCGAATGGCGTTGAGGCATCGCCCTCACCAAAGCAGTTCACGGTGACAATGCCGGCGCGAATTTCCCGCGACAACTTGATTGCTCGGCGAAGGCTGCCGGTGTAAACCGAGGCCGCCAGGCCGTACACCGTGTCATTGGCCAGGGCAATGGCTTCGGAGATCGTGTTGAAGGTGGTGACCGAGAGAATCGGGCCGAAGATCTCTTCCTGGAACAGCCGGTTGTCTCGACCAACACCGTCAATCACCGTCGGTTCTACGAAGGCACCGTCTTTGGTTGCGCCGCCATACACGACTGCGAGCTTCCCGGCAGTGGCGTGCTCAAGGTACGACTTCACTTTTGCGAAATGCTCTGGGCTGACCAGCGACCCTACGCGGTTCTGCGGATCGAGTGGGTCACCCATCTTCCATTCGCGGATGTAGGCGCCCATGCGCTCCAGCAGCTCGTCCTTAACAGACGCATGGACGATCAGGCGCGAAGTCGCGGAGCAGTTTTCGCCCATGTTCCAGAACGCGCCGTTGACGACGTGTTGAGCGACGAGATCCAGGTCTTGGGCATCGTCCATCACCACGGCCGGATTTTTTCCGCCGCACTCAAGGACGATGCGTTTCAGGTTCGAATCGGCGGCGTAATGCAGGAAGCGGCGGCCGGTAGCGGTGGAGCCGGTGAAGCTCACCATGTCGACATCGTTATGCAAACCGATCGGCTCACCGACTTCTTTGCCCGTGCCGGTCACAATGTTGAGGACACCGGCGGGTATACCGGCGTCAAACGCCAGCTGAGCGACGCGCAACGTGGTCAGCGACGTTTGTTCTGCAGGTTTGACGATGACCGAACAGCCCGCAGCGAGCGCCGGGCCGATTTTCCAGGCGAGCATCAGCAGCGGGAAGTTCCAGGGCAATACGCAGCCCACCACGCCGATCGGCTCCCGGACCACCATGGTCAGCGCGTCGCTGCCCACCGGGGCGGTGTTGTCATAAATCTTGTCGATCAGTTCCGCGTGCCAACGCAGGGTGTGGATGGTGTCCGGCACATCGACCAGCTGACACTCACTCACAGGCTTGCCGCTATCGAGGCTCTCGAGGACGGCCAGTTCGTGTTGATGGCTTTCAAGCAGGCTCGCAAACTTCAGCAGAACAGCTTTACGCTCCCTGGGAGAAATCGATCTCCAGCGTCCATCCTCGAAGGCCTCTTTGGCGTTACTCACCGCAAAGTCGACATCCTCGGACGAACAGGCAGCGACGTCTGTCAAAAACTCACCCGTTGCCGGGTTGTTCGTGGCGAAGGTTTTGCCCGAGATCGCGGATTTAAACGCGCCATTGATGAACGCCTTGGATGGCAGCGAAATGTCTTTGGCCAGTGCGGCGTACTCGGCCTTGCTCAGAAGATCACCCATGGCTGGCTCCCGAAGAAATGTTGGCTACGTTACGTTTGAGTTCAGTAATGATCGACGCGAAACTCTGCTTTTCGTCCGTTTCAAGTGGCTGCAATGGCAGGCGCACGTTACCGACTTTCAATCCGGCAACTTCGCAGCCGTACTTGATCGACTGCACGAACTTGCCACCGTCCAGGGCATTCATCAGCGGCATCATTGCCGACATGATTTGACGGCCTTTGTCGAAGTTCTTTTCGATCACGCAGGCTTCATAAAGCGCAACGTGTTCCTTGGGCAGGAAGTTGGAACCTGCGCACACCCAACTGCGGGCGCCCCAAGCAAAAAACTCGAGGGCCTGGTCGTCCCATCCGCAGGACAAGGCGATGTTGGGGAACTGCCGGGCCAGCATATGCACCTGGCCCATGTCGCCGGAACTTTCCTTGATGGCGACGACGTTTTTCGATTGGCTGACACGCGTGAAATACTCTTCATCCATCGAAACGCACATGCGCCCCGGATAGTTGTAAAGCATGATCGGCAAATCCGCTGCGCGATCGATAGTGAGCGCGTGAATCGCGTTTTCCTGTGAGGTTGGCAGCGCGTAAGGTGGAGACGTGACGAGAATGGCGTCCGCTTTGATCGATTTGGCATCCTTGGCGTACTGAACCGCATCTTCGGTGCGAATCGCCCCGGTACTGACGATCAGTTGCACCCGAGTGCCGATCACATCTTTGGCGTAGGCCGCCAACTCGGTGCGTTCTTCCGAAGTCTGCGCATAATACTCGCCGGTTGAGCCGCCGATAATAATGCCGTGTACCTTCGCCTCAATCAGCGACTCCAAAACTTCCGAGTACACATTCCAGTCAATCTCCCCATCAGAGTTATAAGGAGTTACTGCTGGCGTATAAATACCTTCAAATTTCAAGATAAATGCTCCGAATGCGAGTTAGGTGGAAGATCAACGAGCGCGTCAGCCTTGATGCCTTGAACACGATAAAAGTCGCCATGTTTTCACGGGACAGTTCCCATTGCTCAAACACGAGATCAACTACGGCACTTTGGCTACTGTTGAATCCAGACTGGCATGGGCCAAGAAGGCGGTCAATAGAGTGTATTTCTGACGTATACATTTCTAAATGGACGCATCACTTGTCACAGGAAATAAATATCCCTTTATATTCAATGACATAAGATTTCCTCGCCGCGTCCACGACGTCAATCGATAACATTTGTTTATGCATTGATCAGAGTAAATGTTTCTTGTTGATGCATGATTGCCGTCGTAGCCTTACAACAGCGATATTCTACCGACGAATTGGAGAAGAAGATTTCTCGTACATTCGTCCCGTTAGTTAAGATTCGTTTGCCCGGGATCGAATATGGTGCTGTAGAAATATTGCTGTTGATGCAAACATCGGCATTAAAGAATTGTCTGCATTAGTAATGGATCAGAAACGAAATGAGTGCACGGATGGCACCCCCATCCAAGAAGGCACATTTCGTAAGGCGCTTCCTGGACGTGGCAAACCGTTCCGGTTCGCGGATAGAAGCAGCACGGTTTGATGGGCTTGCATCCACAGACGGTACTGCGAACTCAAGACCGTTTGGCCTTACCTCGCTGAGCAGGCTGAATGTGTCGCCCCCTTGGTATTTTGGAGTGTGTTGACCGTGAGCACTAAATCGGCAGTTTCAAATCTAATCGCGCAGCGCAAGCCTGACCACGCGCTGCCAGGTGCCCTTTATAGCGATCCAGACGTTTATAGGCAGGACCTGGAACAGATCTGGCACAAAAGCTGGATCTTCGCAGGGCACACATTTGAGCTGGAGAAGTCGGGTCAGTACCTGTCGCTGCAAATTGGCGATTACCCTGTCGCTATCGTGCGTGGCGCAGACAAGCAGATTCGTGCATTCCACAACGCCTGCCGCCATCGCGGCTCCAAGGTGTGCCCGGAAGCAAGCGGCAAGGTCGCCAAGCTGGTGTGCCCTTACCACAAATGGACCTTCGAGCTGGATGGCAGACTGCTTTTCGCCGGGAACATGGGGGACGATTTCGACAAGTCTCAGCATGGGTTGAAAACCGTGCATTGTGAGGTCGTCGAAACGTACATCTATGTGTGCGTAGCAGATGTCGCCCCAGACTTTTCGTCGTTCAGAAAATCCGTCACCCCTTTCGTTGCGCCTCATAACCTGGACGACTGCAAAGTCGCGTTTGAGTCGAACATCATCGAGAAAGGCAACTGGAAGCTGGTTTTCGAGAACAACCGCGAGTGTTACCACTGCGATTTTACTCACCCGGAATTGATGCACTCATTCGTCGACAACCCATCAGTGGGTGGCGCCGGCGGCGATGAGGATCTTGAACTCAAAGAGCATTGGGATCGTTGCGAAGCAGCAGGCCTGCCCAGCCAATTGGTCATGGACGAAGACGGTCGCTTCCGCATGACGCGCATCCCCCTTTTTTCCGGGGCCGTCAGCTACACAATGGATGGCAAGCCTGCGGTTGCCGGTCGCTTGGACACAACCGGTGAAGCCAACATCGGTGCGCTGCTTTATTTCAACTACCCATCAACCTGGAACCACTTTCTGGGCGATCACGCGCTGAGCTTCCGCGTTCTGCCCATCGGTCCGGGCGAGACGTTGGTCACTACAAAATGGATCGTCAAGAAGGACGCGCAGGAAGGTGCCGACTACGATATCGATCGCCTGACCAAGGTTTGGCTTGCAACCAATGACCAGGATCGCACCTTGGTGGAAGGCGCACAGGTCGGGGTCAGCTCTCCTGCTTACGAGCCGGGCCCATTGTCGGTGGCCAGCGAAATTGGTGTGTGTCAGTTTGATGACTGGTACTGCAAAACGATGCTTGAGCAACTCAATGACACGATCCCGTTAAGATCTGTCGGCTAAGAGCAAAACTGCCGGTGGTGAGAACCACGAATGATCACCACCGGCATACCCAAACTTCTCCCCTTCTCGCACCCCGAATCACTGCTCAGTCAGTACTCCTATCTTCTAAACAGCTCAGGAAAACTGGGCGAGAATCCAGTCTCGTAGCCGGCAACAGGCGTCGTCATTGATCCGGTCTTCACGAAATGTCAGATAGTGCTGACTTTCATGGAGAACCACTTCCTCTTCTATCGGCCGAATCAGCGTGCCGTTTTCGATCAGGTTTGCAACCAGGTGATTCCATCCGAGGGCGACGCCCTGATGGGTCAACACCATGCTAATTACCAGGTTGTAGTCGTTCGCGTTGAACACGTGAGGGCTGTCGTGGGGGCGTTTCTCGATATCAACATCGTGATAAGCCAGCCAAACGCCCCAGTCAACGTGCTCCGCTACCTGGGATCTGCCATAGGGGCTGAGGTTTAGCAAAACCCCGTCGCGTAATCCTTCCAGGCTGGACAGCTCAGGGTGCTCCTCTTTGTAACGAGGTGTGCACACCGGGTAGATGACGTCATGAAACAACGGATAACTGCGGTAGCCATCCTGAATCCTGGCCATTTTGGTGATGAAGATGTCCGGCGTTACACCCGGTTCCATCGACAAAAAGTTTTGAGTGGTTACCAGATTGAGGTCGATGTCTGCGTTCTTGGTAAAAAAACCTGGCAGCTTCGCTGCGAGCCAGAGGGCTGAAAACGCGGGAGAACAGCAAAGCGTCAACGTGCGCTTGCCTGCATTGTTGGTGCGAATGCGCTCCGCCGCCTGGGAAATGTTGACGAAAGATAGCTGTGCCGCATCAAAAAAGATGGATCCGGCTTCCGTCAACTCGACTGCTCGCCCCACCCTCTTGAAGAGATCCACCCCAAGGTACGCCTCAAGTTCCCGAATCTGACGGCTGATTGCCGCTTGAGTAACGCACAGTGCTTCTGCCGCACGCGTAAAGCTCTGATATTTTGCGGCGGCTACGAATGACTTCACTGCTTTCAGAGACGGCATTTTCAGCAGCGTCATGTCTGGATCGATGTGCTTAACCATAACCTAGAGTATTGAATATCCGGTTCGGGGCCCTTTGGAGGGCCTTAAGGGATGAGATCGGTGGGAGGGTGCCACCTAGAGCCTACGCTGGAGCGTAGCTCAAACACAGGGTCTAAGACAGGGCCAGCCGCAGTCGTCTTCGCAACTAGCACTGCCGCAGTCGCAAATTGACATGATTAAATGATTGATAACATGACGTTATTGATTGGCTGGAAGAAATGTTGTTAGACGCTGACTCTATTAGGTAATAACTTGGTTCTCAAGGTACTGCTTAATTCAGCGCCGATAAAACAAAAATAATAAACATCACATAATAAAGAGGATGGTCACAATGACTATTTCCCAACCTTTCTCCCAGCTTGACTGCCCCCACAAGCACCGTCTGAACTGATCAAGACACGTACACCTAAATTCTTGATCTTACGTCGTAATTGCAGCAGGAGGGGTTATGAGTCTTGGTGACGAGATACTCTCGGTAAAAAACATTTACAAAGTCTTTGGTGCTCAGCCAAAACTCGCGATGGAGATGCTGGCTCGCGGTGCTGATAAAAGTGAAATTTTCAGCAAAACCGGTCAAGTCGTTGGCGTTTTTGATGCCAGTTTCTCCGTAAAACGTGGAGAGATTTTTGTCATCATGGGGCTTTCCGGTTCCGGGAAGTCGACGATGGTCCGCTTGTTCAATCGACTGATCGAGCCAACCTCCGGAACAATCCATCTTAACGGACAGGAAATTACCGGTCTGTCGGATGCTGATCTCCTCAGCGTTCGTCGCAAAGACATGAGCATGGTGTTTCAGTCGTTTGCCCTGATGCCCCACATGAGTGTGATCGACAACGTTGCTTTCGGTCTGGAAATCTCGGGTGTCGAGGAAAGTGAAAGGCATAAACGTGCACTCGAGGCACTCAAACAGGTGGGGCTCGATGGCCACGCCTACAGCTACCCGCACCAACTGTCCGGCGGTATGCAACAGCGGGTAGGCCTGGCCCGAGCGCTGGCTAACGACCCAGCCATCCTGCTAATGGACGAAGCCTTCTCGGCACTTGACCCGTTGATTCGCCACGAAATGCAGGGCGAACTGATCCGCCTGCAGGCAGAACAGCATCGCACCATCATCTTCATCTCCCATGACATTGACGAGGCGATTCGCATCGGCCATCGCATTGCGATCATGGAGGGTGGCCGGGTAGTACAGATCGGTACCCCGCAAGAGCTGCTTTGCAACCCGGTGAACGATTACGTCAGGGCTTTCTTCAAAGGTTTCGATGCCTCGAAGATCCTGAAGGCTGGCGATGTTGCCAAGATTTGTGCAGAGCATCCGTACGCCGTGGACCAATCCACGCCTACGCTGCGCGACGATGTACTCCTGCAGGACGTCTTTCACATCGTTGCTGATGCAGTTAATCCAGTTGCCGTCCTGGATCGCCAGGGTGTGTTCAAAGGCACGATCTCCAAGAGCCTACTGCTTCAGACAATGAGCCGACACTAATAGTCTCTATTTGCTGGCTTGCCAGGCTCGGACATTCAGGTGATGACATGAACGAATTCAGTTTTCTAGACCCGTTTCAATCCATCAACGTCCCTTTGGGCCAATGGGTAGAAGTTGCCTTAAATTATCTGGTTCATAATTTCCGCGAGGTATTCCGCTCAATTAGATGGCCAATCGACCAGGTACTCAATGGTATTCAGTTCGGATTGTTGGCTATTCCTCCGTCAATATTCATTATTATTGCGACGCTCCTCGGCTGGCAGGTAGGAGGGAAAAAGATAGGGATCCTTTGTTTCGTTACCCTTACCCTCTTAGGAGTGATCGGCGTATGGAGTGACGCCATGGTCACCCTCGCCCTGGTGCTCACTTCACTGTTCTTCTGTGCAGTTATTGGCATACCGCTGGGTGTCCTGTGTGCCCGGAGTGACAGACTGGAGATGCTTCTGCGGCCGGTACTCGATGCAATGCAAACACTGCCTGCATTTGTTTATCTGGTGCCCGTGGTGATGCTGTTTGGTATCGGCAACGTACCGGGGGTGCTGGTCACGATCATCTTTTCGGTAGCACCACTGGTCAGGCTCACCAATCTGGGAATTCGCCAAGTACCGGAAGACAAGGTTGAGGCGGCCCGGGCTTTCGGATGCACCCCACGCCAGATGCTGAGACGGGTTCAACTTCCTTTAGCTGCACCGACGATCATGGCGGGTCTGAATCAGGCATTAATGTTGTCACTTTCCATGGTGGTGATCGCATCAATGATTTCGGTTGGTGGGTTGGGAATGATGGTACTTCGCGGGATTGGCCGCCTTGATATGGGCTTGGCAACCGTCGGTGGATTGGGGCTGGTATTGCTGGCGATTTTCCTCGACCGACTGACCCAGGCGATGGGCGAACGCAGTAACAGGGCAACCAAAGGTGAGCACTGGTACCAGACAGGTCCGGCGGGTGTCATTTATCGCCTGAAGAGAAAAAACGCTGTTACGAAAATAGAAGTCAGTCCCAAAGAGAGCTAACTCCGCTAAGCGGCGCGTCGTGAACCAAAAGAAATGCCAACTTCTTTAATCCAGCCAAGGCAAACGATAATGAACTTCACAACCTTCGGAATAAAACAGAAATTCATTCACTCTGTGGCGCTTTTAGTACTAGCGGTTTCCCCTGTTTTCGCATCAGCCGCCACGGCGCAGGAGCCCGGAAAAGGGGTATCGATCACCCCAATTTTCCCGTCAATTGCCGAAGAGCGATTTCGCGGAGAGATCGCAATGGCGGGTCTCAAGGAATTGGGCTACGACGTTGAGACTCCTAAGGAAACCGAGTACTCCACCATGATGATTGCAATTGCCAATGGTGACGCTGATTTCTCGGTTCATCTGTGGGAGGAGCTACACAAATCTTTCTACGAGAAGGCCGGCGGCGATGAGACGATGGTGAAAACCGGCGACATTATGCCGGGCGTACTACAGGGCTACATGATCGATAAGAAAACGGCTGATGAGTATCACATCACCTCTGTCGATGATCTGAAAAAGCCAGAGATAGCCAAGCTGTTCGACAGTAATGGCGACGGTAAAGCCGACCTGACGGGTTGCAACCCCGGTTGGGGGTGTGAGCTGGTCATTGCCCACCATATGAAAGCCTATGGCCTGGAAAAAACCGTCACAAATAACCAGGGCTCCTATTTTGCCCTGATGGCCGACACCATTGCTCGTTACAAACAAGGCAAGCCGGTTCTCTATTACACCTGGGTACCTCAGTGGATCTCCGGTGTTTTGGTCGAAGGTAAAGATGTTGTGTGGTTAACCGTGCCGCGTACGGATCTTCCAGGTGGCAAAAACGATGTCAACACTACCTTTAATGGTAAAAACCTTGGTTTCGCGGTAGACAGTGTCAAAGCGGTAATCAACAAAGAGTTTGCCGAGAAAAATCCGGCTGCCGTGAAGTTCCTGTCTGAAATGCAGATCACTACCGACGATGAAAGCGCGCAAAATCTGAAAATGCACAACGGTGAAAAAAGTGCAGCTGACATTACTCGTCACGCCAAAGAATGGATCGCGGCCCATCGCGCGAAATATGACAGCTGGCTGGCAGACGCACGAGCCGCGGCTAATACCGCCACCGCAAAAAATTAGTCCCTTCATTTAAATCTGCATAAAAGGTTGCCCTTCCCCGGGCAACTTTTTCATCCGTTTCGGCGTTCATCATTCAGGAATCATGAAATGCAGTTGTATTCATTCGTCCAGAATTTCAGTTACAAGGACGCGCCCCTGCATACACGCGAGTTGGTTAAAACTTGCCTGCTCGACATCATTGGTGTGGCCGCCGGTGCTCGCGACAATCAAACCAGCGTGACGCTCAAAACCTACGCTGACACCCACTACTCTGCCAACAAGCTGTCCAGCCGCCTTTGGTTCGACGGCAGAGCCGTACATCCATTGGGCGCCGCGTATGCAGGCGGTTTCTGCGTTGATAGCCTGGATGCACACGAAGGTCACTTCACCTCCAAGGGGCATGCAGGTGCAACTGTTGTCCCGGCCATTGTTGCATTGGTTGACGCGTATCGCAGTCAGGGCAAAAACATCAGCGGCGAAGAACTCCTCAGCGCACTGTGCATCGGTTACGAGACCGCCTTACGGGCGGGCCAGGCATTGATGGCCACCGCCCCTGAATATCATGCCTCAGGCGCCTTTTCCGGGATCGGGGTCGTTTGCGCCGGTGCCCGCCTGCTGAAGCTTGATGAAACGACATTCCGTCATGCGCTGGGTATCGCGGAATACTTCGGCCCGAGGTGCCCGATGATGCGCCTGGTGAGCTTTCCGACGATGTTGCGTGATGCCCACGGCGCCGGCGCGTATGCCGGACTGAACGCATTACTGATGGCACAGCTCGGTGTCACTGGCGCTCCAGCCGCCACCGTTGAACCTTTGGAGATTTCCACTTTCTGGCAGGACATCGGAACCCGTTGGGAGATCGACGAGCAATATTTCAAACCGTGGCCGGTATGTCGCTGGGCGCAACCGGCACTCACGGCCATGACCGATTTGATGCGAGCACATCCAGTCATCTCTGCTGAGTTGATCGAGACCATCGATGTCGAGACATTCCACGAGTCTGTGTGCTTGCAGGGGCATTTTCCGAAGAATGCGGATGAGGCCCAGTATGCGCTCGCATTTCCACTGGCCGCCTTGATCGTTCGTGGAAAGCTGGGCCCTGACGAAGTCACCGGGGATTCCATTCATGCGCCGGACATCTTGAACATCAGCGGGAAGATAACCCTTCATGAGGCGCCCGACCTGTCCGCCAGGTTCCCTGAGGAAATTCTCTCCCGCGTCACCGTTACCCTGAAAGACGGCACGCGTCTTACGAGCCCAACCGCGACGGCCAAGGGCGACCCCGGCAACCCTATGTCGAGTGCCGAACTCACGGCTAAATATCATTTGCTGGCTGATGACAGCTTGGGATCCACGCTCAGCAATGCGATCAAGAACAGTGTTGAAGCACTGTCTGAGAGCGATGACTGCCAGGCATTCTTTGATTTGTTGCTGTCTGCTCCAAAAACCGCTGTCTAGATTGCGCAACGGTTTCGTAGCTATTGGTAAAGGTGTCAAAGAGGATTTATGCCATTCGTATTCGAGAGCGTGCTTAAAGACAAGAACATGGGGTACTCCTATACGGCGCAGAAACCATTAATGCCGCAGGCGGTGACTCGTGTAGCTTTCGTGCTTTTGAACAATTTCTCGATGATGTCGTTCACCGGTGCTATCGATGCGCTGGTGACCGCCAACCTGATTAGCGAGACACCGGCGTTTGAGGTGTTGACGGTCGGCATCAAGAACCGTCTGGTGATGAGCGATCTGGGAATCGCAATTTCAGCGGACCTGGAGTTATCCCAACTACCGGATCGTATCGACGTTCTCATTGTCGCTGGTGGTTTGCGAGTGAAGCTGATGAGCGACCCGCTGTTACGGCGCAAGCTACGTAACGTCGCATCTCTTGGCGCGACCATGGGCGGTTTGTGGAATGGTGCGTTTTTTCTGGCGGAAGCTCAGTTAATGGACGGTGTCGAGTGTGCCTTCCATCCAGATGGGCGAGCGATGATGGAGGATGTTTTCCCCAAAGTCCTGGTCACTTGTCGGACTCACGTATTAGATAGAAACCGTATCACATGCGCCGGCGCCAGCAGTTCGTTACGAATGATGCTGGAGCTCATCACCGCTAAACAAGGCGTGTCGCTGACGCACGCTGTCGAGGAAATACTCAGTTGCGATCAAACCGCTGAAGTCTCCGGGATATCGACTGTCATCGTTGACACTGACCCCACCTTGCCACAAACCCTGAAGCTCGCTTTAGAACTGATGCAAAAGAACATCGAAGAGCCACTATCGATCGACGAACTGGCTGAATGTGTGAAAATTTCCCGACGACAATTGGAGCGGCGCTTCTGCCGTTTCGTGGGCGCCACGCCCACACGCTACTACCTCGAGCTGCGCTTGACTCGAGCGCGACAGCTTATTCTGCAGAGCAATCGGCCGATCACCGATATCGCGATTGCGACCGGCTTCTGTAGTTTCGCCAACTTCCATATGCGCTTTCGTGACTTCTTTGGCGTAGCGCCAAGCAGCTATAGAGCAACGTATGAGCGCAGGCGTTAAGTTTCGAAACCCGGGCACGCGAAAAACATACGAAACCCGCACTGTCTAAGCCAAGTAAACGATGGTTAGCATCATCGATAAGGATTACCGAGAATTATGAATGCTCCATCGCCGGTGTTATTACCCACGGCTAACCACAGCGAGCGGATGTCTACACGCATTGCCTTCCTCATCGCGGGCTTACTCATGTCCGCTTGGGCGCCTCTGGTTCCATTGGTTAAAGCACGCGCCGGCCTGGACGATGGTGGCCTGGGGTTGCTGCTGCTTGGCCTTGGCGGTGGATCTATTGTGGCCATGCCCTTCGCTGGGTATCTCACTGCACACTATGGATGCCGACCGGTCGTAATCTGGGCGACGATTGTCTTGTGTGCCGTTCTTGCGCTGTTGAGCACCTTGGTGTGGCTGCCGGGTCTGGTCATCGCTGTCATTATCTTCGGCGCCAGCATGGGCATGCTTGATTGCGCCATGAACATACAGTCCGTCATCGTCGAGAAAAACAGCGGGCAGGCACTTCAGTCCGGCTTCCATGGCCTTTACAGCGTCGGAGGCATATTGGGCGCCGGGGCGATGACCGCTCTGCTGACCTTGGGCCTGCATCCTTTGATTGCTGCGCTCTGCATCGTTGCCACCGTTTTGGGAGCGCTTTACAAGGCAGCGCCTGCTTTTCTGACTTATGGCACTGAACGGGGTGGACCAATGTTCGCGGTGCCCAGGGGTATCGTGCTGTTTTTAGGGGCGCTCTGTTTCATCGTCTTCCTCACTGAAGGCGCAATCCTCGACTGGAGCGCGGTTTTCCTTGTCTCGAGCCGAGGGTTAGAGCCGAGCATCGCCGGCTTGGGCTACGCATCCTTCGCCGCCGCGATGACGGTGGGCCGCCTGACAGGAGATGCCATCGTCAGCAAACTAGGCGGCGTGCGCGTCGTTGCGCTTGGCGGACTCTGCGCAGCCGCAGGCATGATCGTGTCGCTTGGAATCGATGGCTGGGCCGCGTCCTTGATTGGCTACGCTCTGGTCGGTGCTGGATGCTCAAACATTGTCCCTGTGCTCTTTACCGCCGTGGGCCGCCAGCAACGTATGCCACAGGCAGTAGCCATCCCCGCTGTCATCTCGATGGGCTACGCGGGGATTCTGATCGGTCCCGTATTTATCGGGGCGGTCGCCCATCTGAGCACCTTGTCATTCGCTCTTGGCTGCGTGATTGTTTTGCTGGTTTTTGTCAGTGCGACAGCTCGATTACTTCGCAATTAACCGAATCGTTTCAGGCGCGATTTCAGCATTGGCCATTGCGAATCGAGCTCAATCGTTCAGAAAGCCAAGAGACAGCTCGATGGATGGATCACTGAATTCTCAAAGTGACCTGCCTGGTATGTTCAAGAGGTAAAAGGTGATGCAGTCGTACTCACAGATGTCGGAACAAGCACTCCTGATACAGGGAGTGGTGATGCGGGAGGCACTCCTGCGAATCCTGGCCCGGTATTCTCAAGTGAGTGGTGTTGATGGCGTGGATACAGAAATCTGTGTTCGCTCCTTGAGCAATGCGCGCCTGGACATCGGCTTGCCTCCGTTCTCGGGCACTTCCCTGCCCGCTTGCCTGGAGCCCACGGTAGCGCGGGCATTGGCGGATGCTCCCCGAACGAATCGGGACTTCAAGATTCTGCTATCGGCTCTTGAGACCCTGTTGTCCAGTAGTCGCTGGATAAAGCGATCCGCTTCAGAAGGGGACGATGATGCGTTTGAAGAAAGGCACCGACATGCGCTGATTCTCGGCAAGGGCGCACTGCTTGAATGTTCAACTTTTACAGTGGGGCTGGCGGTAATGGAGCCCGAACTTTGCTATCCGTACCACAAGCATCCTCCGGCAGAGTTTTATGTCGTTTTATCGGAAGGTTACTGGTACCGAAAAGATGTCGGCTGGTGGAATCCCGGGCCGGGCGGCGTAGTGTTCAACCCACCATCGGCTGTCCATTCCATGAGGTCAACCGACAAGCCGTTGCTGGCACTTTGGGGACTTTCCCATGCAGTGGATTGATGCACCGACAATCAGCAGACTGCTCGACTATCCAAGCTTATGTGCCGCTTTTGCCCAGGCACATAGAGAGCCGCTGCCCGTCATCGCCGATCTACACCTTGAGCACCCTGGTAGCGCTGATCGTTTCATGTTGCGCTCCGCTTGGAGCGAACGGCAAATGGTGGGAGTGAAGCTTGCCACCGAGTTTCCTGGCAACCAGCACCGACACCCGGCCTCCCCTTCGATACAAGGCGTCTATGTCGCGTTTGATGGCATCACCGGCGCCCCTATATTCGTTGCTGATGGCGCGGCCCTTACGGCCCGCAAGACTGCTGCCGACTCGGCCCTTGGACTTGATCTGCTTGCGCGCCAGGATGTCCGAACGATGCTGATGGTCGGTGCCGGTGACATGGCAGGCCCACTGATCGAGGCATTCACCGCGTTGAGACCCTCGTTGCGCCAGGTTTTTATCTGGAACCGCACGCGACCTCGCGCAGAGAAGCTGGCTGCCGACCTTCAAATCCGCGACGTTGAACTCACTGTTGTCGATGATCTAGACGCGGCATTACCTGCGGCTGAAGTTATCTGCGCCGCAACCATGAGCGACCAGCCTTTGATCCGTGGCGCCCAGGTTGCTCCTGGCACGCATGTCAATCTGGTGGGTAGTTGGCTGCCGCACATGCGTGAGGCCGATAACGATGTTCTGATTCGCGGCCAACTCTATGCGGACTTTCGACCGACTGCTCTGGCAAGTGGCGAGCTCCAACTTCCGTTAGCAACTGGCGTGATCTCGGTCGACGATATAATTGGCGATCTCTTTGATCTGTGCGGTGGTGGTCCGCCTTGCTTCACTACAGATCAGATCACTGTGTTCAAGAATGCCGGGGGAGCCCACCTTGACCTGTTTACGGCTCAACTACTGGCGAGACGAATGGGAATCGAACAAGCGGTGCGACGGGTCGGAAACGAGTCCACCTAGCCCTTGCTCGCGCCTCGAAGAAAAGACATTTCGATCAGTGCCACCATCCCCGACCGAGCCACACGGCCACGGCGCTCAGCATCCACCAGCCCGAACAGTATGGAAGCGAAGATCTCCGACAGCACGGGGGCGGCGATATCGATTCTGAACACACCCTCCGTCTGACCTCTCAGAAAAAACGCATCCAGTGCATCCGAGTAAGGCAACCAGCGATTACCTGCTTCTCCGTCCAGTGAGTCGGGACGCCATTGAACGATGAGGAAGACCATTAGCTCACGGTGCGTCAAGTGTTGCTCAATGAGTTTGTGTAGAGCGTCAAGCGCTGGTGACTTTACAAGGTCCGCAGCAGCAATCGCTCGCTCCATCACCTCTGAGGCGTAATTCATCAGCATCTCGATAAGGTTATCTCGAGTGCCACAGAAGCGGTTCAGGGTCGCTTTGCTCACCCCGGCGGCTTGGGCGAGGTCTTTGAAAGTGCCTCGGGGACGATCAACGATGGCGATATCCAAAGAGCCCATGCAGGAGCAATCCAGCCCGGGGATTTGAGGCCACAACGCAAGTATTGCGTCGATTGACAGCGCTGGGGCTCGGCTAACCGACCCCAGCTTTATTTTTAGCAGGCTCAGCAGCAACCTTCCTGCCCTCAAGTGTTGGGCAGACGCCATCCACCTTTTCCCGTCTCATGGTAGCGTTCAAAGAAACTCCTTTCGGATGTCGATACTCGACCGTTCGCCAATATCCCGATAGTTCTCTGTGAGCCACGCCTCGGCCTCGCGTCGTCCGTTGTCGCGCAGTCCGCAAAGGAAGTCCCAGCCCGCGTTGTACTTGCTGGACACGGTGAGCGCGCACATCGCTTCGTCGGACCGAATGGAATGGATCAGCATCTCCTTCATCTCGTCGCAATCGACCTTGCCTTGCTGGATGAGGTCGGTGACAAAGGCGATGGTGCGCATCTCACGCATCAGCGACGAATTGAAGCTGATTTCATTGATGCGATTAAGGATATCGGCAGCGGTAGTGGGCACGCCCGGGCGAACGAGCGGGTTGATATGGACGATCACTACATCACGTGTATTGCAGTGGTAGATCAATGGGAAAATGGCCGGGTTTCCCATATAGCCGCCATCCCAGTAGTGCTGACCTTCGATCGTGATCGCCTGGAACAATGTCGGCACACAGGCCGAAGCAAGCACCGCTTTGGCGCAGACGTCCTCGCCCGAGAAGATGCGTATCTTCCCCGTCTCGACATTGGTCGCGCACAGATAGAGATGGAGCGGGCATTGCTTTCGCAAGGCGGCGAAATCGACCTGACTCTCCAGCACCTCTCGCAGCGGATTCAAGTTGTGGCGATTGAACTGGTAAGGCGAGAAGATACGAAGCGCCACGTCCGCGAACGCGTACATGGGCGAATGGTCCAGACCGAAGCTGTGCGTCCCTTTCAGCCATGGCGTCCAGCGCAACGGGTTATGACGCTCGGCGGACTGCGCCACGGCGTACCAGAAATCGTGCAGCGCCTGGCGCGCGCCGGCCTCCTCACCCTGCAGCATGCCGTAGGCCAGCACGACGGCATTCATCGCGCCGGCACTGGTTGCGCTCACCCCTTCAATGGCAAGCCTGCCGTCCTCGAGCAATCGATCGAGCACGCCCCAAGTGAACGCGCCGTGCATCCCGCCGCCCTGCAAAGCCAGCGCGACCGGCTTACGCTCATCACTGCCCCGACGCGCTCCGTTCTTCGTAGTCATTCTTGGACTCCAAGCCGGTGCTGAGCGGCATCGGGCGCTTGGTGCGGTGCTTCGCCCCGTTACGCACTTACCGACGACACACCGATGCTCGATTCAGCGCCATGCGTCATCAATCGTTCACCCCCCCGCATGGTGCCCATGCATCGAGCAGCGCCTTGGTTTGTAGCAAATCAACGCTGTCGAAGCCTTCGGTGAAGAAGCTATAGATGTCGGCCAGCATTTGCCTCGCCGCCTCCTTGTCTCGTGCTTCCCATAACTGAGCAAGGCTCACTGTGGCTCGTAGCTCGAGTGACTTTGCCCCTTGTTGTCGAGCGACCAAGATCGCCTTTTGAAAGCATGCTTGCGCTTCCTGCTGCACGGAAGAATCCTGTCTGTCTTCGCTCTGACATTGGAGGCTAAGAGCTCCCTTGAGCCGGTACAGTTCTGCTTCGTAAAAGTGCTCGCCTGTTCTGTTCACCATAGCCAGAGCGCCGATCACGACATCCAATCCTGCCTGCGGTTGCCCGGAGCGCCCGTGAGCTGCGGCCAGCAGGGCCAGAAAATAAGAACATCCAAGCTCTGCTCCGGCTGCCTGGTAAGTGGCAATACCCTCGGTTATCTGAGCGATTCCCTCGTCAATGTTTCCCTGCTCGGCACAAGCCCAACCTTGGAGAATAGTCCCCCACGCCAAATAAAACGGAAACCCTCGTTCGAGTGAAAGCTTGATGGCGGCATCAGCACACTCTTCGGCGAGTTGTACGTCGTGCCGAAGCTGTCCCAGTATCGACGTAGCCGACAGGGTGAAGGCCAAGCCGAACGGGTCGGAAATCTTATTGGCCAGAGCAAGGGCATCCCGGCCGCGCTTGCTTGCCTGATCGGGGAAACCCAAGAACCAAAGGCACCAGGTCGAAAATGTCAGGGAGTAGCCCGGATCCATACCGTACGTAATGACATGTGTGCGATGACGGTCCGGGTTGTAGAGGACACGCGCCCGCTCCTGGTGCTCAAGTGCATTACGCAGATCACCCTGAAAAAGCAATGTCGCCCCGAGTGCCGCATGGGCTTCCACGAGCAAGTCCGGATCCTGCGCAGTTTGCGCAATACTGAACAATCGTTCACCCAGTTCGCATGCAGTTGAGTATTGCCCGCGCAACTCGTAGTAAGTCCGCAACCCCAGCAGCGCAGGGAAAAGCGAGTCGTCGCCCACTTGCTCGCATAGCGCCAGTGCACGGGTGTAGGTGGCCTCCACCTCGGGCGCACCATAGCCTCGCCCGGCCATCAAGGCCGGCCCCAGGCAGAGCAGCAACGTCAGTTCCTGATGAGCACGCGCGGGCGTGTCGGGCAAATGCTTGAGCAATTCCAGTGCCGCGCCGAGGTGACGCATCGCATCGAGATGGGCGGAATGCTGGAGGGCCTGTTGCCCGGTACGGTGCAAGTATTCCACGGCCTTCGGGACATTGCCGCTCAGCCGATAGTGGTGTGCCAGTTCGCTGCAGTAATCCGCGATGCGATTGGGAAACAGTGCCTCGATGGCCTGCGCCGTGCGTTCGTGCAGTGCGCTACGCCGCTCCATGAGTAGCGAGTGGCCCGCGACTTCCTGGGTAAGCGCATGCTTGAACGAATACTCCACCTCCGGAAATGCGGGCCGCTGGTAAATGAACTCCGCGGCCTCCAGTCGGGCCAGCAGTTCGTGCAAATCGTCGTCCATCCGAGCGACCCGTCCATCACGGATGCGCTGGATCAGACTGAACGGAAACTCCTTGCCGATGACGGCGAGCGTCTGCAGCAATTCCTTTTGCGCTACCGGGAGCCGGTCAATACGGCCGGCGAGCACACCTTGCACGGTGGTGGGAATATGCAGCGCAGCCGGAGTTTGCTCGATCCGGTAACGGCCGGGTTCGCCGAGCAGCGATTTCTCCTCGACCAGCGTTTGGACCACCTCCTCCATAAAGAAAGGGTTGCCTTCCGTCTTCTCCAGGATGAGCTGTTTGAGGGGGACAAGGGTGGGATCGTCCCCAAGCAGAGCCACAAGCAGTCCCTGGGCTTCGGCTGGGCCCAGCGGTTCGAGCCGCAGCTGGCTGCAATGGCCCCCGCGCGTCCAAACAGGCTGATACTCGGGGCGGTAGTTCACGAGGAGCAGAATCGGGGCGCTCGCCACGCGGTCGGTGAGGCACGTGAGGAATGCTTCGGTCTCTCGGTCCAGCCATTGCAGGTCCTCGAACAGCAGCTCGATCGGCTGATCGCGGCTTTCGCGCACCAGAAGTTGCGTAATCGCGTCGAATATTCGATCGTGCCGGATCTGAGGATCCATTTCCGCGAGCGCCGAACTGCGTTCGCCGATACCCAGCAGATAGAGCAGGTAGGGCACGATATCCTCGAAGCCGCGCTCGAGCGTCAGGACCTTGCCCATGACCTTTTCCCGACTCCGCCGTTCGTCGTCCAGGGCAGTGATCTGAAAATAGTTTTTCAGAAGCTCGATCAGCGGAAAATAGGCAAAGGCCTTGCCGTGCGACACCGAGAACGTCTCCAGCACCAGACAGCCGCGCCGCGAGCGTTCCTTGAACTCATGGAACAGCCGCGACTTCCCGACCCCGGCCTCGCCTACCACCGCGACGACCTGCCCGTGGCCCGCTTTGACCTGATCGAGCGCCTGATGCAGGAGGTCCAGTTCGACCTGGCGGCCGACGAACCTGGCCAGCCCGCGATGTGCCGCTAGTTGCAGGCGCGTGCGCAGCGCGCCGAGACCCTGCACCTCGTACACGAAGAGCGGCTCCGGGATACCTTTGACCTGGGTGGCCCCCAGAGTCCTGAACTCGAAATAGCCCTCCGCCAGCTTGTGGGTGGACTCGCTCACCAGGATCGACGATGGCGCAGCGATTCCCTCCATCCGGGACGCAATGTGGATCGTGTGCCCGACCGGATCGTAATCGGTGTGCAAATTGTCCGTTCGGATCGAACGCACTACGACCTCTCCGGTGTGGATGCCAACGCGGATTTGCAGCGGAATGCCTTTCTCCAGACGTATGCGGTCGCTATGTCGGTGTATCGCCTGCTGCATGCGCAGCGCCGCATACAGCGCCCGCTGCGGATGGTCTTCATGGGCGATGGGGGCGCCGAACAGCGCGAGGATGCCATCGCCCATGGTCTTGGCCACGTAGCCTTCGTAGTAGTGGACAGCTTCCATCATCAGCGCGACGACGGGCTCGATCAGGCGCTGGGCCTCTTCCGGATCGAGGTCGTGGATCAGCGCCATGGAGCCGGCCATGTCGGCAAACAGCGCCGTGATGGTCTTGCGTTCGCCGGAGGTTTCGCCCCGGGCTTCCATGGCTGCCTGTTCAGCGCGAATGCGTTCGGCAAGGTGGTGGGGCGTGTAATGAATGGGCGCTGGAGAAGGCCCTGTAACAGCTCGGGAGCGCGGTGATGGCGCAGCAGGCGCATCGGTCAGCGGAGCGCCGCATTCACTGCAGAATTTGGCGGTAAGGCCCGCCTCGTGGCCACAGCGCGGACAGCCGCGAGACAGCCTGGCGCCACACGCTTCACAGAAGCTGGCCCCGGAAGGATTCTCGAATCCGCAGTTTGCACAGCGCATACGACCTCCTCCCTTGCCTGGTGCCTACTACTTAACATTAGGCGCCGAACCCACTGGCGGCAAGACGCGACCGGACGAGACACTCTCCCCCGGTAGGGGCTTCCTGTCGTTGTGCTCCCATGGCGAGCACCGCAACGCTCACGCTCACGCTCAGTCAGAGCCCAGCGCCGTGGGCGTTTTCCGTGCACGCGTCTTGCGCTTGGCTGCCGGAACTTGGCGTACCTGCATCAGTTGCTGCTCCAGCGTGTCTGCTCGGGTCTGCTGCGCCGCGGCGCGTTGCAGGGTTTGGTTGAGCTCGGTTTGAATCGACTCCAGCCGCCATTGCAATTGCTCAACCTGCCGTTCTGCTGTCTTGATTTGGGCGGTCATGGCTTTGCCCGCCTCTCGGGCGTGGTCAACCTCGCGGTGCGCGCGATCCTCCACCCGCAGTTCCAGGTGCATCGGATTTGGCCAGCACGCTTCGTAACCATGATTAGCAACTCGCTGCCCAATGCTGCCTGTTACGGCAACCAGCAAGCGACCATGGCCTGCCGTTAAGCGCGCGGCCCGAGCTCTTGGGCAAGCCCGATCAGAATTCCTTCGGGGCCCCGAATGTAGCAGAGCCTATAGGTGTCTTCGTACTGGACCACTTTGCCGACGAGTTCCGCGCCGCGTTTGTGGAGCCTTGCGAGCGTGTCGTCGATGTCCTCCACGGTGAACATGACGCGTAGGTAACCGAAAGCGTTCACCGGGGCGCTGCGGTGATCGGCGACAACAAGTGGTGCGAGGAATCGGGACACCTCTAGCCGGCTATGACCGTCCGGCGTACGCATCATGGCAATCTCGACGCGCATGTCGCGCAATCCAGTGACGCCATCTGCCCAGTCTCCTTCGATTGGGGCGCGCCCCTCGAGCTCGAGGCCAAGTTCGGTGAAGAACTCAATGGCGGCGTCAATGTCTTCTACAACGATGCCGACGTTGTCCATACGCTTGACCGTCATGATGTCTCCTTGGCACCTAACGTCATAGTAGCCGAGCCCCTAGCTTGGCATTCCCAAGTTAGACGACGAAATAAACTGGACCAGCGGGTCCGATAGAAACTGCGAGACGCGGCGCAGCTTTATGAACGCCAGCCCACCACGGGCGATCCAGTTAATGCGCGTGAGGGCGTTCATAGGGGCGCTCGTCTTAGCACCGCGGTCTGTCTGATACGTCGCGTCGTCTGCATCGCGGGCAGGCCCGGCTCCTGCGGGTGCATGTTCCACCCTCGCTGACAGCAACCGGGCCTCGCGCTCAGGACAGTTCAATGGCGACGAACATGTTCTGCAGGTGACGTGACGACCTGGATCAATACTCGGGTTGAAGCTATACCGAAAGGGTTCAATTAGCGACTGAGGAGAACTTCGCGGTGTCGAATCAGCTGGTCATACGCAACATGACCCGTCCCGAGCTGGACGAGCTCGTCGATTGGGCTGCCCGTGAGGGTTGGAATCCCGGCCTTCACGATGCCGAGCTGTTCTGGGCTACGGACCCTGCCGCCTTCATCGCGGCGTCTCGGGGCGGCGAATTGATCGGCGGCGGTGCCATCACCTCCTACAATGGCGAATTCGGTTTCATGGGTTTTTTCATCGTCCGGCCTGAATATCGTGGTCAAGGTCTGGGCAATACCCTCTGGCACGCACGCCGCGAGCGACTCCTCGCCCGCCTGCGCCCAGGCGCGAGCATCGGCATGGACGGCGTCTTCACGATGCAGGACTACTACGCCAAGGGTGGTTTCGTCTTCTCCCATCGCAATATGCGTTTTCGTGCCAGGACCACCGAACGCCCGACGATCTCGCAGGTGGACGACCAGGACATTGTCCCGTTGGCCACCTTCCCGTTCGATCAAGTTGTCGATTACGACCGCACCTGCTTCCCCGCCGCACGCGCAAGCTTCCTGAGCGGGTGGATAGCCCAAGCCGATGCACTCGCCGTAGGTTGCCAGCGCGAAGGCAGGCTAAGCGGCTATGGCGTAGTAAGGCGCTGCCGGGAAGGCTACAAGATCGGCCCCTTGTTCGCCGATGACGCCCTGGCAGCCAATGCCCTCTACGCGCGCCTGGCGGAATTTGCCGAGGGTGGCCCGCTGTTTCTCGATGCCCCGGAGAATAACCCCGCCGCGATGGCGCTCGTGCACCAACAGGGCATGATCGAGGTTTTCGGCTGCGCACGCATGTACCTCGGCCCTCCTCCGGCGATCGCGCACGAACGTGTGTTCGGCGTCACGACCTTCGAGCTGGGCTGATGTCCGCTCGCGACCTTATCGGGTATGGCGGCTGCCCACCCCACCCGCGATGGCCCGGTGAAGCGCGCGTCGCGGTCCAGTTCGTACTCAACATCGAAGAAGGCGCGGAGTCATGCATCCTCAATGGCGATGCGCAGTCGGAGGCCTGGCTTCACGAGCTACCGGGCCGCCCGCCGCGTGTGGGGGAAGCGGACTTGAGCGTCGAGGGCATGTACGAATACGGATCGCGCGCAGGTGTTTGGCGCATTCTGGAGCTGTTCAGCGCCCGAGGCCTGCCGCTGACCGCCTTCGCCGTCGGCCGGGCACTGGAACTCACCCCGGCGATTGGCCATGCGCTCTGCGCTGCCGGGCATGAGATTGCCGGGCATGGCTACCGTTGGCTGGACTATCGCGACATGCCTGAAGACCAGGAGCGGCGCCATATCCGCCTCACCCTCGACGTGATCGAGCAGATCTGCGGTAAACGCCCCACAGGTTGGTACACAGGAAGGGTCAGCCAGAACACCCGTCGCCTGTTGCGTGAGGAAGGTGGGTTTCTCTATAGCTCAGACGCCTACAACGATGATCTGCCCTATTGGCTCCCCGGCTCGCCCGCCCACCTGGTGATCCCTTACACACTGGTCAACAACGACGCCCGCTATCTGCTGCCGAATGGTTTCGCCTGCGGTGAAGACTTCTTCCGGCTGCTCAAGGATGCTTTTGACCTGCTGTGGCAGGAGGGCGCGCAACACCCGAAGATGATGAGCGTCGGCCTGCATGGGCGGATCAGTGGCCATCCTGGTCGTGCGATGGCGCTGGCGCGCTTTCTCGATTACGTGCAAGGCCACGACGCGGTGTGGATCTGCCGGCGCGAAGAGATTGCCAGGCACTGGATAGCCCAATTCCCCGCCTGAGTGGTAAGTGGTCCGGAACGGCCTGAACCACGCTGGCGTACCAACATCACCCGTTCTGCAGCAGGCGCTCTGCTCCTCCTCGAATACCGCTCTCGGACGCATACTTTTCTGCTGCGCAAACCATGGTCGACTTTTTCAACAGAATCGGCCAGAAGCAATGGGATGGACTCCTCCTCACCTCGGCATCTTGAGTGCCAGACTGAAGGTGCGAACCACAGTCAACCGTGAGAAGGAGTCCACACATGAAGCTTATGCGCATTGGGGTCGACCTGGCCAAGAACGTGTTTCAGATCCACGGCGTGGATTGTCATGAACAACCCATCTGGCGGCAATGCCTACCGCGTGATCGCTGGCTGCAAACGGTGCTGGAGAAAATCGAACCCGGCTGTGAAATCGGTATGGAGAGTTGCGGTGGAGCCCATCATTGGGCGCGACAACTACAGGCACGCGGATTTCGGGTGAGACTGATCGCGCCGCAGTTCGTCAAACCATACGTCAAGAGCAACAAGAATGACGCCAACGATGCCGAAGCAATCTGTGAGGCAATGAGCCGTCCCAGCATGCGCTTCGTCGCCGTCAAGACCATCGAACAACAGGATATCCAGGCGACGCATCGCATCCGGGCCGGCTTAATCGAACAGCGGACGGCCAAAGCCAATCAGATTCGTGGGCTGATCGCCGAGTACGGCCTCGTTGCTCCGAAGGAGTTGCTGATGCTGCGTCGCGCCATACCGTGCTGGTTGGAAGAGGCGGATAACGGTTTGACGGTACGTTTTCGTCGTCTACTGGATGGCTTGTGGGGCGACCTTCGCACACTGGATGAACGCGTGGGCGAACTCGACAGCGAGATATCGGCAATCGCGGCAATCGCGGCAAGTGAACCAACGGCCGTTCGCTTGCAGCAGCTGCGCGGGGTCGGCCCGATGATAGCCACCGCACTCGTTGCTGCCATTGGTGATGCCCGACAGTTTGCCAATGGCCGGCAGTTGGCCGCCTCGTTAGGGCTGACGCCGAGGCAACACAGCTCCGGCGGCAAGGATCGACTGCTGGGCATCAGCAAACGTGGCGATGCTTATCTGCGAACGCTGATGATCCATGGTGCACGATAGGCACTACGCACGGCCAAATTTACAGATGACCGGCTCAGCCAGTGGGCTGTCCGTTTAGCTGAGCGCTCGCATCCTAATGTGGCGGCTATTGCGCTAGCCAACAAAACTGCGCGCAAGGCTTGGGCGATGCTACGCAATGGCACTGATTACCAAGCGGATCGGGCAGCGGCCTGACCCATTTATCCAAGGAGAAGCACCTCTACACCACGATTGCGAAGCAACCCGAACAATGGCAAACCGGTCGAACCGGCGTCGGAAAAACCCTCTAATGACCAGGTGCGTAAAGCACGTAGAAGCAATTGGGAGCCGACGCGCGAATAGCCCATCATGGCCCTGCATCGAATCGATACTGAAATCAGAGGCCGAATATACGTGTGCAGTCGGCACGGGCGCCAAAGCGAAGGGGGCTTGCAACGAGGAGGAGTCCATATACAGCTAGTGGGAAACGTAATGACTTCGACACTGATCGATCCGTTGCTGCTCAAGAGTTTCGTCGCGGTGGTAGAGAGCGGCAGCTTCACCCGCGCCGGTGAGCGCGTGCACCTGAGCCAGTCGACCATCAGCCAACAGTTGAAGCGCCTTGAGGAGCAACTCGGCTGCGAACTGCTCAATCGCAGCGGGCGCTACGTCGTCACCACCGAGAACGGCGAGCGCTTGCTCGGCTATGCGCGCCGGATACTGGGGCTGATGGAAGAGGTGGTGGAAGAGTTACGCAAGGGCCACGCCCAGGGCGAAGTGCATATCGGCGTGCCAGAAGACTTTGCGTCAGACTTGCTGACGCCGACGCTTGGCGCCTTCGCACGCGCACACCCGTCGATAAGGCTTGAGATCAGCAGCGGGCTCAGCAACACGCTATGGCAACAGTTTTGTGCAGGCGACTACGACCTGGTGCTGGTCAAACAGCGCCCGGGACAGGTTGTGGGGCACGCTGCCTGGCCCGAACCGCTCGCCTGGTTCGACAGCCTCAGCGAGCCGACGTACGAGCGCGACCCGCTGCCACTGGTGGTGTTTCCGGTTGGCGGCTTGTATCGCGATGAGATGATCCACGCGCTCGAGAGCGCCGGCCGACGCTGGAGCATCGGCTACAGCAGCGCAAGCCTGGCGAGCGTGCGCTCAGCGGTCGCCGATGGTCTCGGCGTCAGCGTGCTCCCCTCGCGACTTGCCCTGCCCGGCCACCGACGGTTGGGCGTAGCCGAGTCCTTCCCCGAACTGGCGGCACTGGAAATCGCGCTACACCTGCGCCCCGACGCACCACGGCGCGTGATCGATCTGGCTGAACAGCTGACAAGGCTATGCGCCCAGGTGACTGGTCACGTTGGCTGACGTGCCCAAAAAACACATTGGGGTGCGGCGTCCGTAGCGCTCTCGATAACCAGACCGTTGCACGTGAAAAAGGTTGGCCGCAAAGTAGCGATGCACATGAGGTTCGCGCAAGCGGGTGACGCCATTGCCCATGTCCTGTTTTTCGTACCCGTCATCCCCCATGCGACGGGCAAAAAAAACCGAAGCCTTTGACAGGCTTCGGCTGTTGTTATCGGTCTATTGTCGACCCGGTGATCTCAAGGGTTCGAAGATGCCTGGGCATTACCCGCCACCCCGTCCAGCGGGCCTTGATCGACCAGCAGTTGCCCCTTCGGCACGCGCAACGTCCATAGCAGGTAAACCCCTACCAGCCCGGCTGCCGACAGCGACAACATCCCCGCCCGGGGATCGGTGAACCAGACCTCCATATGGGCCTTGAGCATCGGCGCGACGAAGCCGCCGATGTTGCCCATGGAACCGATCAGGGCAATACCGCCCGCAGCGGCGACCCCACCGAGGTAACCGGTCGGCAGCGTCCAGAACAGTGGTTGAACGGTCACGAAACCCGCCGCTGCAAAACAGAAGGCCAGCAGCACCGGGGCAAAGCTGTTGAGCAAGGCCGATGCGGCAATACCGAGGGCCGCCATGCCGAGCATGCACATCGCCATTTTCAGATGCGCCCCACGCCGGTCGGCATAGCGAGTCACGAAGTACATGGCGACGGCGGCGCACAACCATGGCAGCGAAATGAACATCCCCACCTTTAACCCGACCGTAGTACCCAACAGCTCGGCGATTCGCGTCGGCAGGTAGAAGATCACCCCGTACACACTGACTTGAACACTGAAGTAGATCAGGATGAACTTGAGCACGCGCTTGTTGCGCACCAGGCCCAACAGGTTGTTCGGGCCATGGGCCAACTTGAGTTTGTCTTCGGCTTCCAGCTCCTGGCTCAGGGCGGCCTTCTCCTCGCGGGTCAGCCAAGGGGCGTCCTGTGGCTTACTCTTGAGGTAGAACAGCGCAATGATCCCCACGACAACCGCCGCCAGGCCTTCCACCAGGAACATCCACTGCCAGTTGGTCAGGTTGAACATGTCATGCATTTCCAGCAACCAGCCCGACAGTGGACTGCCCAGCATCAAGGCCATTGGCAAGCCGAAGTAGTAGATGCCGATAGCCTGGCCGCGACGCTGGGCCGGAAACCAGTAGGTCAGGTACAGGATCACACCCGGGGAAAAACCCGCTTCAGCCACGCCGAGCAGAAAACGCAGCACATAAAACGTTGTTTCATCCCGGGTGAACATCATGGCGGCAGACACCAGCCCCCAAGTGATCATGATCCGGCTCAGCCAAAGTCGTGCGCCGACCCGGTGCAACATCAGGTTGCTGGGGACTTCAAAGATCGCATAACCGATAAAGAAAATACCCGCGCCCAGGGCGAAGGCGGCATTGCTCAAGCCGACATCGGTCTGCAACGCCGCCTTGGCGAAGCCGACATTGGAACGATCGATCATTGCCAAGGCGAACATCAATGCCAGGAACGGCAACAGCTTCCATCGGCATTTGGCGATGGCGCTCTCGATGGCGGCCGCGTGCTTCGCGCTTGTTGTGTTTTTGCTCATGATTTGTGTGCCTTATTGTTATTGTCCAGCGACCACTGCTTCTAACTGCCAGGAATCTGCGGCAGGTAAATCAGTGGATTGATTTACCTGCCACCAGGCCGCGAAGCGCCAGGTTGCCCATCAATGCGCGCAGGCCGTACGTCCATGGCGTTGCCTGATTGCTGTAGGTGACGCGATTGTGCAGGGTGCCCAGCAACGGACTGCCGATGCTGACGCTATCGCCCTGCTTGTGGGTGAAGCCACTGCCCTGCTCTTCCCGATCCTGAGTCGGCGCAAACAGAGTGCCGAGGAACAGCATGAATCCGTCCGGGTACTGGTGATTGCCGCCTATGGTCTGGGCCACCAGTTCCAGTGGGTCGCGACTGATCTGCGCCATTGAACTGCTACCGCGCAGGACGAAACCGTCATCGCCTTCGACCACCAGGTCGACCACGCACTGGCGCACATCATCCAGAGAAAAGCCTTCATCGAACAGGCGAATGAACGGGCCGATCGCGCAGGACGCATTGTTGTCCTTGGCCTTGCTCAGCAACAAGGCGCTGCGGCCTTCGAAGTCACGCAAATTGACGTCGTTGCCCAGGGTGGCGCCCAGTATCCGTCCATGGCTGTTCACGGCGAGGACGATTTCCGGCTCGGGGTTGTTCCATTTCGATTGCGGATGAATACCCACCTCGCTGCCGCTGCCCACCGAAGCGAGAACCGGCGCCTTGGTGAAGATCTCGGCGTCAGGGCCGATCCCCACTTCCAGGTATTGCGACCACAGGCCCTGCCCGATCAAAACGGCCTTTAGCCGGGCGGCTTCGCTCGAGCCCGGCTTGATCGAGCGCAGGTTATCACCGATGGCGGCCTTGACCACGCTGCGCACGCTCTCGGCCTTGACCGCATCGCCCCCGGCCTGCTCTTCAATCACCCGTTCGATCATACTGGAGGCGAAGGTCACGCCAGCGGCCTTGATCACCTGCAGGTCAGCCGGAGGCAGCAGAAAAGCCTTGTCGGGATCGCAGCCTGCTCCGGTGTTGGCCAACAATGCCTCGACACTGCAAATGTATTGACCGCGAGCGCCGCGAACGGCCTCAAGCGGCGAGGCGCTCTCCAGCAGGTCGCTCAAGGTCGGGAATTCCCGGGACAGATCAAACACGCCATCGGCGCGCAGCACCACTGGCGAAGGTCCGGCGGCCTCTCCCGGGACCCAGGCACGACCGATCAGGGTACCTTGCAGTCCATCGATCGGGAGGGTGTTGTCAGGGGTCAATTTCAGTTCGGGCATATGCAGATCCAGGTCAGATTCGATGACGACCGGGCAAAACTAGTGCACGCCGCTGATAAATCCCAATGACATATATTCAGCATTTGATATCGTTTCGTTATCAACCAGACTTGAGCGCCCTATGGAAAACGACGAGATTTCTTACGCCAGCGTCAGCAAATGGCTGAAGATCAAGCACCTGGTGCTGGTCGATACGCTGGCCCGGACCCGCAACATGCACACGACTGCCGAGCTGATGAACCTGACCCAGCCGGCCATCAGCAAGATGTTGCGCGACATCGAACTGTTGCTCGGCTTTGCTCTGTTCGAACGGCAAACCCGCAGCATGGTTCTGACCGAGCTCGGCGAGTTCGTGGTCCGCTATGCGCGGATGACCCTGGACGACACGCAATCGTTCGTCGATCAGTTGAACAAGCTGCGCAAGGGTGGACATGGCCATTTGAAAGTCGGTGCAATTTTCGCCGCGACCTCGGTCGTGTTGCCCGAGGCCATCACCCGGATCAAGCTGGACCGGCCGATGCTGTCCATCGAAGTGATAGAGCAAACCAGCAATCAACTGTTGGAAATGCTCGAGCATAAAAAGCTCGACCTGATCATTGCCCGCTTCACCGACGAACGTTATCAGCAGCCCTTCGAGTTTCGTGCGCTCGGGCCCGAGCCCTTTTGCCTGGTGGTCAACAGTCGCCATCCCCTGGCACAGTTCGATGAAGTGGCGACCGATCAGCTCGGCGATTGGCCCTGGGTCATGTATCCCTTCAATGCCCCTATACGGCGACGGATGGAAAGTGCCTTCACCGAGTTCAACGTACGTACGCCTACCAATACGGTCGAGACCATCTCGATGCCAACCTTTTTGCAACTGCTGCAATCGGGCCCCATGCTCGCGATGTTGCCCGAGTCGATGGTCCAGCCCCAGGTCCAGAGCGGTTTGCTCAAGGTGCTCAACACGCCGTTCAAGGTCGAACCCCAGGACTACGGCATCATCACGCGCAAGGACGAGCCGCTGAGCGAAGCCGCCCGGGAATTCGCCGATACCTTGCTGGAATTCGCCCGGCTGCGACGGGAAGCCGACGACCGTTGAGCGAGGTTTAACTCAAAAAACCTCGAACTAATGAAAAAAGGTTATCGATCAATCCAAAGGTCTCATTAGGCAGCCACCTGCGGCGGCTCTTATAGTGCGGCAACAAAGGTAAGGCGCGGCCCGTTCGCCAGCGACCTCCCACGCTTCATAGCCAGAGAGTTTGCGATGCAATTGATCATGAAAACCGGTGCAGCCGCCGTACTGCGCCTCAATCCTCTGGACGATGTATTGATCGCCCGTCGGCCGTTGCTGGCGGGTGAAGTACTCGAGCAGGAAGGCGTGACCGTGCGCCAGCCAGTACCCGCGGGCCACAAGATCGCCGCACGCCGAGTCGAAGCCGGCCAGCCCTTGCGTCGTTACGGACAGATCATCGGTTTTTCCACCGGGGTTATCGAAGCCGGTGAGCACGTACATGTGCACAACCTGACCATGGGCGATTTCTCCCGTGACTACGCCTTTAGTGTCGACGTGAAATCCAACAGCCCGTTGAACGAAGAGCCGGAGTTCATGGGCATCGTACGAGCGGACGGTCGAGTGGCGACGCGCAACTACATCGGCATTCTGACCTCGGTCAATTGCTCGGCCACTGTAGCCCGCGCCATTGCCGACCATTTCCGCAGGGACATCAACCCTGCCGCGCTGCTGGCGTACCCCAATGTCGATGGCGTGGTCGCCCTCACCCACTCCGCCGGTTGCGCCGTGGACCCCGCCGGCGAAGGCCTGGCCCTGCTGCGCCGGACGTTGGCCGGCTACGCGAATCATGCCAACTTCGCCGCCGTGCTGGTGATCGGGCTGGGCTGCGAAACCAACCAGATCGACGGGTTGCTCAGCACTCAAGGGTTGAGCCGCAGCGCTACCCTGCGCACCTTCAGCATCCAGGACAGCGGCGGCACTTCCAGGGCAGTCGCCAGCGGCATCGCCCAGGTCAAGGCGTTGCTTGAGGAGGCCAACCAGGTCAAGCGTGAACCGGTCAGTGCCAGGCACCTGGTCGTAGGCCTTCAATGCGGCGGCTCGGACGGGTATTCCGGCATCACGGCCAACCCGGCTCTGGGTAGTGCCGTGGACCGTCTGGTGGCTTGTGGCGGTACGGCCATCCTTTCCGAAACGCCGGAGATTTATGGTGCCGAACACCTGCTGACCCGTCGGGCCGTCAATCGCGCGGTGGGCGAAAAGCTCGTCGCCAGGATCCATTGGTGGGAGGCGTATTGCCAACGCATGGGGGCAGAGCTGAACAACAACCCTTCGGCCGGTAACAAGGTCGGCGGGTTGACCACCATCCTGGAAAAATCCCTGGGTGCCGTGGCCAAGGCAGGCTCCAGCAACCTGGTCGAAGTCTATGAATATGCCCAGTTGGTCAAGGCCAAAGGCCTGGTGTTCATGGACACTCCGGGCTATGACCCGGTATCGGCGACAGGCCAGGTGGCCGGTGGCGCCAACCTGATTGCCTTTACCACCGGACGTGGTTCGGCCTACGGTTGCGCTCCCTCACCGTCGATCAAACTGGCGACCAACAGTGCCCTGTGGAACCGCCAGCGCGAAGACATGGACATCAACTGCGGCGAGATCGCCGAAGACACCATGACCATCGAAGAATGCGGTGAAGCCATCTTCAAACTCATGCTGCGCATCGCTTCGGGCGAACGCAGCATGAGCGAGCAACACGGTTACGGGCAGAACGAATTCGTGCCCTGGCAAATCGGCGCAGTCACCTGACCCCCTGCTCTCCTCCCCTATTGCCCTGAAATCCCCGCAAGGGGGATTCGAACATTCTTTCTGGAGCCAGAAATGCCCACGATCATCGGCCACAACTACATCGCCGGTCAGCGCAGTGCTGCCGGCAATATCATCGTTAACAGTGTTGATGCCAGCACGGGCGAAGCGCTGCCTCACGATTTTTACCAGGCCACTCCGGAAGAAGTCGATGCTGCGGCCAAGGCTGCCGCCGCCGCTTACCCGGCCTATCGCAGCCTGAGCGCCGAGCGCCGTGCGCAATTTCTCGACGGGATTGCCGACGAACTCGACGCCCTGGGCGATGAATTCGTCGCCTTGGTCTGCCGCGAAACCGCGCTGCCAGCCGCACGGATTCAAGGCGAGTGCAGTCGCACCAGCGGTCAGATGCGCCTGTTCGCCAAGGTGCTGCGGCGTGGTGATTTCTACGGTGCGCGGATCGATCTGGCCTTGCCCGAACGCAAGCCCTTGCCGCGTCCCGACCTGCGTCAGTACCGCATCGGCCTCGGGCCGGTCGCGGTGTTTGGTGCGAGCAACTTTCCCCTGGCGTTTTCCACCGCCGGCGGCGACACCGCCTCGGCGCTGGCCGCCGGCTGCCCGGTGGTGTTCAAGGCCCACAGTGGTCACATGGCCACGGCCGAACTGGTTGCCGACGCGATCATCCGCGCTGCGGAAAAAACCGCGATGCCGGCCGGGGTATTCAACATGATCTACGGCGGCGGTGTCGGAGAAGCGCTGGTCAAGCATCCGGCCATTCAGGCAGTGGGTTTCACCGGCTCACTCAAGGGTGGTCGCGCGCTGTGTGACATGGCCGCTGCCCGTCCTCAGCCAATTCCGGTGTTCGCCGAAATGTCGAGCATCAACCCGGTGATCCTGTTGCCCCAGGCCCTGGCAATGCGCGCCGAAAGCGTCGCCCGTGACCTGACCGCTTCAGTGGTACAAGGCTGCGGTCAGTTCTGCACCAACCCAGGCTTGGTGATCGGTATTCGCTCGCCGCAGTTCAGCGCGTTCGTGCAGCAGGTCGCCGGGCTGATGGGTGATCAGTCGGCGCAAACCATGCTCAATGCCGGCACGCTAAGCAGCTATGGCAAAGGTCTGCAAAAACTGCTCGCTCATCCGGGCATCGAGCACCTCGCCGGCAGTCCGCAGCAGGGCAATCAGGCCCAGCCGCAACTGTTCAAGGCCGATGTCAGCCTGTTGCTCGACGGCGATGAAGTCTTGCAGGAAGAAGTCTTCGGCCCGACCACCGTGTTCGTCGAAGTCGCGGACCAGGCACAACTCAGTGCCGCGTTGAACGCGCTGCACGGGCAGTTGACGGCGACCATCATCGGCGAACCGGCGGACTTTGAACGGTTCGTCGAGCTGACGGCGCTGCTGGAACAGAAAGTCGGACGGATCCTGCTCAACGGTTATCCGACCGGTGTGGAAGTCTGTGATTCGATGGTGCATGGCGGGCCGTACCCGGCAACTTCGGATGCGCGCGGAACGTCGGTGGGCACCCTGGCGATCGATCGTTTCCTGCGCCCGGTGTGCTTCCAGAACTACCCCGACTACCTGCTGCCCGACGCCTTGAAAGCTGCCAACCCCCTGGGCATCTCTCGCCTGGTCAATGGCCAGGCTACTCGCGAAGCTCAGTAACACTCGCGGGTTCATCAACGAGGAGCCCGCCAGCGGCTCCTCGTTTCACAGGCGCAGTCGATCGCAGATGCGAAACAATCCATGGGTGCCCGCGAAATAGATGCTGTCATGTCCGCCGGAACAAGCGCGAGAGTTAGTTACCTAAGCCACTGATTGTTGCAAGGCAGGCACTGCCAGACTCACCGCCCGCACCGAAGCCCCCGCACTCAAGCCCAACGCCTTGGCGACTTGAGCGTCGACAATCAGCGTACCGGCTGCAACTCGCGCCGCTGCCGCAGTGATCCGGCAATCGGCAAACTGACGGTTATGAATCAGGTAAGTCGCCGCTTGCTCCCCCGGTGTGCCAATGCTCAGTTGCAGTACCTGGCTATCGCGCACCGCACGAATATCCCCGGTGGCGCATTCGATCAGCGGACCACCGTCGAAGATGTCGATGTAGTCACGATGCTCGAAGCCTTCTGCCTTGAGCATACCCAACGCCGGTTCGGTGTTTGGGTGAACCCTTCCGATGACCGTTCGTGCCGTCTCCGGCAACAGGCAGGTTGGCAGCGGAAACTTGGGCATCAGCTCCGCGATGAAGGTCTTGTTGCCCAGCCCTGTGAGGTAGTCGGCATCGGCAAAATCCATCTTGAAGAAGTGCCGTCCCAGGCCTTCCCAGAACGGTGAAACGCCCTCTTCATCCGAGTAACCGCGCATTTCCGCAATGACCTTGTCACCGAAGCGATCGCGAAACTCCGCCAGAAACAGGAAGCGCGCCTTCGACAACAAACGACCATTCAGACCACTGCGGTGATCGGCGTGTAAGAACAGTGAACACAGCTCGGAATGGCCGGTCATGTCGTTGCCTAGAAACAACGTTGGCAGCTGTTGATTGATACCCAGGTTTTTCGACGCCGCGACGAACAGGCCCAAGCGGTAGTTGTACCAGGGCTCCCGCAGGCCGACAGCACCCGCCAGGGCACAGATACCCAGCACTTTTTTGTGTTCGTTCTCCAGCACAAACAGGTAATCGGCATCGGCGCGCTCGGCTTCGCCGGCGAAGGTTTTGGCCGCCCATTCCAGGCGCTGGCGCAGTCGCGACGCATCAGCTGGCAAGGTGGTCAATCCGGTGCCGGCACTATGGGCCAAGGCCAGCAGAGCCGGCAGATCGTCAGGCGTTGCAGGGCGGACGATCATCGCACTTGTTCCTGGGTGGACGAATGCTTGGGCAGGAACACCTCGGCCAGCATGCAGCGCGCGCTGCCGCCACCGATGCGCTCGATGGTGTCGATGTTCACCGGCAACGGCGTGGTGTGAGCTTCGATCAAGCGACGCTGATTGGCGTCCAGCGATTGCCAGGCTGTACGCGACATCACCAGCAGCGGTTCGCCCGCTGCGTTGTGCACTTCCAGCATGTTGCCGGCAAAGGATTCCAGCTGCGCCCAGTTCAAGGCGATGACCTGTTTACCGCTGGTTTCGAGTCGGTTACGCAGCGCCGTACTTTCGCCCGGATGGGCCACAGACGCCAGGCAGGCCACCGCCAGGCGGGTGCCGACACTCATCATGACGTTGGTGTGATAAATCGCCACGCCCTGGCGGTCCACCGCGTTGAATGCACACAGTTCATAGCCCAGATGGGTGACCAGCTGATCCAGGGCCCGGGCGTGGGTGCGGGTCGAGTACCCTGCGTAGCAGATCCGCTGTTGCCGATCCAGGACCATGCTGCCGGTGCCCTCCAGGAAAACCTCCTGCTCTTCGAGGCTGGACAGGTCCAGCAACTGCTCGACCCGGTATGCGCCCAGCAACCCGTCAAGTACACCTTTGTCCCGCTCCAGACGCCGGTTGTGGCCCTGCATCGGATACAGGACCAAGGTGCCATCCGGGTGGCTGCTCCACCAGTTGTTGGGGAAGATCGAGTCCGGGGTATGCGGCGCTTCGCGATCGTTATGCACCAGGACTTCAACGTCGTGCCGACGCAACGCGTCAACATAGCCATCGAACTCGGCCAGGGCCTTGAGTTGTACGTCTTCGGCAACGGTTGCCGGACGCTGGAAACGGTTGTTCGCCGCCGTGTCCTGATTGAAGGAGAAACGTGTCGGGCGAATCATTAATACCGTGTTGGTGGTTTGCATGGGCACAGACTCAATGAGGGTCGAGAGAGGCTCATTGTCTGTTTCGAGGTGGAAAAAACCCGGTTGATAACGGCTTTTGCGCTGATGAAAACGGCTGAAGATTGCTGGTTGCCCAGCCGATTCGGCGGGGCTGAAAAACAAAAAAAAATCGCTGCTTTGGGCAGCGATTCTTGTCTTATTCCATGGTGGTCTTGACCATCGCCAGCTCCGGGTGGCTGACCAGTTTGTCGATGTGCAAATCCGGGTCGTCAAACCAGACTTCGGTCAACACCCGGTAATGCTCCATGTCACGGCAGCGCATGCGCAGGCTGTAGTCGAACGCGCCGCTGATCAGGCGACATTCCAGCACCTGCGGGCAGGCGCGGACCTTGGCTTCGAAGGCCTTTTGCGCCGCGCGTCCGCTCTGGTTCGACAACGCCACCAGCACCAGCAAGGACAAGCCCGGCGTCAATTTCTTCTCATCGAGAATCGCACCATAGCCGCGAATGACCCCAAGCTGTTCCAGCTTGCGCACCCGTTCCAGGCAAGGCCTGGGGGTCAGGTGTACGCGCTCGGAAAGCTTTTGATAGGTGATGCGCCCTTCGTGGCGCAACACTTCAATGATTGCCTGATCGATACGATCAAGCACGATCGACAGATCGCGGATATCCGCCATGTACGCCTTGCCTCACTTCAAACGACCCGATAGAAATTGCTGCAAACGTTCACTGTTTGGCCGGTCGAGTATCGTAGCATCACCCTGCTCCTCGACACGGCCTTGATGCAAGAACAACACCTGGCTTGAGACCTGCCGGGCAAACCCCATTTCGTGGGTCACCATCAACATGGTCCGGCCTTCTTCGGCCAGTGCCTGAATCACCTTCAGCACTTCACCCACCAGTTCCGGGTCGAGCGCCGAAGTTGGCTCGTCGAACAACAGGATTTCGGGTTCCACCGCCAGGGCCCGGGCAATCGCCACCCGTTGTTGCTGCCCGCCCGACAGGAACGCCGGGTATTGATCGGCCACCCGTTGCGGCAAGCCGACCTTGTCCAGATACGCCCGCGCGCTCTCCTCGGCGGCCTTGCGACTCATGCCCAGGACTCGACACGGCGCCAGCACAATGTTCTCCAGTACTGTCAGGTGGCTCCACAGGTTGAAGTGCTGGAACACCATCGCCAGTCGCGTGCGCAAGCGCTGCAACTGCTTGGGATTGGCAACGCGCATGCCACCGACGCCTTGACGGGTGAGGACTCGCTCGCCATCCAGAGCAATGGCGCCTTCGTCCGCCCGTTCCAGAAAGTTGATGCAGCGCAGCATGGTGCTTTTACCCGAGCCGCTGGCGCCGATCATGCTCACCACATCCCCTGCCCGTGCGTTCAACGAGACGCCTTTGAGCACTTCATTGTCACCAAAACGTTTATACAGATTTTCAACCGTGAGTTTGTACATGCAAATACTCCTGGAGCGGCTCGCTTATCGGCGCCGCTCTGGATAAAGAATGGAAGTCAGTGGGCCGGGCCGAGAAAGCTCAGCCAGCGTTTCTCTGCCAGGCGGAACGCGCCAACCAGCCCGAACGACAGCACGAGGTACAGCAAACCGGCAATGCCGAAGGCCTGAAACGTCATGAAGGTCGCCGCATTCGCGTCCCGGGCGATTTTCAGGATGTCCGGAATCGTTGCGGTAAATGCCACCGAAGTCGCGTGCAACATCAGGATCACTTCGTTGCTGTAGTACGGCAGCGCGCGGCGCAGCGCCGAAGGCAGGATCAGTTGCAGATACAGGCGCCAGCCACTGAGGCCATAGGCATGGGCCGCTTCGATTTCACCGTAGGGAATGCTGCGGATCGCTCCGGCGAAGATTTCCACGGTGTAGGCGCAGGTGTTGAGGGTGAACGCCAGCAAGGTGCAATTCATGGCGTCGCGGAAAAACGCTTCGAGCAATGGTTGCGAACGGACCACAGCAATGCCGTAGATCCCGCTGTAGCAAATCAGCAACTGGATATACAACGGCGTGCCACGAAAGATGTAGGTAAACAGCTGAACCGGCCAACGCAAAACGCCCCAGCGCGAGACGCGCAAGATCGCCAGGGGCAACGACAGGAAAAAGCCCATGGCAATACTCGCCACCAGCAACCACAGGGTCATGGCCAACCCGGTGAGGGTCTCGCCGTCGCTGAACAGAAAGGGTTTCCAGTATTCGGCAATCAACTCGATCATCGCGCCATCCCCCGTACACCCTGGTTGTAGCGCCGTTCCAGCACGCGCAAGACATAGTTCGAAGCGCTGGTGATCAGCAGGTAAAGCGCTGCGGCCAGCAACAGGAAATCAAGCATATTGAACGTGCTTTTGCCGGCCTCCTGCGCGACCTTGACCAGGTCCGACAAACCGATGATCGATACCAGCGCCGTGGCCTTGAGCAGCACCAGCCAGTTGTTGCCCAGGCTCGGCAAGGCGAAACGCATCATTTGCGGGAACACCACGAAACGAAAGCGCTGCCAACGGTTCAGGCCAAAGCACGCCGCGGCTTCCTGTTGCCCGCGTGGCACACTCAGAATCGCCCCGCGAAAGGTCTCGGTGAAATACGCCCCGTAGATAAAGCCAAGGGTGATGATCCCGGCCACAAAGGGGTCGATTTCCATGTAGGGCCAGCCCATGGACTCGGTCAGGGCGCTGAGCCAGCCTTGCAGGCTGTAGAAAATCAGCAGCATCAACACCAGGTCGGGCACGCCACGGATCAGCGTCGTGTAAAAGGTCGCCGGCAGATTCAACAGCTTCAGCGGCGACAGCTTGGCCGCCGCGCCGAGCAGCCCCAGCGCCATGCTCACCAAAAGTGCGAGCGCCGACAGTTTGAGGGTGACCCAGGTGCCGTGCAGCAACAATGGGCCATAGCCTTGCAGGGCCGAAAGGTCGACCCCCAGAACATTCAGGAAGGAATTCACGCCAGTCACCTGTCTTGATGCGCCCCGGTCGCTGCGACACAGCGACCGGGGCACGAGGATCAGTTGTTGTAGAGGTCCAGATCACCGAAGTGTTTCTGCTGGATCTGCGCGTAGATGCCCTTGTCGTGCAGGGCCTTGATGGCGGCGTTGAGCATGCCTTTGAGCTCTTCGTTGTCCTTGCGCACACCAATGGCGATTTCTGCCGGCACCAACGGGTCGCTGATGCCTTCACTGTTGTGGAAGTCCGCCCCTTGTGGCGAGGTCAGGAAACTCATCTGCGCTTGCAGCTTGTCCTGGATCGACGCATCGAGACGGCCAAATACCAGGTCGGCATACACCTGATCCTGATTCTGATAGGCCCGCAGTTTCACCCCGCCCGGCGCCAGTTTGGCCTTGGCGTAGGTTTCCTGAATCGTGCCCTGCATGTAACCGATGGTTTTGCCGCGCAGCGATTCGGCGGTAGGCAGCAGTCCGGAGTCTTTGCGGGTAACGATGGCGGTCGGTCCGGCGTACAGGCGATCGGTAAAGTCGATCTGTTTTTTGCGCGCGTCGGTAACGGTCATCGAAGATTCGATGGCATCGAACTTGCCGGCCTTGAGCCCCGGAATCAGCCCGTCGAAATCATTGCTGACCCACACACAGGTCAGCTTCAACTCGGCACATATTGCATTGCCCAGATCCACGCCGAAGCCCTGGACCCCACCATCGGCCGTGGTGGATTCAAAAGGTGGGTAGCTTGGGTTGACGCCAAATCGCAGCTCCTTCCATTCCTTGGCACTGGCGCCCGTGGTGCAGCACAGCAACGCGAGTGCCGGCAAAGTCAGCCATTTGATGTTCATTTTCTTGAGTCCCGGATTATTTGGATTTATCGCGATCCGGCGCCTGCGTCGGACCACACTTTTTGACAGGGGCAGAGAGTCGATGCGGCATTCACCGCAGCCGTTTTTGTTGTTGTTTTCGACCGGAAGCAGCCAGTCGTCGGAGTTGCACTCCATCTCAAGCAGCGATCAACAAGCGCTTGAAACGGACCGTCAGAATGCCAATTGCCGGGAGGGTGCTGGTGTCGTAACCCCACGTTCAAACAGCGTGCCTGTGCTGAATGAAAGGCTTGCGCAGCCGATTCTGTCGCCTGCCGTAAGTCACTGTTTCTCCACTTAAAGGGAGCGGCACAGGAAGCGTGATGGTCTTTGAGGCCTTCTACTTCACCTGCATGACGATGCGTCGTGAAGCACATCGCGCTTGAGCCGTGCGAGCGAGGTGCGACTGGTCAGTGTCACCCGGCCGATTCCGCTGTGCGCTGCCTGTTTTTCGACTTCTCTCGCTGTGTCCGGGGTCGGTATTGGCCGAAATCTTCTCGCCATTGCCTCGACAATAGGTCCGTTGCAAACACATGGACCGCCTCCTGAGTCTCAGCCGCCAGAGCGAAAGGTTGTCCAGACCGGCACACCAAAAAACGCCCAAAGGAACCCAATATGACCCGTTACATTGACGTCAATGATCTGAGCCGTCTCGTCCAGGAAAAAGGCTTGCCTCGTTGCCTGATCGAAATGGCCGAGTACATCCGTCAAGACTACGTACGCTGGCCGGATTTCGAAAAGTGCGCGCGCCTGGCGAACCACTCACCCGAGGGCGTCATCGAGCTGATGCCCGTGTCTGATGCAGCGCTCTACGCTTTCAAGTATGTCAACGGACATCCGAAGAACACCCACAATGGCATGCTGACGGTCATGGCCTTTGGTGCGCTGGGAGACGTCGATACCGGCAAGCCTGTTTTGCTGAGTGAAATGACGCTGACGACCGCCATTCGCACCGCTGCCACTTCCGCACTCGCGGCCCGCTACCTCGCCCGACCGGACAGTCGCCGAATGGCACTCATTGGCAACGGCTCACAGAGCGAATTCCAGGCCCTGGCATTTCATACACTGCTCGGCATTACTGAAATCAGTCTCTACGACATCGATCCTGCCGCGACAGCGAAGCTGGTAGCCAACCTGCGGGCCTACCCCGCCATACAGGTGAGCGTTGCCAAAACCGTCGCAGAAGCGGTACGTGGCGCCGATATCGTGACCACGGTCACGGCCGACAAAGCCTACGCAACGATTTTGACGCCTGAGATGATCGAGCCCGGGATGCACCTCAACGCCGTGGGCGGCGACTGTCCCGGCAAGACCGAACTGCACCGGGACATCGTCGAGCGTGCGCGGGTCATGGTTGAGTACGAGCCGCAAAGCCGCATTGAAGGCGAAATTCAACAAATGCCCGCCGACTCACCGGTTATCGAGTTCTGGAAAGTCATCAATGGTCAGACTCAAGGTCGCCAGCATGCCGAGGAAGTCACCTTGTTCGACTCGGTCGGCTTCGCCATCGAGGACTACTCCGCCTTGCGCTATGTGCTGGATGTTGCACGAACGCTCAACATTGGCAGCGACATTCAGCTGGTACCAGAGCTGCAGGATCCCAAGAACCTGTTCTCGCTGCTGCAGCCTTCAGCAACTGACGATGTAAGGCTTCGGGCTTGATATCACTCGACACTTCAAAGCATTCACCTGGCGGCCCCTTCGGCTGCCAGGCGCAACCCTGAACAATCCCTCGGTCGTTTGAGCCTTTTTTACAGCGTCATCCGCTGCGCGAGCCGCCTGGTTCCACATAAACAAACGAGGCCTTTGCATAAGAATTCCATGGCTGTTCGCCCCATGCCCAATGGATCTGGCTGATGCCAAATCCACGCCAGCATTGGGCCTTTCCTCATCCACTATGGAAGACTCGATATGCCACGTTTCATGCTCAGCACGCTGACGCTCGCCCTGGCCTTGACGGCAATGATGCCGGTGGCCAATGCCGCCCCTTTACTCGATCCCACACCTGAACATCCCCGCGCCGACAATCAATCAGGCCAGGCCAATACCTGGCTGGAGATTGATCAGGCCGCCTTCGAAGCAAACATCACCAAACTTCAGCAACGGCTGGCGGGTAAAAGCCAGATGTGTGCAGTGATGAAAGCCGACGCTTATGGGAATGGCATTGGATTATTGATCCCTTCCGCCATTCGGATGGGCATCACCTGTATCGGCGTGGCGAGCAACGAGGAGGCGCGTGTCGCACGGGAAAAAGGCTTCAAGGGACGCCTGATGCGTTTGCGCAGCGCAACCGTTGAAGAAGTCGAGAATGCACTGCGCTACAACATCGAAGAACTGGTCGGCAACCTGGAGGTTGCACGTCAGCTCAATGAGCTGGCCACCCGCCAGGGCGTGAAGCTGCCTGTTCACCTGGCGCTGAATTCGGCGGGCATGAGCCGCAATGGTCTGGAAATGAGTACGACTGAGGGGCAACGACAGGCGGTGGACCTGACCCGGCTGGATCACCTGAACATCGTCGGAATCATGACCCACTTCCCGGTCGAGGAACGCGAGGATGTCCTTCAGGGTCTGGCCAAGTTCAAGGAGCAGTCCGGTTGGCTGATCGAACACGCCAAACTGGACCGCAGCCGGATCACCCTGCACTGTGCCAACACTTTCACCACCCTTGAGGTGCCGGAAGGCTGGCTGGACATGGTTCGCCCGGGGGCTGCGCTCTATGGCTATCCAGTGGGTGGGCATAACGAATTTCAACGGGTGATGCAGTTCAAGTCGCGGGTCGCGGCGGTCAATGCCTACCCGGCGGGCAGTACGATCAGCTACGACCGCACCTTTACCCTGAGCAAAGACTCGTTGATCGCCAACATCCCGGCTGGCTACTCCGACGGTTATCGAAGAGCGTTCTCCAACAAAGCCTCAGTGCTGATTCACGGCCAACGCGCGCCGGTGATCGGCAAGGTCACCATGAACACGTTGATGGTGGACGTCAGTGGCATCAAAGGCGTGCAGGCGGGAGATGAGGTCGTTTTGTACGGCAAGCAAGGTGATGACGAGATTACCCAGACGGAGCTTGAAACCATCAACGGCGCATTGTTGGCGGATCTCTACACGATCTGGGGCAACTCCAATCCGAAAGTATTGAAGTCTAAATAAGGAGAAAAAAAGAAGGTGCGCAGGCTAAACACTGCGCCCCTGTGGGAGCGAGCCTGCTCGCGATGGACGTTAACGATAACGCGTGTTTTCTGAATAAACGCGCCGTCCTCGAGTCCATCGTCGGAACGCCGCCCGAAGCTATCGAGTGTCGACCGGCTGCTCCTACACCTCAAAGTGGTCCTTCAGGTACTCAGCCGCCTCATCCGATGCTTGCTTGAGATGCGTTGTCATCAACGCAACGGCCGCCTCCACGTCTTTTGCCCGGTACGCCGCGAGGATCGCACGGTGCTCGTCCTGGCTATCAATCCCTGCGGATCGCAACTGCATATAGATGTGCGTATAGCGCTGCGCAATGGTGTGCGCACGGGTGATCATATTTTCCAGGTGTTTCATTTGCGCAGGTGCATAAAGCGCCGTATGCAGCGAAAGGTTCCATTGACTGCTCAGGAGAGGATCCTGAACTTTCTCGAACTCATCGATGATGCGTTCGACAGCATCGAGTTGCTCCGGTGTCGAGAGCGGTACCGAATGGCGGACGGCCAGCGGCTCTAAAACCGCTCTTAACTCAAAGCACTCATTCATTTCATTCAGGGACGGCTGCGTCACCATGAAGCCGCGGTTTGGCATGAACTGGACCAGCCCCTGACCTTCAAGCTCGCGCAGCGCTTCGCGAACCGGCACCTTGCTGGTGTTGAGTTCGGTAGCGATCAGGTCCTGACGCAAAGGTTCGCTACCGGAGAGCGCGCCGGTGACGATGGCTTCCCTGATAACGGCCGCAACAAATTGCGGTGCCGACACACGTGCCAGCGGGATCAGTCCTGCAATGTATTTCAGTGGTGATTGGTTAGACATATGACACTAAGTGGCCAGGGGAGATTTAAAGGCGTGTCTGGGTTTGGCAGATACGAGGAACAACTACATCATCATGTACAACCGTATACGATTATACGAAAACGGACAAGGACGGCATCCTCAGCCTGGTCCCCTCGAACTGCAGTCCAGCCCCTCTCCCCATTCATCTGAAATACGAGCCTGATTCACCGCTTTGCGGTTGTCGTTGGCGAATCAATAATCGTATACTTTCTACAGTAGGAAGGATCTGATACGCCCTGGCTAGCCATTTGCGATCAGGTCCTCGTCCCTCTTGCGCCATCTGCAACCACATCAGGACAACCACCGTGATCAACATAAAAAATGTTTCCAAGTGGTACGGTAACTTTCAGGTACTGAGCGACTGCTCGACCGCCATACAAAAGAGTGAAGTCGTCGTGGTGTGCGGCCCTTCCGGCTCTGGCAAATCAACGCTGATCAAAACGGTAAATGCACTGGAGCCCTTCCAGAAAGGCGAAATTGTCGTCGACGGTATCAGCCTCTCGGACCCGAAAACCAACCTGCCCAAGCTACGCAGCCGGGTCGGCATGGTGTTTCAACACTTCGAGTTGTTTCCGCACCTGTCCGTGACGCAAAACCTGACGCTCGCCCAGATGAAGGTGCTGGGCCGTGGCCAGGACGAGGCGCTCAAACGGGGTCTGAAGATGCTCGATCGGGTTGGCCTGAGCGCCCACAAGGACAAGTTTCCAGGGCAGCTTTCAGGTGGCCAGCAGCAGCGCGTGGCAATTGCTCGTGCCTTATCGATGGACCCGATCGTGATGCTGTTTGACGAACCCACCTCGGCACTGGACCCGGAAATGGTCGGCGAGGTTCTAGACGTCATGATCAAGCTCGCAAACGAGGGCATGACCATGATGTGCGTGACCCACGAAATGGGCTTCGCCAGGAAGGTCAGTGACCGGGTGATTTTCATGGACGCGGGAAAAATCATTGAAGATTGCAAAAAGGAAGAGTTCTTCGGCACCCCCGAAGCACGCTCTCCGCGCGCCAAGGACTTCCTCTCCAAGATCCTGCAACATTGATCATTCGGGGTCGCTAAGGGAGTGTTCTCACCAACGCAACTCGAAGGCATTTTTCGCGCCCGCCTGGATGCTGCTGCCCAGGCGTGCGCACTCGCGAGAAAGAGTGTCGTGCAGCCATTGACGGTCATCCCCTTCGGCGCGACAGATACGAAAGCGACGCAGGCGGGTGGGTATCAAGTCCAGCGACTGCAGGTGCCCACCCGGGTCCAGGGAGGCAAAGTATAGAAACCCCAGGTCGCCGCGAAAGGCTGTGTAGCCCTCTATGCCTTCGTAATCGTTCAGAAGATCACCGCAGCCATAGAGAATCAGGCGTTCGCGGTACACCTCGATGCCTTTGACGTGGTGCGAGGAATGCCCGTGCACCACGTCAACTCCGGCCTCGTCGATCAAGGCATGGGCGAACCGGACTTGCTCGCGCGGGATATCGAACCCCCAGTTGCCGCCCCAGTGAATGGAGGCGACCACCAGATCCCGCGGTTTTTTGCCCTCGAGAATCCGTTTGGCCACAGGGCGCAGACTTTGCATCGACAGATCCTCCAGCCGCGCGACGCCCGCGCCCTTATCCGTGGCGGCCCAGTCCGACGCAATGCCGCTGTCGGGTGCGCCGAGGCCAAACACCAGCAAGCGCCGCCCGCCAGGCTGCAGCAACACGGCGGGCGCTTCGGCAGATTGCCGGTTGTGCCCGGCGCCGGCGCTGCACATACCATTGCTCGCCAGGGTCTCCAGCGTATCGGCCAGGCCGGCTGCCCCCCAATCCAGCACATGGTTGTTGGCCAGCACGCAGCAGTCGATGCCGGCTGCGCTGATGGCCGGGAAGTTCTCCGGGCTCATGCGGTAATTGATGCCCTTTGGCTCCGGTCGTCCGCGGCGGGACACTGCTGTTTCCAGATTGATGATGCGTGCGTGTGGCTGGCGAAGTTCGAACTCATCCAGCGCAGCGCCCCAGACATAGGTGAAATCGACTGGGCGGGGAATCGAGCCATTGACTCGTTCTGCCAGCCGGACGTAATCGCCAGCATTCTTGACGTAAGCTTCGTAAAGCCGCGGATCGCCAGGATGCGGCAGTACTGCGTCGATGCCGCGGGCGGTCATGACGTCGCCGGCGAGAAACAGCTTCAGCGTATCGGTAACAGCTGCCATGGCACCCTCCCGAATATAAGCCGGGGGATGTTTCCATCCCCCGGCTTATTATTACGCTGAAATAGGCAGAACGACTTCTAAACCTCTACTCAGTTGTTCTTCATATGCAGCTGATAAAGCTCATTGGCAATGGCGATATCCTCCAGCCCCAGTCCGATTGAGCGGAAGAAGGTATGGCGCTCGGGATCGGGAAGTCGGGCGGCTCCCGTCATCAGCTCGGGCAAATCTCCGCAAATACTCTCGGGTAACCAGCCATGCTGGTCTTTTGCCAGACGCATTTCCCCTGCGCTGTCGGGCGTTGTAGCCCGGTAGTCGCAATAGACGCTCATGTTCAGCAAGGACTCTGGCGGTACTTCATGTGCCAGGGGTGCATTGGTACAAATGGACGTGATCAGCGCCGGTTTTTTCAGCACGGCAGGGTCAAGCACCGTTTGACCGGCCGAGGTGCACAGCATGATGACATCCGCATCGTCAACGGCACTGGCAAGTTCGGTATGAATACTGACACGTGGATCGATGTCCCGAAGTGTCTGCTGCTCGGACGCTGGCAGAGCGTCAATGTTGGGGGCGTACAACCTGATATCCGCCCATTCGCGCAGTGCCAGGACATGCCGGGCGTGAGCCTGCCCCAGCCGCCCTACTCCCACCACGGCCAGCTTGCTGACCTGCGCGGGCGCGAGCAAATCGACGGCGAGTGCTGTGGTTCCCGCCGTTCGCTCAACCGTCAGTTGTCCCGAATCACAGAGCAAACGGGGTTGACCGTCTTCCATCGACATCATCAACGTCCAGGCCGTCACCAGGGCCCCTTCCGGACGCGGGATATAGGGCGAGAGCTTTGCGCCAAAGACCCCCTCCTCGGCAAGCGTTCCGAGGTAGCTGATGAAGTTGCCTTGCCCGTTGGGAAACGGATTGCGCAATTGTGGCGGTTGCACAGCCTTTTCCTGCCCCAACGCCAGGAACATACGACGCAATGCGGACAGCACGTCAATCTGGCCGATCAGTTTGGCCACTTGAGTTGAATCAAGTACGGCAATGTCATTTTTCATCGAATACATTCCTTCATCGAGCATCTGACAGAAAACCTTAAACGTCGAAACCACTCGGTTCGAGTTCATGGGAAAGAATATTAAAACAACTAGTTGAATAGCTTATAGCTACCAGGAGAACTGATACTTCTTACACAATACAACCCAGCGCATTCGTCTTCTAAAGATGGGCAACCACATCGATTTCAATATCAAACGGAAACGGCCAAGGCTTGACTGCAACGAATGAGCGAACGGGTGGATTCTCAGGAAAATACTTGCGATACACGGTGTTCACCTCATCCATCATCGATGGATCCGTCACGAAGATCGTGGTTTTCACGACGTTATCGAGGCACGACCCTGCCGATTCAAGGACAACTTTCATCACCTGCAATACCGCGTGCGTCTGTTCAATAATCGTGCCCCGAACAATATTCCCGGTCAGAGGATCGAGCGGCGGCAGGCCACAGGTATAGAGCATCGAACCCGAGCGAATCAGCAAAGAGGTCGGTGTATTCAAACGTCTGAGCGCGTCAGATAAAAACGGTACTTCTATTATTTCTTTCATGGAGGCATCCATTATTGATACAGGCGGGCCCTACGCTCACGTTCAATCGCCGCGACGTAGTGTTGGATATACATGCAAATAACGAAGTAGATGACGCCGACAAACAGATAGAGCTCCTTATAGAACCCTTGCCAGTTTTCGTCATAAAGGCTTGATCTTGCCGATCCAAGCAAATCGAAAAGTCCGATGATCATCAACAGCGAACTGTTCTTGACGAACGCGATGGCGATGTTGGCAATCGGTTGCAGCGAATGGGCGATGACTTGCGGCAAAATGATGTAGGCATGACTGCCCCAATAGCCGAACCCCAGGCTTGCCGACGCTTGGCGCTGCCCGACTGAAAGTGCTTGCAGGGCACCGCGCAAGGCTTCGGAAAAGTAAGCGGCGGTAAACAACGAGAGACCGATACCTGCCCGAAAAAGCTTGTCGAAAATAAGCTCGTCCGGAAGGATCAACGGAATGATCGCAAAGGTCATGAAGACAATGGTGATCGCCGGAACACTGCGGATGAGATCGACATAGAGCCGGCACGGAACAGAGACAAGCGGCATCTGCGACCGACACCCCATCGCCAGCAGCACACCCAGAGGGAACGCACACACAAGGCCGGCAATGCTGATCAGCAGGGTGATCGGCAGTCCACCCCAACGCGCACGATCCACTGACTCAAGACCGAACAGTCCGCCACTCATCAATAGATAACCAATCAACGCGGCCAGCACCCACAGCACAATGGCCGTTGTGTGATGGCGGACCCGAAACAAACACCAGAGCGCAACCGCCGCGATCAATGCAACGAAAGTGATCGGACGCCAAAGCGACTCCGGAGGATAGGCCCCGAACAGGATGAGATTGAGCTTGGTGCCGATGAACGCCCAGCAAGCGCCTCCGTTCTGGTGGCATAGTGCGGCATCGCCGCTAAAGGTTGCATCAAGCAATAACCATTTGAAGATACCAGGGCCAACCAGAACGACGCCCCAGAGAAACAGTGCGCCGAGCACAATCCGGCTTGGCATACCCGAGCCCAGGCCTTTGAGGCGCTGGATTAGCGTCAAGGGTGCGGCAATCGATACTTGGGCACCATTATTCAGATCACCAGACATAATGTTTCTCCCAAAGACCGATTACCCGCGTCGTAATAATGTTTACCGTGACGTAAACCAGCATGAAAATGCTGATCAATTCGATGGCCTGCCCCGTTTGATTCATAGCGGTGTTTCCCGCCGAGACCAGTTCCGGGTATCCCACGGCAACACCGAGCGAACTGTTTTTCATCAGGTTCAGTAGTTCACTGACCACCGCCGGCATCGCGATCCGGAAGGCTTGTGGCATCACGATGTAACGCAGCACGCCAAAGTGCGTCAGGCCCAGCGCATAACCTGCGGCAATCTGTCCCTGGGCAATGGACTGCACGGCCCCGCGGATCGCTTCGGCTATATAAGTGCCCGTGTACACAGAGAGCCCGATGAACATACTCATGAACTCGGGTGAAAAGTGCCCGCCGCCGCCAATTGAAAACTTGCTTGCCGTGGGCCATTCAAATGTCATTTGCCCGGACCACAGGGCATAAGCCGTGGACACAAAAGCAATCAGGCTCAGGAGTATCAGCAAGGCTCCCGGGTTTTTCAGTGCGCTGCCACCGGTCCTCACGCTTCTCAAGATAAACGCCACGACGGTGCAAAAGATTGCGACGATCGCCGTCAATGCGAAGGGGGTCGGCCACGGAAAATTAACCCCGCGATTGCTGATGAACAGACCCGGTAGCGGCTCCAGAGCCTCCCGAACTACCGGTAAACCGTAGGTAAAAACAGCGAACCAGAAGAACAACTGCAGCAGCAACGGCGTATTGCGGATTGTCGAGACATACACTTTGGCAATTCGTCTGGCCAGGCCGAATTTGGACAACTGAGCCAGCGCCGCCAATACCCCGAGCAGCACGGAGAACACAATGGCGCAGAGCGCCACTTTCAACGTGTTCGAAAAACCCGCGAGCAAGGCGTACGCGTATGACTTGTCACCGCTGAAAGCAATCATGCTTTCGCTGAGGTCGAAGCCGGCGCGAGTCCACAGAAAGCCGAACCCGGTATTGATCCCTTTCTGTGTAAGGCGCTCGTTGATCACGTGCCCGAAATACCAAACCGCAATCACGACAGCCGTGAGTACTACAAGCTGGACCAACACCGTGACTGCCCGGTGTTGGTGTTTAACTGCGCCATCTCTTGCCGACATGACCTTCACCTCTCGTTTTTGATTCGCCATCTACGCGGCGTTTGAGCCATTCACATCGCGGATCAGAAAAGCGGGGCGTACAGCAGGCCACCGTCCGACCACAGCGAATTCTGGCCACGCTTCATCTGCAAGGGAGTATTGGCACCCACGTTGCGCTCGAAGATTTCTTTGTAGTTGCCTACCGCGGAGATGACATTGATCACCCAGTCATCCTTGAGACCCAGCCCTGCCCCAACGCCAGGTGTTACACCCAACAGGCGCCGGATATCTTCGTTGTTACTGGTGAGCATTTGTTTAACGTTTTCTTTGGTGATACCCAGTTCTTCTGCAGTAAAGGTTGCGAAGACGGTCCATTTGACGAGGTCTGCAAAGTGCTTGTCATCGCCCCGCACAACTGGACCCATTGGCGACTTCGAGATCACATCAGGAAGGATGGCGTAGTTTTCAGGGTTGCCCGAGTTGAGCCGGATAACCGCCAACTGCGACACGTCACTGGTGATTACATCGCAGCGGCTTGCGAAAAAGGCCGAGAAAAATTCAGTCCCGCTTTCGATCACCACAGGTTTGAATGTGATCTTCAGTTTGTCGAAGAAATTGCGAACCACATACTCGCTGGTGGTGCCCTGCTGAATGCAGACCGTAGCGCCATCGAGTTCTGCCGCCTTGGTGACGCCCAGTTTCTTGTTGATCAGAAAGCCTTGGCCGTCGAAGAAATCGACCACCGGAAATTGCAGCCCCATCGTGGTATCGCGCGTCAGGGTCCAGGTGCTGTTTCGAGAAAGGACATCCACTTCGCCATTCTGCAGCGCCGTGAAACGTGCCTGATCGGACAGCGGGACAAACTTGACTTTCGGCTTCTCGAAAATCGCCGCCGCAAATGCTTTGCAGAAATCCGCATCAAACCCCTGCCAATCACCCGCACTGTTGGGCGCACCAAAGCCGACCAGGCCAGGGTGCACACCACAGACAAGCACTCCACGCTCCCGAATTTTCGACAAGGTATCGGCCTGTACCGGTGCAGAAATTGCCAATGAAAGCCCCAGGGCTGCTGCGGTAGATGCGAAAAAAACTCTTAGACGTGTCATTAGCTTCTCCACTCGGTAGAAAGTATACGATTTCAAGCTATATGACTTTGCGAGCAGCTGTCAAGCCACAAAAATGGTCGCATCGGTAATTTATTTTGAGTTTAGATCGGGTGCGTTGCGAGGTGACTGATCACCGGCGTGAGTCGCAATGGCTAAAGCAGCCTATCGGGATTGGGCAGACCCCAATCACCGATGATGCCAATCAAACAGTCAGTCTTCCTTGCCGAGATCTTGATCGACGGATTGTTCTGCAACGGCGATGGCATGCTGGAAACTTTCAAGAAATACAGTTTCTGCATGGGTCATTTTTTGCTCGCGGTTCCACAACAAGTGAATGTCCACATCGGAGACACCATCCCTGGGCGGCAGGCGCCAGAGCATGCCGTTGTAGAGGTCAACATCGAGTAAGTGCTCTGGCAAACAGCCGATACCAAATCCTGCGATCACCAACCTGCGTATTTCTTCAAAGTTTGATGACGAAGCGACGATCTTTCCGGTGAAGCCCTGTTGGTCACGAAACACGGTAAGCGGCGAAAGATTGCCGCCAATCTGGTCGCTCGTGAAGCTGACAAAGTTTTCCCCTTGCAGCTCAGCCAGATCGAGGCCCCGCACTCCAAAAAAGCGATGGCGTTTTCCGCAAAAGAAGGCATATCGCTGACGTATCAGACAACGCTGCTCAAGCTTGGGTTGAGCGATGCGGCATAAACCGACACCAACGGTGGCGGTCTTCTGCATCAGCGAGCTGAGAATGTCGGAGCTGCGCATTACCTCTATTTCCAACTCCACACGCGGATGATTGAGATGAAAATTCGCGAGAAAATCATCATAGACCGTCGATTGCACCCGGCTGATCGAGAGCAGGCGAACCTTCCCCACCACGTCATCCTGGGGGCCTTCGATGGCCGAGCCGATGCGCGACACGTTGCCATACATCTCTTCGGCAATTCGCAGTATTTCCTCTCCCGCCTCAGTGAGATCAAAGCGTGGCCCCTTACGCGAAATCAAGGCGCACTCCAACTGCTCTTCCAGCCGTTTGAGCGATTGGCTAACGGCCGATTGGGTAATGAACAGCCGCGCCGCAGCACGGCTGATGCTCCCTTCCTGACCAATCGCCAGGTACGTACGCAATAAATTCCAATCCAGACGATCGTTGAGGAAACGCCGCCCTCCCCATCTAGCCTGCATTAGCTCTTCATTCGAGTTTTTGCTGCTCATCTTGATGTCCATTATTAGCGTGGCTTAATCAGCGCTTAAGAATTAGCAAATTGCTTAATTATAGAGGCTACGAGATAAAGCACGAAGGCGCCAGAGGGACAGAGCGTTACCGTGATCCGATTGATCCCTGTCGGAATAATAATCAGAGAAAGGAACTTACATGTACACACCCGACAACATTGCCCCCGCCGAGTGGAAAGCCCGCTGCGAACTGGCCGCGCTGTATCGACTGGTCGCGTACTTTCGCATGACCGACCTGATCGACACCCACATCACCCTGCGCATTCCAGGCCCTGAACACCACTTTCTGATCAACCGCTACGGCGTGATCTTCGATCGCATGAAAGCCAGCGACCTGGTGCGCATAGACCAGTATGGTCAGGTGGTGGGAGGTGCAAACGAGCGCACCCGTGTCAACGCCGCAGGCTTCGTGATTCATTCGGCGATCCACATGGCCCGCCCGGATCTCAACTGCGTGGTGCATACCCATACCGCACCCGGCATGGCCGTGGCCGCCCAGGAGCAAGGCCTGTTACCGATCAGCCAGCATGCGCTGAAGTTCTACGGCAAATTGGCTTATCACACCTATGAAGGCATTGCGCTGTCGCTGGCCGAGCGTGAACGACTGGTCGCCGATCTGGGACCACACAAGGCCATGATCCTGCGTAACCATGGCCTGCTGGCGGCCGGTGGAAACGTGGCTGAAGCCTTCCACGAAATTCACTTCCTGGAGCGCGCCTGCCAGGCGCAGGTCGCGGCACTGGCCGGTGGCAGCCAGCTGGTCTACCCCAGCAAAGAAGTCTGCCAACACACAGCAGAACAGTTCGGCCGCGACGAAGCCGAGGAAATCATGGGGCTGAGCTGGAATGCCGCCTTGACCTTGATTGAAGACCAGCGCGAGTCCTATTGCTCATGAACACCGTTGTACTGCTGTCGCGCGACAGCATCCTGCTCGGCCAGCTCCAGACGGCCTTTGCCCGACAGGCGCCGGACATACGGGTGGTGCTGGCCGATGACCCGGTCGCCAGTGAAGCACAGGTCGCGGCATGCTGGTTCCCGCCGGCCAACAGTTTGGGCGCGCTGCCCAATCTGCAACTGGTGCACTCGGTCGCCGCGGGCGTCGATCATTTGCACACCGATCCCAGCTGCCCGAACTTGACCGTGTGCCGAGTGGTTGATCCCGCGCACCGCCAAGGCATGACCGAGTACGTACGCTGGGCGGTGATTCACTATCACCGGCGTTTCGATCAGGTCTTGCAGCAGCAGCCTGACCAGCTCTGGCAGCGCCCGATACAGATTCAGGCAAAGGATTTCAAGGTCGGTGTGATGGGCCTGGGTTCGCTGGGCGCAGCCATTGCCGAAGACCTTGCCAGCGCCGGCTACAGCGTTCGCGGCTGGGCGCGCAGTGTCAAAAACTTACCCAATGTGGTCTGCCACAGCGGTGATCGGACGTTCAGCGGTTTTCTCGAAGGCCTCGATCTTTTGATCAACCTGCTGCCGTTGACCCCGGCTACCCGAGGCATTCTCTGCACTGAAACCTTCCAGGCTCTGGCGTCTGGTGCTGTGGTCGTCAACTGCGGTCGCGGCCAGCACGTACGCATCGACGATCTACAACAGGCATTGAGCAGTGGTCAGCTGCGCGGTGCGGTGCTCGACGTCTTCGAGCATGAACCCCTGACGGTCGATGATCGCCTGTGGCGCATGCCCGGGGTGATCGTTACCCCGCACATGGCATCGGCGGCGTCCCACGACTGCATCGCCAGCCAGATTGCCGAAAACACGCGGCGGCTGGCCCGTGGTGAACCCCTGAACAACCAGGTCGATACGTCCCTGGGCTATTAAGACACGCGACAAGAGGTGAATGATGAAAGTATCCAAGGTCAACGGTGAGCGCCTGTGGGGCAGCCTGATGGACATGGCCAAAGTTGGCGCCACCGAGCGTGGCGGCAACTGTCGCCTGGCCCTTTCCAGGGAAGACCTGGCTGGCCGCGAGTTGTTCATGGGCTGGTGCCGTGAGGCTGGCCTGAGTATCGCGCTCGACGCCATCGGCAACCTTTTCGCCCGACGCGAAGGCCAGGACAACGCCCTGCCGCCGATCGTCATGGGCAGCCACCTGGACACCCAGCCAAAAGGTGGCCGCTTCGATGGTATCTACGGCGTGCTGAGCGGCCTAGAAGTGGTGCGTTGCTTGAATGAACAAGGCATCGAAACCCGCCAGCCCATCGAAATCGCCGTGTGGACCAACGAGGAAGGTGCGCGCTTTACCCCGGCCATGTTCGGTTCGGCGGTGTTCACTGGCATTCTGCCGTTGCAAACCGCATTGGATGCCCGTGATGCCAATGGCATCAGTGTCGCTCAGGCCCTGGCCGATATAGGCCAGAGTGGTGAACTGCCCTTGCAGCGAGCCTTCGATTCTTACTTCGAAGCCCATATCGAACAGGGCCCAATCCTGGAAGATAACGGCCTGCCGGTGGGTGTCGTCACCGGTGGCCAGGCGATCTGCTGGCTGGATGTGCAGGTTGGCGGTGTCAGTGCCCATGCCGGCACCACACCCATGCCGCTGCGCAAGGACGCCCTGTTCGGTGTCGCGGAAATGGCCAGCGTGCTGGAATCCATCGCCAGAGACTTCGCACCCAAGGGGCTGGTCACGGTGGGCCAGCTGGAGATCGCCAAGTCATCGCGCAACACCATCCCCGGCCGGATCAACTTTACTGTCGATCTGCGCCACCACGAAGACCAACAGATTTCCGCAATGGAGCAAGCCGTATGCGAGCGCTTGCAAATCGTGGCCGACAAGCGCGGTTTGAGCCTGGCGATCAGTCGTCACTGGCTCAGCCCGGCGACACCCTTCGATGCCGATTGTGTGGCCGCTGTGCGTTCGGCGGTCCAGGCGCTGGGTTACCCCCATCAGGACATCGTCAGCGGTGCCGGGCATGACGCCATCCACCTCGCCGGGCATTGCCCGACCACGATGGTCTTCATTCCCTGTGTCGGTGGCCTGAGCCACAACGAAGCCGAAGATGCCCTGCCAGACGATGTCCGCATGGGCTGCGACGTGCTGCTCAATGCGGTACTGCGGCGAGCTCAGCACCTGAGCGACTGATTATGCAAGTAACACCGAACCTCTGAGGTCGCGTCATTCGCACGACCTCAGGGGCAGGGCCTGCTTGCGCCTGAAAAACAATAAAACCGATCTCCGGCCACAGCATCACCGTTACCCACACTGCCATCCAATAAATCAATCCACTGAGCCCGACGCTCAACTTGGAGAAAAAAGGCATGAACAGCTCCGCGTGCATACAGACCGCTACCCCGACGGTCGAACCCAGCGTCAACATGAAAAAAGTCGCCGTCGCCAGCGTCATTGGCACTACGGTGGAGTGGTACGACCTGTTTGTTTTCGCCACGGCTTCCGCCCTGGTGTTCAACAAGATTTTCTTCCCGGCGTTCGATGCCTTGATCGGCACCCTCCTGGCGTTCGGCACCTTTGCTTCGGCTTATGGCGCACGCATCGTCGGGGCTGCCTTGTTCGGCCACTATGGCGACAAGCTTGGGCGCAAATCGATGCTGCTGATTTCGCTATTGACCATGGGCGCGGCAACGTTTGCCATCGGTCTGTTACCGGATTACGCCAGCATTGGCATCTGGGCACCGATCCTGCTTTTAACCCTGCGGATCATTCAGGGCCTGGCCCTGGGCGGTGAATGGGGGGGTGCGGTGTTGATGGCCGTCGAGCATGCACCCGCCAACCAGCGTGGCTTGTATGGCTCATGGGTACAGATCGGCGTGCCGGCCGGTACCATGATTGCCAACCTGGCCTTCCTGGCGATCGCCTGGCTGCTGCCCGCTGAAGACATGCTTGCCTGGGGCTGGCGCATCCCGTTCCTGGCCAGCGCACTGCTGATTGCCGTGGGCCTGTACATCCGCCTCAACATCACCGAGACCCCTGCGTTCCACAAAGCCAAAACCTGTGAGCCACAAATCAAGCTGCCGCTGGCCGAAGTCTTCAGCAAATACTGGAAGCAAGTCCTGCTCGGCGGCGTGGCAACCATGTCGACCGGCGCATCTTTCAACATCATCGTTGCCTTCGGCCTGACCTATGGGACCCAGACCCTGGGCTTCAGTCGCACCATCATGCTCAGCGTGGTACTGGCCTCCTGCGCGCTGTGCATCGTGCTCTTGCCAGCCTTCGGTGCACTGTCTGACCGCTTCGGCCGCAAGCCGGTGATCATCGCCGGTATCGTCGGTGAAGCGCTGGTCGCCTTCCCGATGTTCTGGCTGATGGATACTCGCGAGCTGCCGCTGATGTTTCTCGGCTATGGCCTGTTGATGACCGCGTTCGCCGCCAACTACGGGCCCATCGCAACCTTCCTCGCCGAACTGTTCGGCACCCGTGTGCGTTACTCCGGCCTATCGGTGGCTTACATGCTTTCCGGGCTGCTGGGCAGCGCGGCCACGCCTATCGTGACCACGGCCCTGCTGGCGATGACTGGCAAAGGCTCGTCAGTGGCCTGGTACCTGATCGGCTCTGCGGTCATCTCTCTGATTGCCCTGTTGCTGCTGACCGAAACCTTCAAGCGCGACTTGAGCGCTGGGCGGGCTGAATAGCACCAAGTGACCCACAACAAGAATAAATCCACCTGCACTTGACCCTGCTGCCATTCACGCACCCTCTGGATTCGTACACCATGGAAAAAACCCTGCACCTTTTTGGCATGAGCGCCGGCGCTTGCCTTTTGACTCTGAGCCAGGTCGCTTCAGCCGATTTCATTAGCGACAGCAAGGCCACACTGGGTCTGCGTAACTTTTACTTCAACAACGACTACCGCGACCGGCCCGGCAGTGCCGGCCAGAGCAAGACCGAGGAGTGGGCGCAGGGACTCATGCTCAATTACACCTCCGGATTTACCGACGGCACCCTGGGGTTTGGTGTCGATGCGCTGGGGCTGGTGGGCCTGACTCTGGACAGCGGCCAAGGCCGCCATCGCGGCAGCTCGATGATCCCGACTGAAGGTGATGGCGCTGCCGATGAATGGAGCCGCCTGGGCGTGACCGCAAAAGCCCGTTTGAACAAGACCGAAATGCGTTACGGCACGCTGACGCCCAAGCTGCCGATCTTGGTCGCGAACGACGGTCGCCTGTTGCCACAGACCTTTGAAGGCGGCCAGATTACCAGCAGCGATCTCGACAAGCTGACCTTGACCGCTGGCCGTCTGGAGCACGCTACCGGGCGTGGCTCCAGTGATAGCACCGGGTTGGCGGTCAGCGGTGGGCGTCAGGAGAGCAACGAGTTTCTCTTCGCCGGTGCCGACTACAAAGTCACTAAAGACCTGACCGCCCAGTATTACCTGGCCAATCTCAAGGACTACTACACCCAGCACTTTTTCGGGCTGCAGCATGTGCTCGCACTGGGCGAAGGCCAGTCGTTGAAGACCGACCTGCGCTACTTCGATACATCTTCTGACGGCGCCAACAGCACGGCCAGCGGGCGGGCCGACGGTTTCCGGGTCGGTGGCTATAGCCGAAACGGTGCCGGTGAAATCGACAACCGCACCTGGAGCGCCCTCTTCACCTACAGCCTTGGTGGCCACGGGTTGACCGGCGGTTACCAGAGCGTTTCCGATGGCAGCAACTTCGTCCAGCTCAACCAGGGTTCCCTGGTGGACAAAGGGGCCGGTGGCGCAAGCCTGTATCTGTTCACCGACCGCATGCTCACCAGCTTCAACCGGGCCGGCGAACGCACCTGGTTCGGCCAATACGCCTATGACTTCGCCGCCTCTGGCGTACCGGGCCTTCGTGCGTCGATGGTTTATCTCAAAGGCAGCCAGATCAAGACCACTGTCGGCAGCGATCAGCAGGAATGGGAGCGTGACCTGGCCCTGGATTACGTGATCCAGGACGGTACGTTCACAGGCCTGGGTTTCGGTTGGCGCTATGGCGTTCTGCACTCCGAGGCCGACGCCAATCAGGACCAGAACCGCGTGTTCGTCAGCTACACCCTGGCATTGTTCTGATTCACCGGCCCGCCGCCCATGCCGGGTCGGCGGGCCTCTATTCTCAGCGAGGTTCATACATGAAACGCATCCAGGCAGCACCCGGCACAATCGGCCCGGTCGGTCCTTACTCCCAGGCAGTGGTCAGCGGCCATCTGGTGTTCACTGCCGGTCAAATACCCGCCACAGGCGGACTGGACCAGCAACCCGAAGGCTTCGAAGAGCAAGTGCGCCAGACCTTGCGCAACCTGGAAGCGATCCTGATCGCGGCGGGCTCGGACTTCGATCACGTGATCAAGGTTAACGGCTATCTCACCGATCCAGCTCAGCTGGAACCCTTCAACCGGGTCTATACCGAGGTACTCGGTCATGCGCCACCAGCACGCACCACGGTCTGCGTGGCACTCTGGGGGGTGGCACTGGAGATCGATTGCGTGGCCGAACTCATTGATTGCGCGCCGCAGAGGTAAGCCATGAACGCCTCTACTCAATTGCTTGAAAAGCTCCATCAGGTCAGCTTCGCCACCCTCGGGCATTTGCTTGAAGACGGCTTTGTCAGTAGCGAAATTCGTTCCATGCTGAGCGCCGTCAAAGTGGTAGGTCGCGCCGTGACGCTGAGCGTGATCAACGCCGATGCCATTGCTGTCAACCGCGCCTTGGCAAGCCTGCAAGACGGCGACGTGCTGGTGATCGACATGAACGGTGATCGACGTCACGCCTGTGTCGGCACGGTCACCGCCTGTGCGGCTCAAGCGCGAGGCGCCAGGGCCATCGTGGTCGATGGCCTGGTGACCGATATCCTTGAACTGCGCGAAGCCGGACTGCCCGTTTTCGCCCGTGGCACCAGCCTGCTGACCACCAAACTGCACGGCAACGCCGAGAGCCGCTTGAATGTCCCGGTGCAGTGCGGCGGGGTTCAGGTGAGCCCGGGTGATCTGGTGCTGGGCGACGATAACGGTTTACTGATTCTTGGCAGTCAGGCACTTGCCGCAGTCATCGACCAGGCACTGGCCAGTGATCGTGCAGAACCCGGTCTGCTGGAACGTCTTGAAGCCGGAGAGTCAATAGCATCCGTACTTCGTGTTGAATGATTGATCGCTGTGTAATGTAGCCAACGATTCCGGTGCCGCGCGTCATCATAGAGCGGGCGCCTGAATGGGTGAGACCTGTGTATGCGGCGAAGCGCGGAGTTCGTAGCCAGGGAGCTAATAGCTCTGGTTATGAACAGGTAGAAACAGGCGTTTTACGTAGGGGTAATGAGCTCGATGCCTCATCCCGCTACTGATCCAGCTGCAGATTCGCTACTATGGTTGCCCGCCTTCCTTGTCTGCGGATTTCTTCATTCTGGAGCCCGAATGCCTAGTCAAAAGGACATCGCCGCCGAAAGCGGCGCACCGATGATCCCTGAACAGCGCCGTGAATTGATGCTGCGACAGTTGCGCAAGCATCAGGTGCTGAGCGTTCATCAATTGATGGAAATGTTCGACTGTTCGCACATGACCATACGCCGCGACATTGCGTTGCTGGAGCAGGACGGTCGTGCTTACTCGGTAACGGGTGGAGTGCGGATCGCCAGCCAGCTGCACAGTGAGCCCAGCCATCAGATCAAGGCGGTGGTCGAGTTGCCGCAGAAGCAGGCCATGGCCAGGCTCGCCGCCCGGCTATTGCATGCCGACATGACGATTTACCTGGATGCGGGAACCAGCACGCTGGAAATCGTCCCCTACATCAAGGCGCTGTCCGGCATGACCGTGGTGACTAATGACTTCGGTATTGTCCAGGCACTGATCGAAGCCCCCCATGTCACGGTGATTCATACCGGCGGGCAGCTGGATCACTCCAATCAATCGTGCGTGGGTAGTCTGGCGGTTGCCACCTTGCGTCAGATCGTCACCGATATCGCGTTCATATCCACCAGTTCATGGGATTTGCGTCGCGGCCTCACCACCCCTTCGGCGCTGAAGGTTGAGGTCAAGCAAGCCGCGATGCAATCGGCTTCGCAAGTGGTGCTGGTGGCCAGCAGTTCGAAATACGGCACCTTCAGCATGTACAGGATCGCCGGGCTCGAGCAGTTCGACATCATCCTCAGTGACGACGCATTGACCCCTGCGGCGGCCGATGGCATCCGCAAGCAGGGTGTCGAACTGTTGCTGCCGGCTGACAGTACACCGGCGTGAAACGACGGGCTCCTGCATCCAGCGGAGCCCGTCGCCGCCCTCCTCTATAGCGCCTGGCGCGCTTTCCAGTCGCGCAACCACTGCAGGCCGGCAGACGTATTGCCCCGTGGCCGATATTCGCACCCTATCCAGCCGTCATAACCCAATTGGTCGATCAGCTCGAACAGATAGGGATAATTGACTTCCCCCAGGTCCGGTTCATGCCGGTCAGGCACGCCGGCGATCTGGATATGGCCGATACCATCGAAGTCGCGACGCAGTTTGGTCGCCAGGTCGCCCTCGACGATTTGGCAGTGGTAGCAGTCGAACTGAACCTTCAGGTTACTGGCGCCCACTTCCTTGCAGATGGCCTGGGCCTGATCCTGGCGGTTGAGGAAAAAGCCTGGCATGTCTCGTGTATTGATCGGTTCGAGCAATACGGTGACGCCTGCCTTGGCCGCCTGGGCGGTGGCGTAGGCGAGGTTTTCCAGGTACACGCCGTGATGCCGTGGGCGATCGCTTTCCGACGGCAACAGCCCGGCCATGACATGGATGCGCGAATTGCCCAGCACACCGGCGTAATCCAGAGCGCGATCAAAACCGCTACGGAATTCACCCTCCCGACCGGGCAACGACACCGTGCCCCGCTCCCCCGCAGCCCAATCACCGGGCGGCGCGTTGAACAGTGCCTGCACCAGGCCGTTGTCGCTCAAGCGTTGCTTGAGTTCTTCAGCGCGGTAGTCGTAGGGGAACAGATACTCCACCGCTTCGAAACCGTCAGAGGCAGCGGCGGCGAAGCGATCCAGAAACTCATGTTCCGGGTAGAGCATGCTGAGGTTGGCTGCAAAACGAGGCATGGTAGCTCCTGAGGTAAAGGGTTAGACAAAGGGCCAGATCAGCAGGGTAATACAGAAACCCAAGGTGCCGAGCAAGGTGGTCATCACCGTCCAGGTGCGCAGACCGTCGGCCACGTTCAGGCCTGACAGCTTGGTGAAGATCCAGTAACCGGCGTCATTGATATGGGACATGGCCAACCCGCCACCGCCCATGGCCAGGCACAGCAGAGCCATGTGGTTCGGGGTGAGATCGAGGGTCGCAATCAGCGGGCTGATGATGCCGGCAGTGGTCACCAGCGCCACCGTGGTCGAGCCCTGCACCGCGCGCAACAGCATGGTCAGCAGAAAGCCCAGGGCCAGCACCGGCAGACCGGTGGTGCGCAGCATGTCGGAGACCACGGCACCGATTCCGGTATCCACCAGCACCTTGCCGAACACACCGCCGGCACCGGCAATCAGAATCACCATGGCGACACCAGGCAAGGCCGAACCGATCACGTCGGACACCTGAGTGCGGCTCCAGCCCCGACGCGAACCCAGCAACCAGGCACACAGCAAGGTGTCGATCAGCAGCGCCACCAGCGGCGCACCGAGCACGGTCATGATGCCGCGCAGAGTCGATTCGGCAGGCAGCAACGAGGTAGACAGAGTCCCCAGCAGAATCAGAATGATCGGCAACAGGATCAGGCTGACGATCAGGCCAAAACCCGGTGCGGGGGCCGGCGGCAATTTGGAAACGATGCTGCTGGTCGACTCTTCCAGGCCCATATGCGACACGGCTTCAGCCGCTCGCTCAGCGTTGATGTCATTGCCATTGGACCAGGCGGCCAGATCCTCGTTGGTGACATGCGGACCATAGACCTCGGCACGAATATCGTCGGTCATCGGGTACGCCCGACGGGTCATGCGCCCGGCCACGCGGTAACCGACATAGCAAAGGAACGCGGTGATCGGCAACCCGAACATCAGCACGCGGCCCAGGTCCGCGCCCAATTGGCTGGCAGCGGCCACTGCACCCGGGTGCGGCGGCAGAAAGGCGTGTACGGTCAACAACGCCGCACACATCGGCAACGCAAACACCAACAACGGTTTGCGCGCACGCCGGGCAATACCATAGGCCAGCGGCATGAGGATGATCACACCGACCTCGAAGAATACCGGCACCCCGACCATGAAGCCGGCAATCGTCAATGCCAGGGGCGTACGCCGGTTGCCGAAACGGGTGATCAGCGTCTTGGCCAGCGCCTCGGCACCGCCGGAGAGCTCGATGATCCGCCCGATCATCGCGCCCAGGGCAATGATGATCGCGATATGGCCCAGGGTCTTGCCCATGCCGCCTTCGATGGTGGCGACCAGGTCGGACGGTTTCACCCCGGCCACCAGCGCCACCAGAATGCTCACCAGCATCAAGGCCACGAAGGGCTGGAACTTGTACTTGAGCACCAGGAACAACAACAGAGCGATGCCTGCCCCAGCGGTAATCATCAGGATTAACGGGCTCATTTCAGAAGCCCTCCACACCGGGTGAACGAAAGGATTCTTCTGAAAATGCCACAGTGAAGGCGAGTCATGCCTGGAATTCCTCTTGTTATTGTATTTTTAGGCAAGCCGGGGCCATCGAGAGTCGCTGAGCGTCTCCCGGACAGGGCCTGCGTTATCTATCTGTCATGTTCTATCGTGTTAAAAAATCAGCGCTCTACCAGTGCGCACCGAATGTCTCTCGCAACTCGTCCAGCGCCGCCTGATCGAGAGGATCGGGCTTGGGATTGCTCATCAGCCAGAGCCGCGCGGTTTCCTCGAGCTCTTCCAGGGCGTAGCTGGCCCTGGATACCGAACTCTCCCAGACCACCGGCCCCAGCCGTTCGAGCATCACGCCGCGAACGCTGTTGGCCAGCAGCGCGACCTGTTCGGCAACCTTCGGCGAGCCGGGTCGCTGGTAGGCGATCAACGGGATATGCCCGACTTTCATGACCTGATACGGCGTCAACGGCGGCAGAATGTCGTTCGCCTGCCAGACACCTGCGAGCGTCAACGCCACAAGGTGTGTGGAATGGGTATGCACCACACCACCGACGCCCGGGTTGCGGTCGTAGACCTGGCGATGCAACGCCAGAGTCTTTGAAGGCTTGTCACCGGACACCCATTCGCCGGCCAGATTGACCTTGGCGATGGTTGCCGGATCGAGGCGCCCGAGGCACACATCCGTCGGCGTGATCAACCAGCCGTCATCCAGGCGCGCGCTGATATTGCCGGCGCTGCCGACGGTATAACCGCGCTCATAAAGGCTGCGGCCGACCTCACAGATTTCTTCGCGCAGGGCGTTCTCGTTACTCATTGCGCATCTCCGACCTGGGCGAGTTGGTTCAAGGCTTTACTGAAGAAATCCCGGCCACCGAAGTTGCCCGACTTGAGTGCCAGCGCCAAAGGTTCCTCGGTACTGCTGACCGTCGCCGGTACACCCGGATCAATCTGCGCGCCGATCTGTAGCAACTGCACACCCAACGCCTGGACCACAGCACCTGAGGTTTCTCCGCCGGCGATCACGAAGCGGCGCACACCATTCTGGAGCAAGCCGTGGGCAATTTCGCCAAAGGCGTTTTCCACCAGGCTACCGGCCTGCTCGACGCCCAGTTGCTGTTGCACCAACTTGACCTCTTCCGGTGAACTGGTGGCGTAGATCAATACGGTTTGCTCGTTATCACGGGCGAAGGCCAAGGCTTGCGCCACCACCGGTTCCCCCGCCGCCAAGGCCAACGGATCAATCCGCAAAGCTGGCCGGCCGGCTTCGAGCCAGGCGGCCACTTGTCCATTGGTGGCGATCGAAGCACTACCGGCCAACACCACTTCCCCGCCGGACACCGCCGGAAGTTTCGAGGCGTCGAGATCGCGCAGTTTGCCGGCGCGACGGAAGTTTTCCGGCAGGCCCAGGGCCAGCCCCGAACCACCCGTCAATAACGGCAAATCAGCACAAGCGGTACCGAGGGTATACAGATCGCTGTCCGACAAGGCATCAGCGATGGCCATGCCGACACCTTGAGCCCTCAGCTCAGCGATTCGCGCCCGCACCTGCTCAGCGCCACGGGCAATCGTGTCGTAGCGCAACAGACCGACATTCAGGCGGGTCTGCGATTGCAGCACGCGAACCAGGTTGGCATCGGTCATCGGCGTCAACGGGTGGTTCTGCATGCCCGACTCGCTGAGCAGTTGATCCTGCACAAACAGATGGCCGCGAAAGATCGTCCGGCCATTTTCCGGGAACGCCGGGCACGCAAGGGTAAAGTCGCTACCCAGTGCGCCCAGCAGTGCTTCGCTGACCTGGCCGATATTGCCGGCCGCGGTGGAGTCGAACGTCGAGCAATACTTGAAAAAAATCTGCTCGCAGCCTTGTTCGCGCAGCCAGGCCAGCGCGGCGAGGGACTGCTCGACTGCTTCGGCGACCGGCGTGGTACGCGACTTCAAGGCAATGACGATCGCATCGGCATCAAGCCCGGCAGCCACTTCTGCGCTCGGAATGCCAATGCTTTGCACGGTGCGCATACCGCCGCGTACCAGCATGTTGGCAAGGTCCGTGGCGCCGGTGAAATCGTCGGCGATGCAGCCCAGCAGCGGGCGTGCGGTGGAGGTAGTCATGGGGTGTTCCTCAAACAGGCTCAGGCTTGGCAGTCGGCAATTCGATGCCCGGGAAAATCTTGATCACCGCCGAGTCGTCCTCACGACCGAAGCCGGCACTGGACGCCTGCATGAACATCTGGTGGGCGGTGGCCGACAGCGGCAGCGGGAATTTGCTGGCCCGGGCGGTATCCAGCACCAGGCCCAGGTCCTTGACGAAAATATCCACCGCGGACAACGGCGTGTAGTCAGCCTTTAGAATGTGCGGAACGCGGTTTTCGAACATCCAGGAATTACCGGCGCTGTGGGTGATCACCTCATACAGTGCATCGGCATCGACCCCTTCACGCAGGCCCAGCGCCATGGCTTCGGCAGAGGCGGCAATATGTACCCCAGCCAGCAGTTGATTGATGATCTTGACCTTCGAACCCAGGCCATGGACGTCACCCAGGCGATACACCTTGCCGGCCATGCCAGCCAGGATCGACTCAGCCTTGGCGTAGGCGTCGGCCGGGCCCGAGGTCATCATGGTCATCTCACCAGCGGCAGCCTTGGCCGCGCCACCGGAAATCGGTGCATCCAGATACAGCAGGCCCAACGCGGCCAGGCGCTGGCCCAGGTCCACCGCGTAAGTCGGAGCGACTGTGGCGCAGCCGATCACCAGGCTGCCCGGCCGCAGAGCGGCCACGGCACCACCCTCACCAAACAATACGGTCTCGGTCTGCTCGGCGTTGACCACCACGGTAATGATCACGTCACACTCGGCGGCCATGTGCGACGGTGACAGGCAAGCCACACCGCCCTCCCCGGCGAACTGCTCTGTTACGGCAGTGCGCACATCACAGGCATGCACATTAAAACCGCTGCGCAACAACGAGCGGGCAATGCCCAGCCCCATCGCGCCCAGACCGACCACACCGACATTCTTGTTATTCATGGGGTACTCCAGAGAAAAGCAGCGATTGCTTCCACGCCTGCAAGGCGCAGACGTTGGCCGCGTTGTGAATAGGGCAGCGGTAGACAGAATCAGCACCACGCGGATAAGCCTGCTGAGGGGCGCTGTGATTCAGGACGTGAGTCGGGATCTCATCGAACATCAAGGCAATCCTGTTTTTGTCGTGTTATCAGATTGTCATACCGGCTGATGGAGATCATCTACCAGTGATCAGATTATGTGAAGTATTTTTTACCAATAACATTTTTTAACACGGCTTTCGCCGCGCAGAAAAAACAAGTCGTGTGATGCCCACAACAGCACTGCCGGTGCAAAAGGCACAGCAGATGCTCCTGCACCTCCCCACTGTCATCGCCACCCGCGATGGCAGGCTCGTGAATGGCTGATATACGAACCGCTTTTACCTCTCCTAACATCGGTCGCACATGACCACTCCGGTGCCGATCACCTTTCGGCACACGGGCTCCAAGAATAAAAACGCAAACCCGCGAGGTTGAACCATGAAAACCCTAGCCGTCAGTTCCACGGCGCAAGCGTCTGTCGTCGACGGAGTCGGTCAACTGACCGCCAACCAGCGTTACGTGACGTTGGGGGGCTCCTGGGCCGCCTGGCTGTTTGACGCGCTGGATGCCACCATCTTTGGCTTTGTCCTCCTGGCGGTCGCCAAGACCTTCGCCGTCGGTCTGGGCGATGTGGTCTCCACGGTTGCCTGGTTTCTGCTGGCCACCGGCATCGGTGGTTTCTTCCTCGGCAACATTTCCGACAAGATCGGCCGCAAGAAAACCATGATGCTGTCGGTTTTCGTCTATGGCACCGGCACCTTGCTCTGTGCTTTTGCCGACAGCCTGTGGCAGCTCAATGTATTCCGCTTCTGCGTGGGCATCGCCGTCGGTGGCTTGTGGTCCGCCGCGGCGGCACTGGTGTCGGAGATCTGGCCTGCGGCCGGTCGCGCCAAGGCCTTTGCGGTGATGCAGACCGGCTGGTCGGGTGGTGGTCTGCTGGCAGCGATTTTCGCCTGGACGTTCCTCGATGGCGGGAATCCTGAATCCTGGAGAAACTTGTTCATCTATGCCTCGATCCCGGCGTATTTCACCCTGGTGTTCATCTGGCTGTTCGTCAAGGAATCGCCGGTGTGGCTGGCCAACCGCGAGTTCATGCGCCGTAACGCCGACAAAGGCCGGCTGATGGAAATCTTCCGTCCGCAGTATCTGAAAGTGACCTTGCTGGGCCTGAGCATTTCGGTACTGGGCATGTACGGCTACTGGATCATCACCACCTTCATGCCGGCTTACCTGCAGAGCATTCTGAACGTGCGTATCGATCAGGCTCCGGTGTTTGTCATCTGGATCGGCATCGGCGCCACCCTCGGTTACCTGGCCTACGGTTACCTGGCCGAAAGCATCGGTCGTCGCTTGTCGTTCGCGGTGTTTTTTGGCGGCATGGCGATCATGGTGCCGGTGTTTGCCTACTCGGCGACCTTGATGCCATTGACCGACGGCAAGCTGCTGTTCACCACCCAGAACGTCATCGCCCTCGGTTCGCTGGCCGCACTGCTGGGCTTCTTCACCGGTTATTTCAGCGGGTTCGGCGCCTGGTACTCGGAGTTGTTCCCGACCAGCATCCGTTCTACCGCGTCGGGTTTCTGTTTCAACTTCGGCCGGGTCGGCGCCATCGCCGGCATCAAGCTGGTCCCGGTGCTGATCCCGCTCATCGGCTTCACCGCCACCATTTCCCTTGCCTCCGTTTCCTACGTCATCGCCGCCGTCATGGTGTTCACGCTGCAGGAAACCAAAGGCGTTCAACTCACCAGCGGCAACTGACCCGACCGTTCAAAGGAAAAACCCATGAAAAATTTTCGCATCGGCCAAATCGTCCCCAGCTCCAACACGACGATGGAAACCGAAATTCCGGCCATGCTGACTTCGCGCTACGAACTGTTTCCCGAAGAGCATTTTACCTTTCACTCCTCACGCATGCGCATGATGCACGTCAGCCCCGAAGAGCTGAAAAAGATGGACATCGACAGCGACCGTTGCGCGCTGGAACTGAGCGATGCGCGAGTGGATGTCATGGCCTATGCCTGCCTGGTGGCGATCATGTGCCAGGGCGCGGGCTATCACCAAGTCTCGCAGGATCGCCTGAGTAAAACCGTGGCCTCCAATCAATCGACCGCTCCGGTACTCAGCTCCGCCGGTGCGCTGATCGATAGCCTGCACATGCTCGACTACAAGAAAGTCTCGATCATCACGCCGTACATGAAGCCGCTGACCCGGCAGGTCATCGACTACATCGAAGCGGCCGGAATCGAAGTGGTCGACTCCATCAGCCTGGAGGTTTCCGACAACCACGAAGTCGGGCGTCTGGACCCGATGAATCTGCTGGCTCACGCCGACAAGCTGAACATAGGCCAGGCCGATGGCGTGGTGTTGTCCTGCTGCGTGCAAATGCCGTCGCTACCCGCGATCCAGCTTGTCCAGGATCGTCTCGACAAACCGGTGCTGTCGGCATCGATCGCCACCGTTTACCAAATGTTGAAAACCCTTGGCCTCAAGGCGCAAGTGCCCAACGCCGGCCATCTGTTGTCCGGGGCGTTCTGAGCCAATGCCGGAGGAAGTACTATGCTGGCCATTCAGGCCAAACCGGTACTTCCCATGAAACTCGACCCGGTCTCGTTGCGACTCTTTGTCAGTGTCGTTGAAGAAGGCACCATTGCTGCCGCCGCCAAGCGCGAACACATCGCCGCGGCGGCGGTCAGCAAACGGCTCAGCGAGCTGGAAGAACTGCTCGACTCGAAACTGCTCAACCGCACCAACAAAGGCATCGCCCCGACCGATGCCGGTCTGTCGCTACTGTTCATGGCGCGCAGTGCATTGAACAACCTCAATGAAATCGTGGTGCAGATGCGTGACTACTCCCACGGCCGCCGTGGCTCGGTGCATGTCCTGGCCAATATTTCCGCCATCACCCAATTCCTCCCGGGCCTGATCAAGTCGTTCATGGAACTGTACCCACTGATCAACATCAGCCTCGAAGAAAAGCAAAGCCTGGCCATCACCAAGGCGGTGTCCGAAAATCGCACAGACATTGGCATCTTCACCCGTCTTCCGCACGGTGCCGATATCGAGGTTTTCCCGTTTCGTACCGATCGATTGGTGTTATTGGTTCCCCTTGGGCATCCGCTGGCGACACGCGGCTCCGTCAAATTCAGCGAAACCCTGGATCACGAATACATTGCCTTGCGCAGTGGTACTCATCTCAACTTTCAGTTGATCAAGGCGGCCAACGACCTGGGGCGTTCGCTGAAAATTCGCATGGAAGTCTCCAGCTACGACGCGCTATGCCTGATGGTTCAGGCCGGCCTGGGCATAGGCATCATGCCCGAGGGGAGCGCGGCGATTTACAAAATGGACGGTGCGAAGGCGATCAGGCTGGATGAGCCGTGGGCCACCCGCGAACTCAGCGTGTGCGTGAGATCGCGAGAGGCGTTGTCGGTCGCGGCGGGATTGTTCCTCGAGCACTTGCTCGAAAGGCAGTGAGCGATATCAGACTCAAGGGCTCGAAGGTGCAGATCGATCATGGATTTGGGCCAAACGCAGCACTGGCAAAGTCCAGAAAGCTTCGCAGCTTGGGAGTCAACCGACGGTCAGGCGCATATAAAAGGTTCATGGGTGAAACCGGCACCTCGTAGTGAGGCAATAGACTGACCAACGTCCCATCCCTCAGTGCATCCTTGACCAGTTCCAATGGCTGAAGCATCACACCCAATCCAGCGACGGCGGCTGCGAGTAGCGGATCGCCCTGATTAATCGTCAATCTGCTTGTAATTGGCACGTCTATACGCCCTTCTTTCCCGTCGAAACTCCAGTGCGAGCGCCCGTCGGAATACGCAAAGCCCAGGCATTCGTGCTGTTGCAGATCCCAGGGTGTAGTAATGCGAGGCCGGCGCGCCAGATAGGACGGCGCAGCACAGAGCACCATCTGGTAGGGTCTCAATGGCAACGCTTTCAAACCGCTGTCCGAAAGCTCACCTACCCGAAACACTACGTCATAGCCGTCTTCAACGAGATCTACAATCTCGTTTGATAACGTCAGGTCCACTGAGACCTGCGGATACTTGACCATGTACTCCAGCAGGCGCGGCGACAACGTACGCATACCGTATGTGACGGGTGCGTTAATTCTCAGTCGACCGCTTGGAACCCCCCGCGTCACGGCGGCCATGCTTTCTGCAGCGTCCATATCGGCAAGGATCATCTTTGCCCGTGGATAGAACGCGCGACCAAATTCGGTGAGGCTTTGTTTGCGAGTCGTTCGGTTAAGCAGCGACACCCCCAAATGCTGTTCGAGCATTTTCACCTGTTTACCTACCAGTTGCGGGGATAGATTGAGATCGTCCGCCGCCGCACTGAAGGAACCGAGTTGTACCGCTTTGACGAATGTGGCCATCTGGGTGAGACGATCCATTGGAAACCCATTGTTTCTAGTGTTGCGCCATCCTAGTCCTTTATCCGAGAGGGGGCCAAAGCCTATATTCGATTGCCATGACTCAGGCACGCTCATAAAGCCGAGCATTCCCTGGGTCCCGGCTTTCACTCAAATCAGGTCGGCATTCACCCCGGCCCCTTGATTACAACAGAGGTAACGATGGCCCGCATTGTCAGAATCCATGAGTACGGTGACGCAAGCGTCTTGAAGCTGGAAGCAGTCGATGTGCCTGCTCCAGGATCGGACGAGGTGCAAATTGAAGTAAAAGCCATAGGGCTGAACCGGGCGGAAGTCATGTTCCGCAACAATGCCTACCTGCAAGAGGCAGAATTTCCAAGTCGTCTGGGGTATGAAGCCGCCGGCGTTGTCGTCGCGGTCGGTACCGGCGTCACTGACTTCAAGGCAGGCGATGTTGTCAGCGTCATTCCGCCACTGGACATTGCACGCTGGGGCACTTATGGCGAATTGGCGAACGTGCCCGCCAACCTCACTGTCAAGCATCCCGAAAACCTGTCTTTTGAACAGGCCGCGGCCTCCTGGATGCAGTACGTTACAGCGTGGGGTGCATTGGTCGAGCAGGCAAAACTGCAAAAAGGTGATTGTGTTCTGGTTACCGCAGCTTCCAGCAGCGTCGGCTTGGCTGCCTTTCAGATAGCCAGAATGGTGGGCGCCACCGCCGTCGCCGTTACCCGCACCCGGGCAAAGAAACAGGCGTTGCTGGATGCAGGTGCTGCACACGTCATTGTCAGCGAGGAAGAGGATATTGTCGAAGCGACAATGGCGCTGACCGGCGGATTGGGTGCCCGTGTCGTTTTCGATCCCATAGGCGGCCCCTCCTTCGTACCTCTCACCCAAAGCATGGCCAAGGGCGGAATCCTGCTCGAGTACGGTGCGTTGAGCCCGGAGCCCACGCCATTCCCATTGTTCACCGTATTGGGTAAAAGCCTGACCCTCAAGGGCTACCTCTATTCTGAAATCGTTTCCGACCCGGCGACCTTGTCGCGGGCCAAGGCGTTCATCCTGAATGGACTCGAATCGGGCGCGCTGCGGCCGATCATTGCCAAGACCTTTACACTGGATAGCATCCAAGAAGCGCACCGCTTTCTTGAAACCAACCAGCAGATCGGAAAGATCGTGGTGACCGTTTAACGTTTGCATCAGAACCGCGTATGGCCGGTTTGCTTCTCAAAACAGGAGAGATCCTGAAAGCGAAACAACCGGCCTCTCTCCGAGACATAGTGCAGCCCTGATGCGCAGTATTGCGGACACCAGCGTCCGAAGTGTTCGGATCTCTGGCGCATTTTTCCCGACTGCATCTCTTCCTACACTGGGTGACCGGGCTTCTTGTCCCGCCCGACAACGCAACCTTTCCCTTCAAACCAGGCTCAGGAGCTTCCATGACCCTGTCATCAAAAATTCGAGTGGGTCTCATTGGCGTCGGTAATTGGGCCGAGTACGGCCACTTGCCCGCCCTCCAGTTGCTTCCCGACTATGAGCTGACGGCAGTCCACAGTCGCAGTCCGGAAAAAGCCGCCGGGTTGGCACTGCGCCACGGCATCCGCTTTGCCCTCGATTCCGTGGAGGCTCTGGTCAACCATCCGGAAGTGGATCTGGTGCTCGTGCTCAACACGGCACCACAGCACGAGGCCACCGTACGGGCAGCCATCGCCGCCGGCAAAGATGTGTACTGTGAATGGCCGCTGACGCCCAGCAAGGCCGTGTCGCAGGAACTGATGGAACTTGCCGAGAAAGCTGGCGTTCGGCATATCGTCGGACTGCAGCGTCGACTGAACCCGGACTATCGCTACGTACGCGATCTGTTAAAGGATGGCTACATCGGGGAACTGCGTTCAGTACGGTTGCATATCAGCGTCGAATACTTCCAACGCGAACGCATCGCCGCCCTGTACTTCACCATCCCGCCGGAGAACTTCTCCAGCCTGCTTTCCATCTATGGCGGTCACTATTTCGATGCTGTGTTCAGCATGCTGGGCCATCCGCAGAGCATCAGTGCTCTGACTGTAAACCAGTTCCCGGAAGTGACGCTGATCGAGACAGGCGAGGTACTGAAACACACAACGGCTGACCAGATCCTGGTCAACGGTACCTTCTCCAACGGGGCTGTGCTGACGGTCCATATCGAAGCGGGGAAACGCAACAACCATGGCATACAGTTGGACCTGACCGGCACCCAGGGCGATCTCAAGATCTGGAACACCACCAGTTTTGGCGACCACTTCAATACCATCGAAGCGGCCCAGGGCGACTCGCAACCCATGCATACACTCACGGTGCCGTCGAGTTACAACTGGCTGCCGGAGAATGACCTGGGCGGCAGCCAGCAGGAACTGGCCAACCTGTATGCCGCCTACGCCAGGGATGTGCGCGACGGCACCCACGTTGCACCTACCATGGCGGATGCCATGCGCATGCACGAATTGATCGATGCCATCGAAATCTCCAACCGCGACGGCGTGCGCCTGAAGCTGCAGGCGTAAACGATCAGATGCGCAAGTGCGCACTCATGTAGTCAATGAATACGCGCAACTTGGGCGAGGCATAACGGTTGGCTGGCCACAGCATCCAGAAGACGACCTGGCGGTCTATGTAGTCGTCCAGCACTGTGACCAGCTGGCCGCTTTCCAACGCTTCGCGTACCAGGAAAGCAGGCAGAAAAGCAATCCCCCTGCCCTGGATTGCGGAGTAGGCAAGAGGCTCGATCGTGTTCGACGTCATCGTGGCGGGCAGCACCAATTCAGCCTCGGAGGCTTCGAGCCGCAGCGGCCAACGCTCCAGCTTTCCCGTCGCGGGGAACTTGTGCTGCAGGCATGAATGGCGTTCCAGTTCACGCGGATAAGTGGGTACACCATGCCGCTTGAGATACGTCGGCGACGCCACCAGCACATGTGCGCAGGAACCCAGGCGACGCGCAGTTAAGCGAGAATCGGTTTGCTCGCCGGTGCGAATCACCGCGTCGAACCCCTCCTCGATCACATCGACCATGCGGTCGCAAAAATCGATATCCAGTTCGACTTCCGGATACTGCTCCATGAACCCGTCAAAGGCCGGCATCATCAGGTCGCCCAGTAGCGGAGTGCCCACGCGAAGTCGCCCCCGTGGACTGCCAGCCAGGCCTGACAGCTCGGACTCGGCAGCGGTGACCTCGCTGAGGATGCGGCGGCAGCGCTCAAGGAACAGGGTCCCCTCGGCCGTCAGCGTGATGCTGCGTGTGCTGCGATGAAACAGCCGCACATGCAAGCGCTCCTCCATCCGCGCAATGGTTTTGCCCACGGTCGAGGATGACACCCCCAACTGGCGGGCGGACTCGGTAAAGCTGCGCGTTTCGGCAACCTGCACGAACATCGAGATGCCATTCAGACTTTCCATCACTTTTCCTGCCTGCTCCGATAGAACCCCACCAACAAGGCGGGATTACGGAAAAAACATCCGAAATGTTCGGCATCGCGGGATATTTTTCTCCGCGAACTTTACGCCTACATTGGCCCCATCCCACCACTGATAGGTATCGTTGTCATGTCCAAACTGCATACGAGCATCCAGATAGGTCCACACCAGATTTCCCATCGCGTCGTTCTGGCGCCACTTACCCGTATGCGTGCCGAGCCGGGCGCCATCCCTGGCCAGTTGATGGCCGAGTACTACGCCCAGCGTACCACCGCCGGTGGCCTGTTGATCGGCGAAGCGACTATCGCCGCAGCCAATGGCAATGGCTACCTCGGTGCTCCCGGTTTGTATGACGACAGCCAGATCGCCGGCTGGAAGCTCGTGACCGATGCGGTTCATGCCAAGGGCGGCAAAATCTTTCTGCAGCTCTATCATGCGGGGCGCCAGTCCAATAGCCTCCTGCAGCCGGGCGGCGCCCAGCCGGTGGCCCCTTCCGTCGTGGACCACGGCGGCCTCGCCTTCACCGAGACCGGCTGGACCCCCGGCAGCCCGCCGCGCGAACTGACCATCGCGGAAATCCGCGGGCTGGTGGAGAGCTTCCGCGCCGCGGCCGAACGCGGTATCGCAGCCGGATTCGACGGCGTGGAGTTGCACTCGGCCAACGGCTACCTGTTCGATCAATTCCTCCAGGACGGCAGCAACAAACGTACGGATATCTACGGTGGCTCGTTCGAGAACCGCAGCCGTTTCCTGCTCGAAGCGGTAAAGGCGGTGATCTCCGTCTGGGGCAGCAATCGGGTGGCGGTGCGTCTGGGGCCGAGCGGCAATTTCGGCGACATGTCCGACAGCGACCCCATTGGCCTGTTCACCTATGTCGCGCGCGAGCTGAACAAGCTGGACCTCGCCTATCTGCACCTGATCGAGCCGCGCATCCTGGGTGTCGCCGAAGACGAGCGCCGGGATCAGAATCCGGTGGCGTCCCAACTCATCCGCCAGCACTACAAGGGCACCCTGATCGCGGCGGGCGGTTTCTCCGGTGAATCGGCCAACGCGATCCTTGAGGCCGGCGATGCAGACCTGGTCGCGTTCGGCCGCCACTTCATCGCCAACCCTGACTTGCCCGAGCGCCTGCGCAATGGCTGGCCGCTGAACCCGTACGACCGCGAGTCGTTCTTCGGCGGCACGGAAGTGGGTTACACGGACTATCCTTTCCATACCGAAGTTGCGTGATCATTTGCACCACTGGTAGCTGGGGTCATAGTGCCCCAGCTACCTACCCTCAAAAAAAACACTCACCCAAGCAGCGATGCGCCAGCTTACTGCCCGTTTCACCGTAGCTTCTGCCAGCGGGTGCATTCTGACTGTTGGATGGAGCTAACCCATGAAGGACCTTTTCTCCTACAGGCTTTTCACAAGGGTGGCGCGACTGGGCAGCTTTTCGGCTGCGGCACGCGAAGTGGGTCTTTCTCAATCCCAGGTCTCCAGGATTGTCGCCGAGCTCGAAACCGATCTCGGCACCCTGCTGCTGGCGAGATCGACACGTGCCGTCGTACCGACCGAGGCAGGGGCGGACTTTCTCTCGCGCATGGAACCTATCCTCGCCGCGGTGGAAGAAGCCGAGCAAAGCGTTCGCGGGGGCCAGGAGCTGCGCGGGGTCGTGCGGATCAGCATGCCAACGAGCATCGCTGTAAGGGAAATCATTCCGCGCATAGCGCCGTTCGCGGCGATACACCCCAACCTGCATATCCAGGTCCTGCTTGCCGATCATTGGCAGGATCTGGTGCGCGAAAATATCGATGTAGCGATAAGGTTGGGACGGCTGGTGGATTCCAGTGCAACAAGCCGTCAGATCATGACGATCTCCAGATACATTCTCGCCTCACCGTCCTACTTGCGCGCCGCTGGGGAGCCAACTACGCCTGAAGACCTGCAATCACATCGAATCATCGCCGGTCCAGCCTCGACAGTCCCAAGTGGATGGATGTTCAAACGCGATGGCGAGACCAGGACGATTCAGCTCGAGGCGCACTTCTCGACCGACGAAAACGAGGGCGCTGTCGCGGCGGCAACTGCCGGCTTGGGGATCACCTCGACAACGGCCTGGGCGTGCCGGCGGGAGCTTGAAAGCGGTGAACTCGTCGCGCTGCTCACCGATTGGAAAACCGAATCCGTACCTGTGCATGCCTACTTCCCCCACGGCTCGCGAACCCGCAGGGCCGGCCGCGCCCTGATCGAACATCTTGTCGCCAGCCTGCTTGACGATGCCGGCGGTGCTTATGCATCCGACGCATAGAAGATAGCCGGCCACAGCGTCTACTCCGATCCTGCCGAAGCTGCCAATTTAGCGCCATACCCCGCGACGCAGCGGTCGAGCTGATCGACCTGGCAGCGTGGCGGACGCCCTGACTTTTTCGTTCAAGGAAATCCCTCATGCGCATGACTGGCAACACGATCTTCATCACTGGCGGCGGATCCGGCATTGGCCAGGGCCTGGCCGAAGCCTTCCACAAGCTGGGCAATAAAGTGATCATCTCCGGACGCCGCAAGGAGCGACTGCAGCAGACGCTCGACGCCAACCCCGGCATGGCCGCCATCGAACTCGACATCAACGACACGACCAGCATCCAGTCAGCAGCGCAACAGCTCATCGCCAATTACCCTGAGCTCAACGTGCTGATCAACAATGCCGGGATCATGCTGCTCGATCATGCAGAAGGTCCGGTGGACGATGAGCTTGCCGTCTCGACCGTCACCACCAACCTGCTGGGTCCGATCCGCATGAGCTCGGCGCTGGTCGAGCATCTGAAGGCCAAGCCGGATGCGGTCATCGTCAACGTCTCCTCGGTACTCGGCTTCGTACCCATGGCCGTGACGGCGGTCTACTCGGCGACCAAGGCAGCGTTGCACTCCTACACCTTGTCGCAGCGCTATCTGCTGCGCGAACACGGCGTCCAACTGGTCGAGATCGCACCACCCTGGGTACGCACCGAGTTGCTCGACAGCAGCGAGGAAGAGCGCGCCATTCCCCTCGACCAGTTCATTGCCGGCGCCATGGCGCAATTCGAGAGCGGCGTGGACGAAATCCTGGTCGCGCCCGCTGAAGCCATGCGCGCCAATCCTGGTCCGAACGAGCACGCCTGGGTGAACGCGTTCAACGACATGATTGCAAACGGACCGGCTTTCGGCTGAGTCCACAAGGCGATATTGGGCGGCCCTACAGCCGCCCTCCCCTTTACTTTGTTAGCAGGAAACCGACCATGACTTCACTCACCCCCGCCGAGAACAAGGCCATCGTCCTCGAAGGCTTCGCAACCCTGTTCAATCGCAAGGATCTGGCTGCGGCCGAACGCTACTGGTCGCCCTCCTATATCCAGCACAGTGCCCATGTACCCCCTGGTCGCGAGGGTCTGTTCGAACTGGTCGCCGCAGGAGCGCCCGATTTGCGTTACGAATGCCAACTGGCAGTCGCTGAAGGCGACTTCGTCATGTTGCACGGTCGCTTCACTGGCATCGGCCAGCCGGCGAACTGGGTCGTGGTCGATATCCTGCGCCTTGAGGACGGCGTGATGGTCGAACACTGGGATGTGATTCAGGACGAGGCCACACGTGACGGTTCCGCCGGCGGGTACCCTATGTTTGGGGATCAGTTCCCAGGCTGATGCTCCATTAAACAGTTCAAGGAGTTCAGGCCGAACTCAGGCGACGCTCGATTGCGGGACGCATTCCTTGAGTTGAAGGCGTCTCTGTAGACAGCTATCAACGCAATCAGGCGGTCGCCCTTGGTTGATTTGTTATGTTATAACTAATGCAAGCGTGCACTGTCAGTCGCCACTGGCAGAGCCATCCATTCCCAGCTTGCGACATTCGATGACAACTTCTACTCACATCCCACCCATCACACGCTTGAACCAACGCCTGCTGTCCATCGATGCCCTGAGGGGATTGGTAATCCTCCTTATGCTGTTGGATCACGTGCGCGAAACGTTCTTTTTGCACCGTCAGGTAGCAGACCCGATGGACATCGGCTCCACTGAGCCAGCGCTATTTTTCAGCCGCACACTTGCCCATTTGTGTGCGCCGGTTTTCATACTGCTCACCGGACTTTCCGCTTACCTGTATGGCCAAAAGCACCAGGGCAAGGGCGATGTGTCAGCCTTTTTATTCAAGCGCGGTCTGTTCCTGGTACTGCTGGAGTTCACCCTGGTGAATTTCGCCTGGACATTTCAGTTCCCGCCTACGGCGATTTACATGCAAGTGATTTGGGCCATTGGCATCTGCATGATTGCCCTGGCCGGACTGGTCTGGTTACCCAGGCCCATTCTGTGCTGCCTGGGCCTGGTGATCGTGGCCGGGCACAACCTGCTGGATAATGTGCACTTCGCGACAGGCTCGCCCATGCATATACCTTGGGCGATTCTGCATGATCGCGGCTGGATCGATTTCTCCGACGGCTTGCGTCTGCGCACCTCGTATCCTGTACTGCCGTGGATCGGTGTGATCGCTCTTGGGTACAGCATCGGCCCCTGGTTTGCTGGCCAGATTTTGGCCGCAGAGCGTCAACGTACTCTGCTGCTTGCAGGGGCCGGGACACTGATCGGATTTGTCGCACTGCGAGCCGTCAATGATTATGGCGAGGCGCATTGGGTCGCCCATGAAGGCATCACGCAAACCCTCATGAGCTGCTTCAACATTACGAAATACCCACCCTCCCTGCTGTTCCTTTCGCTGACCTTGGGCATGGGCCTGTTACTGCTTCGTGCCCTGGAACGGGCTCAACAACGCAAGTGGGTCAATGTATTGGCAGTCTTTGGCGCGGCGCCGATGTTCTTCTACTTGCTCCACCTTTACGTACTCAAGGCGCTGTATTTGGTCAGCGTGGCGTTGTTCGGATTGAACCAAGGCAATTTTTTCGGTTACGACAGCATTGGGGCTGTGTGGCTGACGGCGGTGCTCTTGGCTTTATCCCTGTATTTACCCGTGCGCTGGTTCGCGGAATTGAAGGCACGCCGTCGCGATATCAGATGGCTCAAATACTTTTGATCAGGACATTTGCTCAATAAAGGGGCGCCCTGGAGAGCCCCTTTTTTTCAAAATGCCCCGTCCTGAAAACCTTTATCAAAGCGGAATGAGGCGCCGTAGGCAGAATCCGGTAAATGGTTAGCGCCATCGTCCCGTAACCGCGAACGGAAAGTACCGCTCTGTGGTTCAGTACGATACAAGCCACGCTTTTGCAGTTCAGGAATGA